>CALCRR010000299.1 GCA_937894495.1 uncultured Ruminococcus sp. | reverse complement strand
TTTTAGGGAGGGGGTTTGGGGGACGACCCTTTTTCAAAAGGGTCTCCCCCAATAAGACCTGCTGACGGTATGATAAATTATTATTTACAGGCAAAAAGACCGCTTTGAACGTGATTTCAAGGCGGTCTTGATCACTTTCATACGCATTTCGGGGTCAGTCGTTTTTGGGGGCTGCATGGTTTTTCATGGCTTTTTTCTTCTCATACATTCGCTGGTCGGCTAGCTTTTCGGCTTCCTCCAGCGTGCAGCTCTTACCGTCGTAGAGGGCATAGCCGTGGGCTATCTGCATTGCCACAGGGGGAGCTTCGGCGGTATTGTATTCTGCGGTTTTTTTCTCCAGATCATTCAGAGCGTTGCAGACTGACTGCTCGGTACAGTTTGCGGCTACCACCACGAACTCGTCGCCGCCCACACGGTAGCAGCTGCCCAGCCCATCGAAGCATTCACGAATGATATTTGCAGCGCCGATTATGTGCTTATCGCCCTCTGCATGGCCGTAGACATCGTTGACTTTTTTAAGAAAATTGATATCCAGCTGGACGATCACACACTCTGCCTGCGTCTGCCGCAGCTCGTCCTCTTTAAGGTGGAATGCCGAACGGTTGGCAAGCTCGGTAAGACCGTCTGTATAGGCAAGCTTACGCATAAGCTCGGTCTGTCCCTGCTGGGCGGCGGTCTTGGTGCGCTCCTGCATAAGATAACGCCCCATAAGAACGATAAACACAAGAACGCCTATCCTTGTGAAAGTGCTCGACGCAAGGGAGCTGTCGGGGAAAAGTCGAAAACGCAGGATATCCGCCGCAACACCGATGACCGCACAGGTCATTCCCACGATGACCATATGCAGAAAACGCCTGTCGATGGTTTTCTTCCTGACCGACCTCACCATAAGTATCATGGTCATTACCATAGCGACTATGATATTGAAATGCGAAAACGGCAGCATGAGCCGCACATCGCTTATCTCCAGCGCAGAGAGCAGCATTGTTATAACAAAGTTCAATGTGGTGAGCAAAAACAGTATAGGCAGCATGACCGTGCCGCTGTTGTTAGTCGCCTTAGCCATAATAGAAACGGGGAGATAGGCGATGAAGATAAGGCACAGATAGTTTGTGAACCTCATAAGCTCGGGGTGCTGGGTGAACACCTGGATTATGTAGGTATCGTTCGCCGACCACACTCCCACCAATATCGAAAAAGTGCCCAGTGAGAAAAAGTTCACATCGCTCTGATAGGTGGTATGTCTGGCGGTAAAGCCGAGTATCAGCATAAGCACACCGAACAGGGCTATGATCACGCAAAGGGCAAAGCCGGGCAGGTTCTGGTGATAGATATCCCCCATGAACACACCTGCGTCCTCAACGGCGGCATATCGCAGATAGGGCGCCAGGTTATCATAGAGAGGGTGCAGCTTCAGGGTAACGGTCTGCGCCTCGGGCGGGATCGGTATCATATGGATATACATACCGTAGGATCTTCCGAGCACAGGGGGGAACTCAGGCGCATAGCTGTAGAACTCTTCGCCGTCGAAAACGGCAGTGATATGGGTATCTGCGCTTCTGAAACAAAACCGCTTACGGTACAGGTCGATACCTGTAAGGGTATGAGTTACAGTTATATCTCCCTTAGGCAGCTCGTCAATATCAAAGCGCTGACCGTCATCGGTCACCCAACCGCTGTCAAGCGCAGTGGTCTCGTCCATATAGGTAGCTTTTTCGGGGTGATAGGTCACAGTCACCACCACGACGCAGAGCACGATAACGAGCAGAGGCAGAAGGTCGGAGAAGATAATGCTGTTTTTATTGAATGAATGTTTCATGCATCGTTCCTCCTGCTGAGGTTATAATGGTTTGTTATATGCATTATAGCATAAATAATGGGGTAAGTCAATATGAGGCAAGAGGCAAGACCAAGGTACACCTGCGGCGAATTTTATTTTTCTTTTTACGCTTTGCGTACGCATTTTTCTTGCTTCTGTATTATTGATCTCCCCGGAGTTTCAGACAGAGCAGTAAATATCCTCGTACCGCTGTGAAACCTGCTAAAAAGAATATTGACAGATAATTGGTTTTTTGTATAATTATAGTATTAAATGTCAGGAGGTATGATCATGAATAAGACCTACCCGTTAACAGCAGCGCAGAATATGCACTATCAGTGGATCAGGGAGTACAATACCCAGCAGGTGTCAGGGCTGAGTATCGTAGCCGCTTTTAAGGCTGATATAGACATTGATGTGCTGAAAAAGAGCATTGATATCGAAAAGGAGAGGTATGCCTGTCTCAGACTTCGTTTTACTGAGCCTGATGAAAATGGAGAGATACTCCAGTATATCTCGGACCCTGAGCCTGAGGATTATGAGACCAGGGACCTTACCGAAATGACCATGTCGGAAGCTAACGACCTTATGCAGAGCTGGGCTTACAAGACCTTCGACGGCGATGATATCCCCATGTGCGAGTTTTTCATCGTGAAGCTCCCCGAGGGTTATACAGGCTTTTTTGTACATATGGATCACAGGCTTGGGGACTCGGTGGGAGTTGCAGTTATGGCGACCGATATCATGGGCGTTTACAAGCATCTGAAATACGGCGACGAAATGCCTGCGCCACTGGCGGATTTTGAGAGCGTGCTTGTCTCCGATCTCAAAAAAGCTTCAAACGAAAAGCGTCAGGCAAGGGCGAAAAAGTTCTGGGACGAGCAGCTTGACGAGTTCGGCGAGCCGCTGTATTCTGATATACAGGGTACCTCGGTGCTGGAAAAGGCTAGGGCAACACCGCACAACCACCGGCTTACGCCTTTGCACGCCATCTGCTTGCATATTTTCCGTCATAATACACAAAGTTTCCTTGACTTGCGCCAGCAAGCCTGCGTCAACTTTATGCATTCTGACGAAAAATCTGACTACGCATCTGACGTACAATGGTTGTACGGTGTTGCCCTAGGAAAAAGCATAACGACCCTAACCTGAGAGCCGCCGATATTGAGCGTTAAGGAGCTGTTTGTTGCGGTAAAGGATTATCAGCTTGAGGTGGACAGTATGCAGAGAGCAATAAATTTCTGCCTTTATAACCAGATATCGCCCACTAATCTTATCCTGCTTGTCATCAGGACATATCTTTCAAAGGTAAACGGCGGTCAGGAGGATATCACTATCGAGAATTTCATTTCACGCCGTTCTACCCATGACGAGATCACGTCGGGGGGCAGCCGCACCCTTTGCTACCCCTGCAGGACGGTTATTTCGGGAGATACTACCTTTATCGACGCTGCAAGGCTGATACAGAACCACCAGAACAGGATATATATGTACAGCGGCTATGACCCCGAGCTTATCAGGGCAGAGATGAAAAAGCGCTACAACACTCCCGATGATACCAGCTATGTAAGCGTATACCTCACCTATCAGCCGCCTATGAACACCAACGACCTCGACCCGAATGCCGAGAAAATGCCCATATATGCCTACAAGGGCGGCTTCACTCCGCAAAACCCCGATATGCCGATACGTTTTTACTCAGGCGAGGACGACCCCTGCGCACTGTCACGCAAAAAGTTCGTAGGCTCCATACGTCATCTGAAAAAGACAGGCTACACCGACGTAAGGGGAAAGCTGTACAAGGGTATGCGGCATGACATTCTCCATGAGCGAAACAAAACTCGGGTATATGCTGATATTCTTGGATTTTTAAAGCGATGATCAGAGCTTGGGGCTTTTGCTGTATTTGAACTAAACCCCTTTTGTCAGACGATCCGGTTTGAGATGGACCGGATCAAGGTCTGACAAAAGGGGTCATTTTTATGCCTGAAAAAAGCATGATAAGAGAGACATTTTATCGGGTCGTATCATGCGTAGTGATACCTGCTGCGGTTTTTTGCAAGGCATACAGCAGTCAGGATAAGTGCCAGCATAAGCCCGAAGGTGGGCTTTTCTGCCGTTACAAGAAAGCTCCGGAACACATTTTGCAGCATAAAAGCCGTCCACCACGCCGTAAATTGATGTGAATATCATCATCACGACAGACGGCAGGGTAAAGCGCAGCAGCCTTTTGTATGTAAAGTGGTCTGATATCTGTATCGTATCACAGCTCGGCTTTTTTGTCGGGCTGCTTGACATTTATTGCAAAATAATGTATTATTATGCTATCACCTTTGATATGATTTGGGGTATGACGTATGAAGAAAAAAGGTCTGAAAATATTGCTGGTGTGTATAGTCAACAGAAACTACGGCGATACCATCATCGCAGACTGCACCGAGTATCTGATAAAAAAGGCTTTGGGGAAGACTGCCGAGGACTGCAGCATAATGCGATATAAGATCGACTGCGGCGACCTGTGGCAGATCGGTTTCGCCGATATGGTCATTTTTGCCGGCGGTGGACTGATAAAGTTCAGGCAGGAGGAGTTCTACACCCATTTTGCCCAGATCATCGCCGAGGCTGACAGACATGGCGTTCCCGTGTTTATCAACTCTGTGGGAGTTGAGGGTTACGACGGCGAAGATGAGTGCTGCCTGATGTTGAAGGAGCATATCAATATGGACTGCGTCAAAGGGATATCCGTCCGTGATGATATTGATCTGCTGAAAGAGAAATATATCACACGCCACGGTCTCAGGGTCAGGGGCGTTTTTGACCCTGCGGTGTGTGCAGGTGAGGTCTACGGCGCCAAGGGCGGCAACGGGAATGTTATAGGGCTGAATGTCGCCAGAGGTAAGCTTTTCCCCGATTACGGAAATCCGCAGATAGATGAGGAATATATGCTGGACTTCTGGTGCGGCGTTGCAGGTCTGCTGGAGGAAAAGGGGCAGAGCTGGAGAGTGTTCACCAACGGTGCAGGCGGTGATGAACGTTTTGCCGACAAGCTCATGGAAAGGCTGGGACACGGCGAAAAGCTCCCCACGCCCATGAGCGCAGAGGAGCTTGTGAATAACATCAGCAGCTTTTCGGGAATTATCGCTGTAAGAATGCACGCCTGCATAACCTCATATTCCCTGGGCATACCCTGTGTCAGCCTTGTATGGAACGATAAGCTCAGAATATGGGGGGATAAGATAGGCTCGCCCGCATCTTTCATAAAGCCCGATGATATCAAGCCCGATGTGGTTGTGGAGCAGCTTTTCAATGTGCTGCAAAGGGGCAGGACTAAGGTCGGCTTTTTCAAAAAACACGGTGTTTACCATGAGCTGAAAAGGTTTATCTCGGTTTACGGAGATAACAGAAATGTAAGCTCAGGCGGCATTTCCGACAAGATAATTGAAGTCGGCATGGGCGGTATACAGCACCGTTACAAGGCACCGAATTCATTGGACGAATTGAAGCGCAGGCTTGACGAGGGCTGCAGGCTCATCGAAGCTGATGTCAGGGCGACCTCTGACGGCAAGGCAGTCTGCATAAACGGCTGGTCGGAGAAAAATCTTATCAAGCTGGGTGTTGAACCGCAGGGGCTTGAGCGCAGAGAGCTGCCTATGGATATTTTTAAATCTCACAAGCTTGACGGCACATTTGCAGTGGGCAGCTTTGAGGACACGGTGGGAATTTTGAAGAACTATGACGGTGCAAGGCTCATCATTGATGTCGGTCTGCCGCCTGCCGACCTTAAAGAAGCCATGTTCAGGGACATAGCCGATATTTTGAATTATTCGGGAGTGGATAAAGAAAAAATTTTTATCAGGCTCCAGCGCGAGGGTGATATCGAGCTTTGGAACGCACAGAACTGCCGCTGCGAGCTGATGTATTTTCTGCCCGACAGTGATGTTCCAAAGGAGCGTGAGACAAAGCAGTCAAAGGCTTTATCGGTATGCAAAAAATATGAGATAAAGTATATCTCAATGGTCGCAGGCACTTTTAACGAAGAAACATCAAAGCTATTGAAGAAGCATGGGCTGCTGCCAGTGGTGTTTTCATATGAAAAGCTGGGCGATGCAGCTGCAGCTGTTGAGCAGGGCGCATACATGGCAGGCAGCTTTTATTATTCTTCAAAATATGCGGATGATCTGTTAAAGTAAGGGTGAAGAAAATGGGAGAGGTGTTGTGTTCTAAAGCCGTCTAAATACGTACTTTTCTTAGTCGAGGCTCTTCATCGTCGGGAACAGATTCCGATTTGACGGAGAATCGTTTATATCCGTTTATATCCCTATTCTTGCGACTTTGCTTTACATCGTAAATCACATATTTCTATGTAATCCTTTTCAAGTGGTCGCAAATCTGTCGCAATCTGGTCGCAAAACCTATTCTGCTTTTTAGACGTCCTTCTGATTGTTGAAAAACTTTTCAAAACTTATTAGTTCTGACTTCTTCAAGTCCTTAGTAGCCTCAGCATAGATATCTAGAGTGGTTTCCGCATCAGCGTGTCCGAGAATTGACTGCATAGCTTTGATATTAACACCAGCCTCGCACATTCTTGTTGTAAAGGTATGGCGTAAAGAATGATTGCTGAATTTAGGAAGAATAATTGCTTCTCCGCTGTGATCTCTGTCGAGAACATCATAGTTGCAATCCCTGATTATCCTTCTCAATGCCTTATTGAGAGTGCCCTGATGCTGTACGTTACCAAAACGATTGACAAAGATAAAACCTCTATAACCATCCACAACTGCTTTGCTCTTTAATCCTAATTCTTCTTGATACTGCTTTTCCATAAGAAATGCATTCTTCACCTTTGGAAGCATCGGGATTATTCTTTCTCCAGCTTTTGTCTTTGTGGAATTGATAGCGAAAGTGCATCTTTCTTCATTTCGCTTATCGAAGTAAACTAAAGTATGATTAACACTGATAGTTTCTTCTTCTAAGTCTATATCTTCCCATCTAAGACCAGTAATTTCACCAACACGCATACCAGTGTATAACATGATTATGAATATCGGATACCATCTGTGATATTGTCCTTGCTTGCTAAGATACTTTTCAAATAAATCTTGCTCAGGAATAGTTAAAGCACGCCTTTTTTCAGATTCGATATTGCGTGCTTTTTTGAGTTCTTTCAGAGCGTTGTCGGCAGGATTATACCTAAGATAATCATCCTCAACTCCAAGCTCTAAGACTTGATGCAACACGGTATGAATGCTATCAATGGTGTTAACTTTGACATTCCGTTCATCAGCTAGGTAGTTGTAAAAACCTCTGATATCAGAACGTTTCAAATCGATCAGCTTTGATTTGCCAAAATCAGGCTCAACGAACATTTCATACATATACTTATAATTGGAGAATGTATTGTCTTTGAGACCTCGCTTGACCTGAATCCAGCTTTTATACAAGTCATTGATAGTGAGATTATTTTTATCAACTCTCACTCCATCCATAATATCCCTAAGTACATCTATCTCTTTTTCGCGTAATTCTTCAAGAGTAACTGCACTAATGGAATGCCGATTACCACGTTTATCTCGCCATTTGAACTCATATGTTCCGCAAGACCTTTGATATTCGCCTTCTTTAAGAACGCGATTTTTATTGTCTTTTCTTCTCTCAATTGCCATAAGAAACTCCTTTCATATAACAACAAAGAGAACAAGCTATGAATAATTATACCATAGTTCGTTCTCTTTGTCAAATACGTTCCTGTTTTATCAAATAGAGCATGTCTTTGACAGATACTCTTCGAGTTGTTTTCTTTTGATAAGTCGCTTGTTTCCCACCCACAGAACAAAGACGCATTTATCATCATCTGAAAGTTCACGGAGCTTATTAACACCGATACTAAAATAAGCTGCCGCTTCTTCTAAGGTAAGATTTGCTTTTTTATAAATCGGCACTTCATATTTCATTATAATGCCCCCTTTTCAATTTATTCTGTCAAATATATTATTTAAAGTATAAGGTGATTGGTTTTTCTTGCTATAATGATTGGGCTTTTTATCAACCTCTGTATACATATAACAATGTGGTTGATATTCCATTTTATAAATCCAGTCCATATCAAAATTCAAAACAGACGATAATCTGCGAAAAAGCTGTTCTCCTTTGTCAGAACGATTCAAATGATATCCCATATAAAATGATACAGGATTATAAGGCGTAGTTATGTAAATTGTCTTGCAAGATAGAGCTTTATTGAAATATCTAGATGATACAGCCACTTTTCCTCTTGAAAATGGATTAAGAAGTGCAAGCAATTCCGAATATGGAATCATTTCGGGTCTTAATTCATCCAGTATAATTATTTGCTCCGCCTGATAAAACTGAAAAGGGTCTGTCGTAGTAGTTGTTTTATAGTAAGGCTCTCCAGTTTCTTTAGACAGAAGTTCAGCAAGAAAACTTTTTCCTGTTTCAGAATCACCATAGAACCAATGAACAGCAACCATTTCATTATTATCTATCATTTGCTTATGTAAAGAATCCGCGCTCCTTTCAAGATACAATTCGTGAGCCTTTTTCAATTTATCTGCAATCTTTGCATAATCAGAGCCAGCAAGTTGATTTTTGGCTTCCGAAATGGTCATTTTGCCTGTTGCAACTAAATCAAGTATTCCATTATTTCTATGAGCTTTTGAAACAGCAGATATTTTTGTGACTTTATTTGTTATCCTAGCAATAGTAGCAGGGTAATCAAAGTTTGCTTTGACTTCATCGCAGGAGTATTGGTGCTTGTGTCTAGCATTATCTGTCGCATGAATAAGATACGAGAAACCGTTATCAACATTTCCTTTCCAGATTTCTAGTTGTTGAGGTTTATCTCCGATATCTTTCGCGACCTGATTTACAGAACGTGCATTGTCAAATTGTAGCATCATATGAATATGCGCTTCGGCAGGAGTCTTATTGTCATCTTTCTTGTCTTTGTCATGCACGATGCAAGCCATACGTTTAGGTTTAAGATTCTGCTCAACGTGATTATAGATTTCATCAACAGTCATATTGTTCGGAAGATAGGATACTTGTTGTTCATACATGAAGTTACGACACTTCTTTGACTGTTTGCTTTTTTCCATTGTGCCATCCTCCTTCCATTTTATTAGCTTTTACCATGTATATTTGGCACACTTTTTTTAGGCTGGGGAATAACAAGCCCTCCCCAGCGCTTATTTACAGCGATTTATCGTTATTTGACTCTGGCACAGCACAGCGCTCTTTCGCTGCGCTCATAGCGCTGTGCTCCTCTGTGTCAGCGTAATACTGTGATAATAATTGTGATAATGCGTCATATTCTCCAAATTCTAGACGTGGAAACTTTACGAATCTAACGCTGTTATTGTTACCATCATCCGCACTAAACCATGCATCACCAGCAGTATACTGTCGTTCTCGCATAACCTCTAAAGCATCACCGCTCCATAGATATCTTGCTTCTTGTATACTCGGCTTAAACAGAATTCTTATACCGCACGCATTATTTACAGCAGTTTCAAGTCCGCCACTTCCAACAGATGCTTCTGCCG
Source organism: uncultured Ruminococcus sp. (assembly GCA_937894495.1). Taxonomy (GTDB): domain Bacteria; phylum Bacillota; class Clostridia; order Oscillospirales; family Ruminococcaceae; genus Hominimerdicola. The sequence continues at coordinate 4,136 of CALCRR010000299.1, read as the reverse complement.
TAGATAATATTAAAAAGCATCCTGCCGAAGCGCCTTGCGTAGCTATCTGGCGTAGTAATCCTTGAAAATCAGCAAGACTATAATCTGGTTTTTCTTTTGATGGTTTCTTCGGAAACATATCCTGTATGCTAACGAACTCATCAAGGAACAATACACATGGTTTCATTCCAACATCAAACCACTTGACCGCTTTACCTGCTGATTTACAGTAATCATTTATTATCCTTTGCCTTTCAACTCGGATAGAATTAAAATCTCTAATAGCATTAAGAATATGCTCAACGCTCCCATCGGGAGCAGGTGAAAGCACATGAGGGCATAAACTCAATTCTGCCGATTTAGGATCAACAATTATAATTCTTGAATCATAATCATCCTTCCCTAGTTTTAGCATAGGCAATAAGAATGTTGATATTATCGCCGTAGTTTTACCTGATCTGCTGCGTCCAGCAACAATAGCAGAACTGTTTAAAACGCGAGAATAATCTATATAAACATCCTTGCGGATATATATTTTAGTAAGATGTGATGGAACATCATCTAGCGATGAATAAACGCTTTGCTTGTTGTAGCTTGCAACCACATCTTCAATATAGTAATCTACAAATCGACCAGCAATATCCTCCTCTTTGGATACTACTGCATAATTACCATATCTATTTCGCAGATATCCTGATATATCGGTTTCCAAGCTTGCCACATCATCATAATCGGCTGACATACAATCAACTGTTATCTTATATCCTTTTTCAGTATTTGTCACAATTACCGAAGGCTCTATTTCGCCTTCGTGTAAATTAAGCGGATTTCCAAAACAATTAGCGCATAATCCCTTCCTAACAATATATCTAATATCACGTTTAGGACTTCGCAGTATTCTTTCGGTGATTGCTATAATTATTAATACACAGGAAGACACTAAGAAAAACGCTATTAGCATTGATTTTGCCGTTCTTTTTTTTAGCCATGATTTTTGGCTCCTTTCTTTTTTGAAATAATGAAATGATACTTTTTGTTGTTGATTGTTATACTGTCAACATAATAGATGTCAACAGTGCAGAACACATTCGTAACCATAATTAACCACATCCTTTCATCCGTGCGTTAGCACTTTTTCTATGCTCTAATCATACCATAAGATTTAAACTTACACAGACAAAGGAAAAAAATTTTTTATTTGTTTTAAAACAAGGAAAAACAGGTATAAAAAAGCTCCTTTTCGGGGAAGAAAAGGAGTAAAAAAAGTGTTTTTTAAGAAAAAAATGGTTACGACTCAGTTTTTTAGTTTTTTAAAAAGTTTCTCTGCAACTATATCAGACAACTCATCAATGAAGTCTTTTTGTTTGAATTCTTTATAAAATGCATAATTATAAAACGGAGCATGGAACATATCATACAATTCTTGATATCTTTTTCCAAAATTCCAATCGTCATACAGCATATCCATTTCGATTTTATATGCATCATATTTGTCAAAATCAAAATCAGAGAATAGCTTGTCAAAAATAGCCTTGACCATAAGATGTGTTTTATCATCAAGTGTCAACGGATTTATATTATTGCATTCTTCACTATCAATAGAGTCTAAAGAATCTAAAAAAGCAATTTTTTCTTTTTGAAACTCGTATGCTCGCCATGCTACAGAATCTTTGTGGATAGGATTTGATTCTGCTTTTTTAATTTGCTTATGAATTTTTTTAACCACATCTTGATGCAAGATTATTTGGCGTGCTGTAGTCAAATCAACACATAGGGTATTAACTGTTCCAGATACGTGTTTTACATATGCCTTATCCGTGATTCCTTTTATCACATCCCTGATAGTCTTTTCAAGAGAATCAAGAGACATTTCGTCTATAGGAGGAACCCCAACACTATTAAGAGCCATATACGCACAGTCTTTTGCACTTAAATCAAAGTTACTCTTTTCGTAGTACCTATTAATATACTTCCGAGTTATTAGTTCCTCTGGAACAAATATTATGCCATTTTCAATTGCTATTTTATTATGAGAAATTCGTAAAACATAGGCATTGAAACTTGCTATAATTCCTGTTTCGTATTCGGATGCTAAATCTGAATCTATACCAAATAAGACTTCTTCATAATAATCGGATAGCTTCTTTTTTTTCATATTAACTCCTATCTGATGAATTAACTATAACATTATTTATTGGCTTCCATACGTTGCTATTCATAACATTTTCATCCCATACAGTGTTTGACATTAATATTTGTGAACCAACACCTCTTACAAATCCCCATTTGACATTTGTAAATCGCTCTGCATAGTGCTTTAATGCTTCAAATTTCTTCGCTGCATATTTGTCAACGTTATTTGAACTGCCATCAGCAGTTATACCACCTTTGGCTTCAATAATCCAAACGATACCATCATCAGTTTGGACTATATAGTCAGGATAAAAATGGCTTCTTCTGAATGCTTTGCGATAAACTATGCCGAAATACTCATCACCTTTATCGCCGTTTTTATAAACATATTTGATATGGTTGTTTCTATCTTCGCACCATTGCTCAAACGCTATTTCAGAACAAGTCCTATTGGGAGATATAAGGATGTTATTCCCATAGCCTTCAAACACATTTGATTCCATCATTTTTGTTGGTAGTATTTTTTTATGCTGCTTGTAATACTGATACAGAGGTACAGACCATTCTTTTTCTATGATTTCAGTTTCTTTTACATCAGCAATTAGGCTTTCATCAATTGTACTGAACAGCTCAACAAGTTTATCTCTATTATTTACAAGAAAAGCATTGTACTCTCTAAGAGTCATGTCTTCAAGAAGTTTATTTTCACTCTCAAACTCTCTTTCTTCTTCCGACAATAAAGACAACTGCATATCTTGCGGTCCGAATAGAATCCTCAATGCGTTATTTGAGATATTCTCATCAATGCCGATAGCTCTTGCTATTCTTCGCTTTGCATCACGAATGATAAAACCATCATCATGGTTGTTAATCTGATGTTCACCACCAAAAATAGAATTAAGCTTTGTCATATCATGTGTTGTTCTAGCAACACCTTCAATAGCGGATGTTTTAAGCTTAGTGCCAAACACATAACCTTTGCTTACTTCCATTTCACGCTTATCAAGTTTACCATCGCCGTTAACATCGCATTCAGAAAGCATCTGTTCTCTGACAACCTTTACAACTGCCTCTGGATTAACAGATATTCTGTCATTTCCATCGAGTAATTCCCTTGTGAGTGTTATATTAAATGTATCAGGCTTCTTTTTATACTGATATGTATAGAAGCTATCACTAATACTGCTTGTTAATCCTTCGGAGAACTCACTATCAAGAGTATATAAGTAGCAATAATCCAACAATTCGTTATCATAATGCTTACGCTCTGGCATTCTACGGATTCTTCCAACCGTCTGGATATTGAAACGCTCTGTACTTCCTTCACGAAGTTTAACAAGTATTTTGGCTCTTGGACAATCCCAACCTGTTGCAATAGCCTGTTTGAAAAGAAGAAATCTATACTCACCGTTAAGCTTGGTGATTTCTTCGGGATTATCGGGATGGTCACCAGAGAACCATGATGCGACGAAACCAGAGTTTTCTGTATATCCCATATCAGATAAAGTTTGCTTAACTCTATCAATCCACTCCTCATTACCATTTGGGAATTGAATAACAACGAGAGGATTGATATCTAATCCGAACTTTTCATACTCTTTCTTGATTTGAATTCTCTTTTTATCCGCCATTTCAAGCAGCATAATATCATCGTCGAGATTATTGTTTTCCTGAATAGCTTTTGATACGCCTTCATTAACCGAGATTCCCATTGCAATCAATCCAGAGCCAATTACTTCATTATCGGTGATTGTCTCAACATGATCTGCGACTGTAACAGGTGTCGCAGAAATTCTCAAAACGTGGACAGGATGTATATTTGCAATGTACTGATTAGCAGTATCACGGTATTTATGCTCTTCATCAATCAGCATAAAGATACTAATGCCTGAGTTATGACAAGCATAGATTTTTGACATGAAGTCCTTATGCTCACCCTCTTTTAATACGACATTCGATTTACTGTTTATTCACTGTCAATCACTTAACCCCAAAAGCTCCAAAAACAGATCGCAAGATTAACA
>CALCRR010000298.1 GCA_937894495.1 uncultured Ruminococcus sp. | reverse complement strand
GTGCTCTTCCGATCTTGGAATACAGAGCACCCCATGATAATATCCGTCTGCATTTCGGCAGGGGCAGTTGTTCTCAGGATAATAATAGGTCTGATAAGGAGGCGGCGCAGATGAAAAAGTTTATTGACAAAGCATTAGCACTGGTCGCCCTCTGCGCTGCGGTCATATTCGGTATGCCTGCTGTCTCACAGACAAAGGCGAGCGCTGACACCCCCAAGGGCGGGGATTACTACTGTACGCCTGATGACATTTACCTTTACGGAAGTAAGACCCAGAATTATGAAAATATGACCTGGACGCACCACCCGGAGGAGTATTACACAAACGCATCTGACATCATCAGCGGAGTGACCCTTCATATCGACCCCGACGGAAGCTATACTATAACTGTACCGGCTATCGAGTCGTTTACAAGCTCAAATGGCTTAGACCATCGCGGCACACTGGACGGATTCACACTGACCGGTAAATTTGTGCGTTCGCCCGATGATTCGCGGACGAGCGGAGACCCTTATATGGGTGAGCTGTTCTATGTCGGAGAAAATGATGACGGCTCATCGTATTATCAGAATTATTATGCTTTGCTTGATAATACGATGAAGTGCGACCCTGTCTCGATAGGTTATCATATTCCCAATAGCTACGGCGACATTTACGATTACACATTCACGCCCGAAGCAGCTTTTGTCATGACGGCAAAGCGCACGGAGAAGGCAAATGACAAGGACACGGGCGCTATTGTGCAGATATATCTCAAAGGGGATATTACTCCTCTTGATGAAAATACCACTGATTTTCGGGAGTTTGATGACTATGAGTTCAAGCTCTCCTACACCGCCGAAAGCGACCCCGAGCAGAAAAAAGAAGATAACTCAGATAAAAAAAGTTATAGCTTAAATCCTGACACTGTTATGAAAATCGCAGGCTATGATTTTGGCTATATCGACCGTGGCAGTTATTTTGACAGTGCAGCCGAAATAATCACCCCCACTAGCATAAGCATAGGCGATGACGGAACGTATTCGATAGCTATAGCGCCGACCAAACAGCCGACCTCAAAGGAGCTAAGCGGCGAAATAGGCGTTTTGGACGGCTTTACGCTAACAGGTAAGCTGGCAGGTGATTACAACGGCGATAAATACAGCGGCGGACTGACCTTTACAAACAAAAACGGAAATACCGAGGGCTATAGAGATGACAACGCTGCATTTACCCCCGACTCAGATACCTTTAAGTACACGGAGGAGGGGACAGGGACCACATATATCGTGAGTATAAATGACGCATATATTTCTACATGGGATACGTTAGAAAGCGAACCGCAGGAGTGTGTTTACGTCTCAATCAGCGGAACCATGAAGTTAATGGGCGGAAATGACGCGGAATTTCCATTTAATTTCTCTGCGACCTATCTGGTAGATAACGTTCCCGGTGATGACAGCAGCGAAAACGTCGTCATCGACACCTCAGCCGCTGAGAGCGAGGGCGAGGACGGGGGCGTGGTCATCGACGATGAAATAGTTGACCCCGAGGATAAGGACGATAGATCCCCCGACGGCAAAAAGGGCAGCAAAAGCAGCGGCTCAAAGGCTGCCGGGGCTGTGGGCGGCGGCGCACTGGTGGGTGCGGCTGTGGCAGGGGCAACGGTAAGCGGCAAGAAGAAGAAAAAGGAAAAAGGCAAGTCCACCTACAGAATGCACGTTTATAAGGAGTTCGGCGACTACATCAAAAAGGGAACTCCCAGTGTTTATGTATTTGCAAGGATAGTCGAGACCAGGTCTGACGGCACTCAGCTAAACCGCCCCGACCTGACCGCAAGGATAAAGATAAGCTCAGCCACCCAAGGCTTGCTGGTAACAGACCACGGTATGAGCGATATCTGGAAGGCAGGAGAGGTCTACATACCCGACGAGTCTATGAAGCAGGACGAGGGTATAATTTCGTTCCTGTTTGTCGGCGCAGGCGGTACCTTTACACAAAATATGCATTTCAGGCTGCTGGCTTCAAAGCCTTATATCGAGTTCCCCCGGCAGGACAGACTTGACGCGATGATGACAGTACCCGTGCTTTTCGGTGACGGCAGCACCACCGAGGTGCCGTTCATACTAAAAGGCTTCACAAAGCCCCCCGAGAGGATAGATCTGAAAAGCAGCAGCGATATGCTGAATGTTTCCTATTCCCCTGTGAATGCGGCTGCTCAGCTTTATAAGGCGACCATAGTGAACTACACAGGTGCGGTAGAGCCCTCGGGCAATTATCCCCAGCAGAACTATGTACACATAACGGCACAAAATGCCGCAGAGTTCGCCGAGGGGGATATGCTCATAAACCTTTACCCCTACGGTATCTTTGTTACCTTCCCCTCATACAATATCCCCGAGGACGGATATTACAATTTCTACACCGCTGTGGGTGAGTCGGTGGATTACAACTCGCCGAAGCTGGCAGCGACCCAGTTTAACGCAGGTGCAGCATACCGTAAGCCTGACGGCAGCGTGGTGATAAACTATGACGGCATTAAAATTAACGAAAAGCTGACTGCCCAGGACAGCATTTCGGCAAACGTTGAAAAGCGCTTTAAGTACAGGATAATGGCAAAGGGCAGCGGTGAATGGCTGTTCTCACCCGGCTGGACCATACCACATTTCGATACCGACAAATTCCTCTACAAGCTGGGCATAAGCTTCTCTCAGGAGGGGCAGAGCTTCAGCTATGAGCTCCCCATAAGGCTGCTGGGCGAGGTAATGAGCACGGCGGACGCACAGGCGAGGGAGGAAGAAAAGCAAAAGCTGCGCAGGATACTCTCAATAGTGGGTCTGTCATCAAACGGCACTGCAAGGGAGCTTATACGCAACTGGGATAACATACCCACCAACCAGCTCCACCTGGTAAGGCGTGCGGTATATGAGGAGGGCAGAGATTACTATGTAGCCGAGGCTGAACAGTGGCTGAAAGTCTCCGACGAGATGGACAAGAGGATAGCCTTCTGGGCGACTGTGCGCTGGCTTGATAACATGGCTTTCAGCATTGTTGTGAGGATATACTTTGAGAGCGTGGGAGACTACGCCGAGGCTATAGCTACCCCCCTTTATGATATGCTGCTGGATACCCTTGGGCAGAGGGCGAGCAACAAGCTGTGGGAGCGTGAAAATGAGCCCATAAGCTGGCAGCAGGTAACAGGAATGTTAATGCGCATGGCAGAGGGCGCAGCGTGGGCTTGCCTGACGGAGGATTTTGCCGCAGGCAACGTTAAAAGAGCCACCTCACACATCGGCGCCCTGATAGCTGCGGCAGTGAGCATAAATTTTGTCAAGCGATACTATCTTGACAGCAGCACCGAGGGCGATCTCTGGAAATCAATAAAGCTTGCGGTGAGCGACACGGGGATAAACGCCATAAAAGCCATGTTTATCTACGCCATCGTGGGCAAGTTCTACCATAATTCGGCAAACCTCAAACCCCTTGCCGAGAGGTATCTTGGCAAATACTTTGCAGAGTCCTATGAAGCACTGCTGAGCACCGCCGAAAAGTATGTGGGCATGAAGGCTGTCCGTGAGGTGACCAACGCTACAGCTGCGTCACGTCTTGCAGAGGGCGTGGCATATGCTCTCGGTGACGGCGTTGCCGAAGCCTTCCACCAGTTGATGGGCAGCGACCCCGAGACCTTCTCAAAGCTTGGCACCACATTTACCTACACCGATGAAAACGGCAAGCGCCATGAGACCAACCTGCTGTATGCAGTATGCTATCTGGTAAAAGATATGTGCAGGACCTTTATGCTGGACGAAAAATTCGGCGAGGGTAAGATAAAAACCGCAGTAAACCGGAAAATGCCCGAAAACCAGCCCTATGTCTCACAGGAGGACGTTGACGCAGAGCTGGGACGTCTGCACAGAACATAAGAGATCATTTAGGGTGTGTTGACACTAAGCCTAACACACCCTAATTACTTTCGTATATTTCCCCTGACCAACGTCGGGGGAAACTTTTTTTGCATTTTAATTTATAAATTAAACCTTGAAAAAATTGTTGTAAATACTTGACAAATGGGATTTTTTTGTTTATAATTAACTTAATATGTGGTTAATTATAGCTGTATAGGAGTGATATTGCATGAAAAAGAATGTTACGCTGGTGGATATTGCAAAGGCTTGCAATACAAGCAATGTTACGGTATCCAAGGCGCTTTCGGATAAAAGCGGCGTCAGCGAGGAGCTGAGGGAGAAGATAAAGCACGTTGCCGAGGAAATGGGCTATGTGCCGTCAAAGACCGTTTACACCAAGAAAAAAAGCAACATCGGCGTGCTTATACCTGCCGAGTATGTTAATACCAACGGCTCATTCTACTGGACCCTTTATAACTACCTTGCCCAGAGGTTAAAGCGCGAAAATCTTTACTGCATTATCGAAAACCTCGAAAAGCGTGACGAGCTCAACCTTGTTATGCCGGGGCTGATAACCGATAAGCATATCACAAAGCTCATATCAATGGGTCAGCTGTCTGACGTTTACGTCCAGCGGCTGGAGGAGAATGTGGAGCACCTTATACTGCTGGATTATTATGTGCCGGGGCTGAAGGTGGACTCGATAGTCACCAACGGCTACAACGGCGGCTATAAGCTGGCGCAGTATCTTATCAGCATGGGTCACAGAAAGATAGGCTTTATCGGCTCAAAAAAGGCGACATCAAGCATTTTTGACCGCTACATGGGCTATCTCAAAGCCCTTATCGAGCACGACCTTGAGATAAGAGACGACTGGGTCATTGAGGACAGGGATATGCATAATAATTATATCGACCTGGATTTCCCCAAGGAAATGCCCACGGCTTTTGTCTGCAACTGTGACGAGACCGCTTTCCAGGCTATCAAACAGCTGAGAGACATCGGGCTTTCGGTGCCTGAGGATATTTCGGTGGTGGGGTATGATAACTATCTGATATCCGAGGTATCTGAGCCCACCATAACCACCATAAGCATTGACGCCGACTATATGGCTGAGCTGACGGTGAACACGCTTATACAGCGCATAAATGACCCCTCGACCGTTTACAGAATGAGGACTATCGAGGGCGAGCTGGTGATAAAAAACTCGGTGCGCTCGCTCAGAAGAGCTGAGGGCTAGAAAAATGTTCAGCATAATGGTCGTTGAGGACGACAACAACACACGTATGCTAACCTGCGATGTGCTGAGGGAGAACGGATATATCCCCATTGAAGCCAAAGACGGTATGCAGGCGCTGGATATACTGGACGAAAAGCACGTTGACCTGATAATCATGGACGTTATGATGCCTAAAATGGACGGCTTTGAGCTTTGTGAGACTCTGAGGAAAGCGGATATAAACACCCCTGTGCTGATGGTGACTGCAAGGGAAACGGCTATGGATAAAAAACGGGGGTTCAGGGCAGGCACTGATGATTATATGGTGAAGCCTGTTGACGAGGAGGAGATGATACTTCGCATACAGGCTCTGCTGCGCCGCTCGAAGATAGTGAGCGAGCACAGGATAACGGTGGGGGGCACTGTGCTTGATTATGACAGCATGACCATAACCTGCGGCGGTGAGGTCAGCGAGCTCCCCCCCAAGGAATTTCTGCTTATATACAAGCTGCTGTCATACCCCGGCAAGATATTCACCAGGCGGCAGCTTATGGACGAGATATGGGATATGTCATCTGACACTGACGAGAGGACCATAGATGTACACGTAAACAGGCTGCGTGAAAGGCTCAGAGATATCAAAGACTTTGAGATAGTCACCGTCAGGGGGCTTGGCTATAAGGCGGTAAAGCTATGAAAAAGATATACAAGCGGCTTACGGGGATATCAGCCAGGTATTATTCATTTTACGCCTCGCTGGTGTTCTGGATATTCAGCCTGATAATATTTTCAAACCTGCTTTCTATGGGGATAATAGCTCTGGCGCACAGCTTTCTGGGGCTGCCGCTTAAAAATTCGGCGCCTGTGGTGCTGATATCGTTTATCGCCATAAGCTGTCTTATCGGCACGGGGCTGTCGGCGCTGTTCGGCAAGGTGCTGCTGCACCCTGTTGAAAGCGTTATAAAAGCTATGAAGCGCATTGAAAAGGGCGATTACAGCATAAGGATCGACGACGAGGGCACCACAGGCGAGATAAAGGAGCTTGTGAGCAGCTACAACAAAATGGCTGAGGAGCTAAGCGGCGTTGAGATGTTCAGGGAGGATTTTATAAACAGCTATTCCCACGAGTTCAAGACCCCCATCGTTTCGATACAGGGCTTTGCAAAACAGCTTAAAAAGGACGACCTGAGCGATGAAAAAAGACGGGAGTATATCGACATCATCATATCTGAGTCAAGGCGGCTGACTAACCTTTCCTCCAACATACTCATGCTCAACAGTCTTGAAAACAGGCAGATACTCACCGACAAGACCACCGTGCAGCTTGATGAACAGATAAGGAGCTGTGTGCTGCTGCTGGAGAAGCAGTGGTCGGCTAAAAATATCGAGTTTGATATCGACATGGAGGAGATAAGCTTTGTTACCAACGCCGAAATGCTTTCGCAGGCTTGGGTGAACATAATCAGCAATGCCATAAAGTTCTCACCCGAGGACAGCGTTATCAGGATAAGGCTGAAAAAACAGGGCGGCAGCATAAGGGCTGAGATAACCGACAGGGGCATCGGTATGCGTGAGGAGACCATAAGGCATATTTTTGAGAGATTTTATCAGGGCGACACCGCCCACTCGGCTGAGGGCAACGGCTTGGGTCTGCCGCTGGTAAAGCGCATAATCGAGCTTAATGACGGCAGTATAAGGGTCGAGTCACAGTACGGTCAGGGAACGGCTTTTATCGTTGAGCTTCCCCTCTAGAGGCAAGAGGTCAGAGGCAAGAGGCAAGACCGGAGGTGCGCCTGCGGCGTATTTATTGTTTTTCTGCTTTGAGACGCCCTTTTCTTGCTTCTGTTTTCTCGGGCAAGAGGCAAGAAACAGAACTATATAAAACAAAGCCTGCTTACGGTTTGCATAAGCAGGCTTTTGCTGTTTTATTCTACATTTTTGAGCGCTTCTGCCAGAGGTATCTTCTTCACCTTCATGTTAAGAAGAACTGCCACACAGATGTATGCTGCCAGACCCATAAGACCTGTTCTTATAAGTATCAGCGGTGATACGTCATATTCCAGATATCCCGAATAGTCAAGGAAAACTATTTTGAAGATCTTGCTGAGTATGAAGTCAACAAGAGGTATGGTGCAGATAAGCGACAGCACCGTTACTATGGTGGTGGTGTGTACATACAGCCCGTTTATCTCACGGTCGGTGTAGCCCAGTATCTTGGTCATGGAGATAGACTGTGCGTTTTTCTCAACGATTATCTTTGCCAGCAGATAGATTATCAGCACGAACATTATTATGCCGAATACCTCAAACACCTTCATCATGCCGCCCATTGACCTTATCAGCTGGCGTGAGGTCTTGGTGAGGTCGTCCTTGTTTATCTTTGCGGCTATGAGGGAGTCGTCGATATCCTCTATCTCATTGTTGGAGAAATAGATGTTGTAGTTATCCTTATCAAGCTCAAAAGTCTCGTTAAAGCTGTCAAGGTCCATAAATACAGCTATGGTCGAGGGGTAGTCATAGAAGCCGCCTACGGTGAAGTCATACTCCTTGCTGCCGTATTCCTCTTTAAGGGTAATGCTGTCGCCCTCTTCGATATCATATTTATCTCTGTAGGCTGTGGATATATATACCTTGCTGTGGTCTGTCAGTCTGACGTATTTACTGTCCGTTTCCACACCGTAGATGGATACGTCCTCTGCCTTGGCTTTGCCCTCTATAGTGGAGAGGGAGAGCATTGCACCCTTTTCTGCGCCGCTTGTTTCAGTCTCGGCAGGCATTTTCAGCACGTATATGTTTTTAGCCAGCATATTATCTTCAATGCTCTCCTGGAAATTCAGCAGCAGCGGCTTGAAGGCTATGCCGAAGAAAAGTATGATATTTGCCAGCAGCACACCCACGATTATGGTGATATAGTTGGGCAGGTTCTGGAAAATTATCCTCAGCCTGAACCTTGCCATTATATTTATCTTTGTGTTGAGCCTGAAAGCCTTTTTCTTCTTGCGCTTGCTTATATCTCTCCTGATAAATCTCAAAGGCGAGAGCTTTAGCTTGGAGCTTAGGCTTACGTAGTTGATTATGACCATTATCACAAAGGGTGCGGCTGTGGTCATAACAAAGGCTTCTGGGTTTATGAGTATATCATAGGTGGGCAGGCTGTAGCTGCCGAGATAGGCATCTGCCATGTAGCTTTCAAGCAGGGTGTAGCCCAGTATATTTCCCACCACAGCGCCTGCGAGAAGTGTGAGCACGGGCATTATCATATAATGCCTTATAAGCTCTCTTCTGGTGTAGCCCGAAGCTCTCAGCGTACCGATGACCGAGGCTTCCTTATTGATAGTGCTGTCGGTGGTTATGGCTACGATAAAGGCAAGTATTATCACAGTCAGATAGAGAAAAACTATCATGCTCATTTTGTCGCCGCCCATATCGTTGCCTGCGAAGATTATCGCCTGGTTTGCATAGGCAGGGATATAATTAGTAATTACGGCATTCTCGCTTAATACCTTGATAAGGTCCTCTGCTTTTTCCTTGGCTTCCTCGTCGTCCTTTGGCTTTTTGTTATAGAGCCAGGAGTAGCTGTAGTGGATATGGTTATCTCTGACAGCCTCGAAGCCCTCGGCAGTGGTAACTCCCACACCGAACTTGTCGTTATCAAACATCAGGTCTGAGGGCTTTTCGTAAAGGGTGGAATAATCTGAAAGTGCAACTATGCCCGATATCGTAAACTCGATACCTGCCGCACTTATGGTATCGCCCACTTTAAGGTCATGGTTTTTGGCATAGAGCCTGTCGATAGCTATCTCGTTATCGGCAGAGGGCAGATCTCCCTCCCAGATGTCCACCAGGTCTATCTCGGTCCTCTCGCCGAAAATTCTCAGGGTGCTGGAGAAATCCTTTGTCTCCTCGTCCTTATAGTAATTCTCATACGTCTTTATGCCGCCGTCCTTTTCGATGGCGGACATGGTATCCTCGTCGACGGTGGTGTAAAGCTCAAAGTTACCGTCCTCGATATTGAATTTTTCAAAGCTTTCGTCATAAGACTTTATCAGGCTGTTATCAGCCACCAGAAAGCCCGAAACTGCGCCGATTATCAGCACAAAGAATAAAAATATCACAAGGTGCTTGCCGATATCGCTTTTAAGCTCACGGGGCAGCCGCTTGTTCAGGGGATCACGCATGGTCTTACCCCCTTACCAGTCAAGCTCTGCGGCAGGTGTTTTCGTCTCGTTGACGTAATTTTTTCTCACCATGCCGTCACGGAGCTTTACTACTCTGTCAGCCATATTTTTTATAGCGTCGTTATGGGTCACCATGATAACGGTGTTGCCGTACTTCTGGTTTACTTCCTCTATGAGCTTTAGTATCTCCTTTGAGGTCTTGTAATCAAGTGCGCCCGTAGGCTCGTCACAAAGGAGTATATCGGGGTTTTTGACGATAGCCCTGCCGATAGCCGTACGCTGCTGCTGACCGCCCGAGAGCTGGTTTGGCAGCTTATGGCGGTGCTCGTAAAGACCCAGGGTATTCAGCAGCTCGTCAACATCAAGGGGGCTGTCGCTGAGATATGCGCCCACCTCAACATTCTCCTTGATATTCAGGTTAGGTATAAGATTATACTGCTGGAATATGTAGCCCAGGTGCTTTCTGCGGTACTGGGTCAGGGCTTTCTCGTTCATATCGGCGGTCTTTTCGCCGTTTATCGAGATATAGCCGCTGTCGGCATTATCAATGCCCCCCACGATATTCAGCAGTGTTGACTTGCCCGAGCCCGAGGGTCCCAGCAGCACACACACCTCACCTTTTTCGATCTCCAGGTCGATGCCCTTGAGGACCTCGACCTTGCTTTCGCCTTCACCAAAGCTTTTTTTGATCTGACTAAGCTCAAGAAACATATCCATTCCTCCATACTTTTTAATATTCGGTCACGGCAATTATCCTTTTATTTACAGACAGTTAGATGAAGCTAAAAATTCTGTAAAAACAGGCATATAGCCTTATCTTTTTTAAGATATTCATTTGAACCATTGTTCATATGTACATTATATCACAACTATCAGAAAAGTCAATACCCTTTTGGAAAAAATATTTTATAAACATAAGAAAAAACTTAAACGTTTTTTGTATATTCTGCCAAAACGCCCTGACATAAATTTTCCCGCTCGGGTGAGCGGGAATTTTATTCTTATCCAAAGCCGCAGGCAGTTACCTCAGCTCAACGAAAGTGTATACTCCACCAGCTTGTCAAGCGCCTCCTGAGAAAGCTCGGCAGCCATCACAATGCTGTCCTCGCCGGCAGTTTTCTCGCTCACGCCCACCTTTTCCTGCAAAAAGCTCCTCAATATCACGCTGGGTGTATAGAGCTTGTTAGCCTCCTTAATGCCCTCTGCGGTGAGCTTTATCTCACGGTAGGGCTCTTTGATTATATAGCCGTCCTCGATAAGCCTTTGGGTCATCTTGACGGTGCTCGCCTTAGATACCCCCAGCAGGTCGGATACCGAGGTAGACCTGACAGGGCTGCCGTCCTGCCCCAGCAGATATATCGCAAAAAGATATTTTTTCTGTGATTTTGTCAGCAAGTTCTTCTCCTCCGTCGGTCTAAACCATTATCCTTGCGGCTATGCGCTCAGACACTGCCACACGGTTATTTTCAACATTAACGATAACGCTGCCGCACATACAGTCGATGACCGTAACTATGCCCCCTGCAACGATACCCAGGTTTTCAAGCAGCCTGACAGTCTCGGGCTTGCCGCTTATTCGCTTTATAGTATTTTCTTCGCCCTTTGCAGCCATTGTAAGTGGCATGGCTATCACTCCGTTCTGTTTCTTCTGCGGTTAGATTTATCTAACCTTTTATATTTTACCTCAAAAAGCCCCTTGTTGTCAAGCAAATGGCAGCTTTCGGCGGTATATTTGTTAGTTTTAACAAACTGTAGTTAGCTCCAATTAACCATTTTGTACAATTCTATTGTGGTATTCTCAGCGCCTTATAGATATCATCGCCCTTATCCAGCCGTGAAACTATATAGCTGCGGCAGTTGTTGAACCTGCGGAACATCTTTTTAGCGCCCTCCTCGTCCGAGTATACCTTCCAGTAGCCGCAGCAGAGGTAGTTCTCACCCTTGTTTTCGATAAAGCCCTTTACGTCCTCGGTGGGGTAGCCTAAAAACAGACCTATCTCATGGGGAAAATCCCCCTTTGCGCCTATCCTTCGGGCGAGCCTTTCAAGGTACTCGCAGGTGCTGCAGCAGCCCTTGTAGCCAAAGCGGCAGAACATGGTCTTAACATCGCTGAGGCAAAGCTGTTTTTCCAGCAGCCGCTCGTTATACAAAAGCATAAGGGTCCTGCCTTTAACACGGCTCAGCTCCTTTATTTTAAGCCCCTTGGCAGCTGCCCTTTTGTTGAAGTTCTCGGCATTTTTATGCAGCGTTTTCTCTGAGCCCTCCAGCGCCAGCAGGTTTGCAGGCTTTACCCCCAGCATTGCAGGGGCGGTATGGTAAGCAAGCTCACGCTCGAACTCGCTTTTATTTTCTATCGGCATAGCTATCCTCTCTTTTCGGTGATATGGGTATGATATATTATATGTATCAAGCGGGACAATATTTAGCCAGCACGTTTTTCAGCGCCGAAACGCTTGATGAACGGCAGAGCTCCACGGGAAAATCCAGCTTCTGCGCCCTGCGGCTGACGCTGCCCAGCAGCTTGTGTGACACCGTATCGGTAAACACCACCGCCAGATCGGGCGAGCCTATCTTTTTATCCATCTCGGCTGCATATTTTATAAACACCTTAGCCTTGCAGTCATACTGTTTGCATATATCCTTATATCTTGTTGCCATGCGGTCGTTGCCGCCAACTATCACTACGCTCATAAAAAACCTCTTTCTATGCTGTGGGACGTTTGGGTTTGTTTTGACTAACCTCATGCTTTAAAAATATGGTTAGCGTATCCTAACCATATATATGATACCACAAAAACCTAAGTTAGTCAAGGGTGATTTCTGAACATTTTATTAACATTGTCATATATATTAACAGCCGCAGTCTGTCTCCCCTGACAAAAGCACACAAAAAATCAGCCGTATCGGCGTGACACGGCTGATCTAAATACATTTACTTATTCAGCTCTGTATAATACTCTTCCTGAAGATCATACACCTGCTTTGCGCTGTAGCGCTTCAGAGCGTCGCTGTTCTCCTTGATGTTCAGGGCTTCTATCCAGCTGTCCAGCTTAGTCTGGAAATCGTCGTCCTTCAGGCTGTGCAGCAGTGTATCGTGGTTATCAAGCGCATACTGTGCAGCTCTCTCGGCAACATCGCCCTTTATGATGATGTAGTAATAGTTGTCGTCCTCATAAGCGGCAGCCTTGCCGACTTCCAGCGCATTAATGGCGTCTGCAAGCTTGCCCTGGTCAGACTCCTTGGTATCATCGTCCATATTGCCGTAATCCAGCATTGTTTCGTTGGCATAGGGGTCCTCCTCGGCGGTGGTCACCTCGTCAGCAACGGCTTCCTCGTCCTGGGGCAGAGCTATATTGTAGTCCTCCTCAGCAGCGGTGTCCTCGGCAGCTTCATCGGCAGTCTCTTCGGTATCGGCAGTGCTGTCCTCGGGGGCGTCAGCCTCAGCCTCGGTCTCCTCCTGAGCTACAGCCTCGGCTTCATCGCTGTCATCAGTCTCGCCCAGGTCGATCTCGGCGGTGCTGTCATCGGTGAGGTCTGTGCCAGACGTTTCCTCAGCGGCTGCTGTAAGGTCAGCCACATAGGCGTTATACTCGTCGATAACGTCATCAAATTCATCAAAGCCCAGTCCCTCAGCCTTTTCAAGATATGAGTCTCTCAGAGCTTCGTTATCCTTATTATCCTGCTCGGCAACGGTCTCGTCCTCGTCGGTGCTCTTGGCGATGGATATGGTCTTGTATCTCAGGTAGTTATCCTTAACATACTGCTCAAGGTCGCTGTCGCCGGCAGCCTCCTCGCCGCCCTCGCCGTAGTAGTAGTCAAACAGCTTGGTGCGCATAAGCTCGCCCTTCTGCACCTGTCTGATAGACTCTTTTGAGATACCCTCTTTTTCATAGAGGTCCTTGCTTGCGTCCCACTGGTCTCTCAGGTTATCGCTAATGGTTTTCAGCTCCTCCTCGGTGAGCTCAAGACCCAGCTCGTCGAACTTGGTGATAATGGCAGCATACTCCTTAGTAGCCTGCTTAGCCTTTTCGGGCAGATACTCGCTGAGCTTCTTGCCCTCCACCTCCTGGTCGAGATATCCCTCGGTAACGCCGCTGACGTAATACATCATGGTCATCTGGTAAGACATCTCAGTATACAGGTTATAGATATAAACACCTGCGTTGATCTTTTCATTATCATTATAGGTCATAACATAGCTGGTATCGGTACAGCCTGCAAGGCTCAGAGTCATTGCGGCTGCAACAGCCGCAGCTGCTGCCTTTTTCGACTTATGCATTTATCATTCAGATCCTTTCCATACCTTGATTGATTTTAAACACAATTTAACTTATATATTATACTACAAAACCCCAATAAAGTCAAGTATTTTTTTTAGTCCCCACCGGACGGGGTGTTTCCCCCACCTGTGCCTCTAGAAGCAAGAGACCTCTTTTCACGCTTTGTTCGATCAGTAAATTCTCTTGCCTCTTGCTTCTGACATCTTGCCTCTAGTGGCTGGGGGTGCTTTTGTGGCTGCTAGTATTTCGATACGCTGCGCGAACCTTGCAAAATGTTGACTTTGTGCGCCGCAGGAAGTTTTTATCAGGATTTAGGGTGTGTTGACACTAAGCCTAACACACCCTAGTCACCAGCACTCTGGCACCCAGCGACTAGCAGCTATCTTACGCAAAATTTTTTCTTATATTTATGTTTCTTTCTTGCAATTTATTAAAAACTGTGTTATACTGTAATTGAAGTATAATATAACAGGAGGGATAAGTATGATCTGCAAAAACTGCGGCGGTTATCTGCCCGATGACTCGCTGTTCTGCGAGCACTGCGGCACACGGCTGGACAGCTCTCAGGGGTCTGTGAATGCTCCCTATCAGCAAAATGAATACGGCAGCAGCTTTGATAACGGCTCTCAGCAGTATGCTCAGGATAATTACCAGAGCGCTGACCAATTTGCCCAGAACGGGTATCAGAATAATTACCAGAGCGGCGAGCAGTTTGCTCAGAACGGGTATCAGGGTAACTACCAGAATGGCGACCAATTTGCTCAGAACGGGTATCAGGGTAACTACCGGAATGGCGACCAATTTGCTCAGAACGGGTATCAGGGTAACTACCAGAATGGCGACCAGTTTGCTCAGAACAGCTATCAGCCCCTTGTAGGTGAGGAGCAGAACAGCAGCGATGTTAAGCCCAGAAAGACCAATATCGTGCCGATAGTCATATCGGTGGTGAGCCTTTTGTGCGTTGCGGTCATGGGTACTTACATAATACTCAGCCAGAAGGACAACAAGGTGCCTACCGCTGACTCCAGCAGCTTTGAGTCCCCTAAATATATAGAAGATGAGTCCCCTGCGGAGACCTCGGCTGATGAGACCTCTGCCCCCGAGGAGACAGAGCCTGTGACCGAGACCGAGGTTGAGACCACCACCGCTCCCGAGACCGAGACTACCACCACAACTACCACCACCGAAAAGGAGACCCAGCCGCCTGAGACTACCACCACCACGACCACCACGACAACTACGACTACCACAACGACCACCACACAGGCGCCCTCTCTGCCTGTTGTGCCTGCAAATATCGGCTACATAAAGACCATGTATGTTGATACTCAGTCATCAAACCTGAGAATGAGGAAGGGTCCCGGCTATGACTACGACCTGGTTTTCAAGGAAGGCATACCAAAGGGCACTGCCCTTTCTGTCTACGGTGAGGAATATGACCCCAAGTCGGGTGAGACCTGGGCTTATGTCAGCTACGGCAGCTACACAGGCTGGTGTACCGAGATCTATATGAGCTACAACACAGACTCAACCTATGATATAGGCTCTGACATTGTTATGCCCAACTATTTCTCCGAGTACGAGTATCACTTTACCATCATTGTCGATGACCTTAATTTCAGAAAGGGTCCCGGCAAAAACTATCCTTCAATGGGCAAGTTCAACAAGGGGCAGGAGCTTGAGGAGATCGGCTATAACTCTACCGAGTTTAATGACCAGTGGATATTCACACGCTACAACGGTCAGTACGGCTGGGTAATGACCTATGACGAGGAGAACCCCTACATATCCTTTAACGGCGGCATGGAAAAGCCCGTTATATACCTCTACCCCGAGGTAAAGACCGATGTTGAGCTCAGGCTGGAGCTTGCAAACGGCAGGCTGTCCACCACCTACCCCAGGTACAACGAGGGCTGGAGCGTTACTGCTTATCCCGACGGACACATTGTTAACAAGGCTGATAACACCACCCACAGCTGCCTTTTCTGGGAGAGCAGCGAGGACACCACCGTTTACGATATGTCAAAGGGCTGGTGCGTAAAGGGCGAGGATACCGAGGAATTCCTCAAAGAAAAGCTCACCGAGCTGGGGCTCAGCGAGGCGGAGATGAACGAGTTCATCATCTACTGGCTGCCGCTTATGGAGCATAACAAGTATAACATAGTCGCATTCCAGACCGACTGCTACACCGAAAGCGCCAAGCTGCATATCACACCAAAGCCCGACAGCCTGCTGAGAGTTTTCATGACCTACAGGGCTAGTGACGAGCCTGTTGATATCGAGCCGCAGCAGCTTTCAGGCTTCCAGCGCAAGGGCTTCACCGCCGTTGAGTGGGGCGGCACCGAGCTTGAGTATAATAAGTGAGAAAGCCTGAGCTCCCCCAAAAATAAAAAATACTATATAAATACCAATAAAACCAATGATTTGAAAGGATTGATATTCATGGCAAAAATACTGGTTACAGGCGGTGCCGGATTTATCGGCAGCCACACTGTTGTTGAGCTTCTCGAGGCAGGCTACGAGGTCATCATTATGGATAACTTCTCAAACTCAAAGCCCGAGGCGCTCAACAGGATAAGAAAGATAACAGGCAAGGACTTCGGCTTTTACGAGACGGATATGCTTGATCTGGCAGGTGTTGAGAAGATATTTGAGGAGAACGATATCGAGGCTGTTATACACTTTGCAGGTCTTAAAGCTGTGGGTGAGTCGGTGCAGAAGCCTGTTGAGTATTATCACAACAACATAACAGGCACTCTCATGCTGATAAAAGCAATGAGAAAATACGGCTGCAAGAGGATAGTTTTCTCTTCGTCGGCTACCGTTTACGGTCCTGTCAACAAGGCGCCCTATACCGAGGATATGCCCACATCAGCCACCAACCCCTACGGCTACACCAAGGTGATGATAGAGCAGATACTGAGAGATGTTTGCGTATCAGATGACGAGTGGGCGGTATCTCTGCTGAGGTACTTCAACCCCATCGGCGCACATGAGAGCGGACTTATCGGCGAGGACCCCAACGGCATACCCAACAACCTGCTGCCCTACATCTGCCAGGTAGCAGTGGGCAGGCTTGAAAGGCTGGGCGTTTTCGGTGACGACTACGACACCCCCGACGGCACAGGCGTGCGTGATTACATACACGTTGTAGACCTGGCGAAGGGTCATCTCTGCGCCCTTAAATATGTTCTTGAAAACAAGGGCTGTGACGCTGTAAACCTGGGCACAGGCACAGGTTCATCGGTATTTGATGTACTGCACAGCTTTGAAAAGGCTTGCGGCAGAGAGCTGCCTTACAAGGTAATGCCAAGGCGTGCAGGCGACATTGCCACCTGCTATGCAAACCCCGACAAAGCTAAAAAGGTCTTTGGCTGGGAGGCTAAGCTGACCCTTGATGAAATGACAGCCAGCAGCTGGAACATTATCCGAAACATCCGTGCGACTCTGAAAGATCCGCAGGATATCCAGGCCAGAAGCGAACTCATCTGGGCTGCGGCCATGGCGGAAAACGGGATCTTAAAGATCGGCAAAGCGACCGACTTCCAGTGCCACATGCTCGAGCACCAGCTCGGAGCCTATACGGACTGCAATCACGGCCAGGGATTGGCTGTGCTGCATCCGGCGCTTTACAGACACTATCTGCCTGAAGCTGCTCCGCAGTTCGCAAGAATGGCGACAGAAGTGTGGGGCATCGATCCTGCCGGAAAGAGCGAAACAGAACTTGCGGAGGAGTTCATCGATGCGCTGGCTGACTTCATAAAGGAGATCGGCCTTCCGACAACACTGGCGGAAATGAATATAGGCGATGAGACGGACTTCCCGGCGATCGCTGAGACGACTATCAGGACAGGCGGATGCCCAAAGAAGTTTACAACTGAAGAATTACTGCAGGTGCTCAACGAGTGCAGGTAAGAGCATGAAAGACTCTCCTGCCACCCGGTCAGAGCACCGGCTCAAACAGGAGGACAGAATGAAAAGAATACTGCTTGTCATGATTCTCCTGGTAGCTGCGGCTGTTTTTGTAAGCTGCGGCGCAAAAGCAGGGGAAGAGATAATGAACACAGAAGATAAAAAAGATCAAAAGAATAATATCGAAAAGGAGAACATGGAGCAGACAGGATATACTGCTCCTGTTCCTTCTTCACATCTTAAATCATCAGGCCGGCAAGGCACAGTAGAACATCTCAGGTATGACTCGAAAGATTACTCCGGCAGCGGTACTGCTGTCACAAAAGATGCCTATATATATCTGCCGTATGGATATGACGAGTCGGATAAAAGCATCAGATATGACATCATATATCTTATGCATGGCTGGGGCGGCCATGCAGGCGAATACTTCGAACTGTCATCGATCAAGAATGTATTTGACAACATGATAGAAAACGGGGACATGCCGCCTGCGATAATCGTATCCGCCACTTTCTATAACGACTATACCGGTACGGATTTCGGGAGTTCAGTAAGTGCGTTCAGGGCATTTCACCAGGATTTTGAGAATGATCTGATGCCTGCGGTCGAAGGTAAGTATCACACTTACGCGAAGTCGGTCTCGGATGAGGACTTAAGAGCATCACGTGATCACCGTATATTCGGCGGGTTCTCGCTTGGCTCTGTAACGACCTGGCTTGAGTTCTGCCATGACTATGACTACATAAGATACTTTCTGCCGATGAGCGGCTCCAGCTGGTACTACGGCGGATATGGTGATTTCCAGATTGTGAGAAATGTGGACTATATTGAACAGCTCGTAATGGACAACGATCTGGATGAAAGGGGCTACTTCATATACCATGCAGTCGGAACGAATGACGCGGTAAAGAGCCAGAGCATCGATATGGCGGATGAGATGCTGTCGCGCAATGAGATGTTCACGCCGGATCATTACGTTTTCTATCAGAAAGACGGCGGATATCATGATTTTGACGCGGTCAGGGAATACCTTTATAACGCACTGCCGGTGTTCTTTGAAGATATACAGTATAACGAATCACCCGCAGATAACGAGGCTGAGTCATCAGATGTGGAGATCAAGGACTATTACTCGAAGGAGACCAGAATAACGGATGTCGCAAATGACCCCGCGTTCGGAGACTACGGCAGACTTATATTCCCCGTAAACAGCGGGTATATGAGCGGCAGTACTCTGGGTGATCTCAGACTGACATGGTACAACTACATAGATCCAGACAAAACCGTAGAGATCTGCAATTACATGAAGGCATATGCTGAGAATGGGGACGTCATTTTTTACGATATCTATTCCGAAGCAGAGAAGAAGGCGGATCCTGCCAAGAAAGACACGGGGCTGTTCTTCTTCAAAGGCGATCCCGGAGCAAAGTTTGCCGTTGTTAATGCCGGCGGCGGTTTTGCGTATGTCGGGGCGATGCATGACAGTTTTCCGCATGCTCTGGAACTTTCGAAGAAAGGGTATAACGCTTTCGCCCTGATATACAGACCGGGATGGCAGACGGCCTGCGAAGACCTTTCGAGAGCCATCACTTTTATCTTTGAGCATTCGGATGAGCTGGAAGTTGATACCGATGGTTACTCTCTGTGGGGTGGATCAGCTGGCGGAAGAATGGCAGACTGGGTAGGAACATACGGTACGGAATACTTTGGTGAGAAAGTATATCCGCATCCT
>CALCRR010000297.1 GCA_937894495.1 uncultured Ruminococcus sp. | reverse complement strand
CGATATGGCAGGCTTTGACGCTACAGCAACTCCCGATATCTATAAGAGATGGGCAGCCTTCGGTCTGTTCTCCACCCATTCAAGGCTGCACGGCAACCAGAGCTACAGAGTGCCGTGGCTGTTCGATGAGGAAAGCTGCGACGTGCTGCGCTTCTTCACAAAGTTCAAGGGCAAGCTTATGCCTTATCTGTGGGCGCAGGCTATCAAGACCCATACCGTGGGCGTCACCATGATGAGAGCAATGGTCATTGACTATGCAGACGACCCTGCCTGCCTCACTCTTGACAGACAGTATATGCTGGGCGATAACATACTGGTAGCGCCTGTACTCAATGAAGAGGGCATTGCACAGTATTATCTCCCCGAGGGCAAGTGGACGGATATAATCACAGGCAAGGTGTTTGAGGGCGGCAAGTGGTATACCCACAAGTGCTCATACTTTGAGATACCTGCACTGGCAAAGCCTAACAGCATAATCGCATACGGCAATTTCGAGAGAGATTTTGAGTATGACTATCTTGAGGGCACAAACTTCACCATCTATGAGCTTGAGGACGGCAAGAGCGCAGTTTGCCCCGTATACGACAAGGAAGCAAACAAGATATTTGAGCTGACAGCCACAAGAAGCGGCAATAAGATCGAGTGCGAGTACAGCGAGACAAAGTGCAGCTTCAAGATCAGCGTAGCAAATACCGATAAGTGCATAGAGATAACCCCCAGCGTAGGCAGCGGCAAGGTGATAATCGACCTGTAAAACACCGCAGACAGACCCAAGTGGCACAAAATAATAACGAGCGAGAAACTAAAAGCGGTTTCTCGCTCTTTTCATTTAGCGGATAAAACTGCGCCGCCCCGTTTTGGGTGCCGAGGGGCGGCAAAACTGTTGTCAGAGTATCAGCATAGAGTCGCCAAAAGAGAAAAACCGATACCTCTCCTCAACAGCTATCCTGTAGGTGTCCATAACATTCTCATACCCTGCAAAAGCCGATACCAGCATTATCAAAGTGCTCTCGGGCAGGTGGAAATTTGTTATCAGCCCGTCAAGCACCTTGAACTCAAACCCGGGGTAGATAAAGATCTCGGTATAACCGTCACAGGGCTTTATCTCACCGTAAAATGCCGCCGCACTCTCTAAGGTGCGGCATGAGGTGGTGCCTACCGCTATCACACGTCCGCCGTTTTTCTTTGTCTCGTTTATAAGCTCAGCCGTGCGCTTTGGCAGCTCAAAATGCTCCCGGTGCATTTTGTGGTCAAGCACCCTGTCCTCCTTAACGGGACGAAAGGTGCCCAGCCCCACATGGAGCGTAACATATGCAATGTTCACTCCCATATCCTCTATCTCTCTGAGCTGCTGCCTGGTGAAGTGCAGCCCTGCCGTGGGGGCGGCTGATGAGCCGACCTCGTTTGAGTATACCGTCTGGTAGCGCTCCTTATCTTTGAGCTTTTCGGTGATGTAGGGGGGCAGCGGCATTTGTCCTATCTCATCAAGGGCAGCAAAAAAATTGGTGCCGCCGCCCAGCTCAAATCCAGCTATGCGGTTGCCGTCATCAAGCACCTCTGTGATCTCTGCCTTTAACAGACCGCCGCCGAAAACGAACCGCCTGCCCACCCTTGCCTTCTTCCCGGGGCGGCAAAGTATCTCCCATTCGAGATTACCCCTCTGCTCCACCAGCAGAAATTCTATGAATGAGCGGGTGTCCTCAGTCTCCCCGTATATCCTGGCAGGCAGCACCCTGGAGTCGTTTAGCACCAGAAGATCACCTTTTTTAAGATGATCGCATAGATTATAAAAGCGGTCGTGGGTAACAAGCCCCCTTTTTTTGTCAAGGCAAAGCATTCGTGAAGCGTTTCTCGGCTCGATAGGGGTCTGGGCTATCAGCTCCTGTGGGAGCTCATAGTAAAAATCAGATCTTCTCATGTTGTTAAGGTCAAGCATTTTATTATTCTCCTTAGATATATTTGTCATTCCATACCGTATTTGTCCTTGTAGCTCTCCAGCGACATCAGCACGGGAAAGCCGCTGCCGTCAAGGTCGTTGTGCTCCACCGTGAAAACGTAGCCGTCGGCGGTGTTTGCAAAGCGTGCCGAGCCTTTGCCCAGCTGTATAACATCATATTCCGCATTGTAATCCTCCGGCAGAGACGCCGCAAGGCACCGGGCTATGCTGTCCGATACCTCAGCAGAGCTGTGATCTGTCTCACCCTGCTCGATATAGTAGGTGAACTTTTTTATCCTGCCGTCATCTTTAAGGGTGAGCATACAGTATACAGGCAGCTTTTCTGGCAGCTTTGCCCTGCCGCAGAATATGCTGTCAAGCTCACCGTAATAAAACTTTGCGTAGTTGTAGCCAAGATCGTATTCCACAGAGTTTTCCTCGGTGTATCCACCCCCTGCGGCAGCGTTGAACTCATCAAGGGTCATGCCCAGATAATTGGTGCCCTCAGAGGTGAGAAAGCACTGCATGAGGTCGGTCTCACCCAGCACCGCCCCCTCAGGCGTTACAGCTGAGTCATCGCTCTGTGAGCTAACAGGCTCATTCTCTTTGCTGCTGTTATCGCCGCTGTTCTCAGCGCAGCCTGTTAATGCAGCAGTCCATATCACCGCCGCCAGAAGTGCCGCTAAGGTCATTGTTCTTTTCATGGAGATACCCCCTTGTATCTGTATGGTCTTAACACCTTGATGATCATAGTTTACAAAAAATTAATAAAAAATCTGCTGTATGTATTGACAATCGGCAAAATATTTGTTATCATAATGTACAGAACGGATAGAGGTGCGGTAAAGATCAGTAGCCTACGCCTGCCGATAAACGGCAAAGCAGCCCATGCTCACAGGCGTAAGTGAAAGGCGATACCGCCGAAGCTTAAGGTCAGGGCAGCCTTATCGCTGACTGACGGTCGAACAGACCGCTCGGTTGTCATCATATTTATGATGGAGTGCTATCGGCAGCCGTGTTACGGTCAGTTTAAATATCTGCTGCCAACATTCTTATTATATTGTATGATGAGCCGGTTTTCAACCGGTTTTTTTATTATTTGTTTATTTTTTATGTTTTGCGTAAAAACCGCCGGGAGTTGCAGAGCGAATTTAGTCGTTTTCAACAATAAGGCGGCGCAAGAGGAAAAGGAGTTTTTGTTATGAAAAAGTACAAGGTAGGTATCATCGGTGCAACAGGTATGGTGGGTCAGAGATTTTCTCTGCTGCTGGATAAGCACCCTTGGTTTGATGTGGTTTGTCTGGCAGCTTCACCCAGAAGTGCCGGCAAGACATACAGAGAAGCAGCAGGCGATAAGTGGAAGCTTGCAGACCCCATGCCCGAGTCAATGGCTGATATGGTGATACTCAACGCTGAGGAGGACGTGGAGAAGATAGCTTCACAGGTGGATTTTGTTTTCTGCGCTGTTGATATGAAGAAGGACGAGATAAGAGCGCTGGAGGAAAAGTATGCAAAGGCTGAGTGCCCCGTTGTTTCCAACAACTCTGCCCACAGGCATACCCCCGATGTTCCTATGGTCATTCCCGAGATAAACCCCGACCATATCGAGATAATCAAGGCGCAGAGAGAAAGACTGGGCACAAAGAAGGGCTTTATCGCCGTTAAATCCAACTGCTCGCTGCAGAGCTATGTGCCTGCACTTGCACCTCTGCACGATAAGTATAAGGTAACAAAGGCGCTCGCCTGCACATATCAGGCTATCTCAGGCGCAGGCAGGACCTTCAAGACATGGCCCGAGATACTGGATAACGTTATCCCCTATATCGGCGGCGAGGAGGAAAAGAGCGAGCAGGAGCCTATGAAGATCTGGGGTCATATCGAGGGCAACGTGATAGTTGACGCTACAGAGCCGAACATCACAGCACAGTGCCTGAGAGTTCCCGTTTCCGACGGTCACACAGCTGCCGTTTTCGTAAGCTTTGAGAATAAGCCCAGCAAGGAAGAGATACTGGAAGCCTGGAAGAGCTTCAGCGGCGTTCCCCAGGAGCTTGAGCTGCCTTCAGCTCCCAAGCAGTTCCTCAACTATTTTGAGGAGAACGACAGACCCCAGGCTAAGCTTGACAGAAATCTGGAGGGCGGCATGGCTGTATCCATAGGCAGACTGAGAGAGGATACCCAGTATGACTATAAGTTCGTATGCCTTTCACACAATACACTGAGAGGTGCAGCAGGCGGCGCAGTCCTTCTGGCAGAGCTGCTGGCTTCAAAGGGCTATTTTGACTGATAAACTTTCATACCCTTGAAAGGAGAATTTTTATGAAGAACACTATTTTCACAGGCGCAGGCGTTGCTATCGTAACACCTATGAACGCCGACGGCTCCATAAACTTTGATAAGCTTGGCGAGCTGATAGATTTCCAGATAGACAACGGTACAGACGCTATCATCATCTGCGGCACTACGGGCGAAAGCTCCACCATGACAGATGAGGAGCATATCGAGTGCATTCGCTATGCCGTTGAGAGAGTTGACCACAGGGTGCCCGTTATCGCAGGCACAGGCTCAAACCACACAGAGTATGCAGTCAACCTCTCAAAGACCGCTGAAGAGCTGGGGGCAGACGCGCTGCTGCTGGTAACACCTTACTACAACAAGGCTTCACAGCAGGGTCTTATCGTACACTATACCACTATTGCAAACGCTGTGAAGATACCCATTATACTCTACAATGTGCCTTCAAGAACAGGCGTTAATATCCAGCCGGAAACTTTGGTGGAGCTTGCTAAGGTGGAGAATATCGTGGCAGTTAAGGAAGCCAGCGGCAATATCTCGCAGATAGCAAGAGTCGCAGCCCTCTGCGGCGACAGCCTTGATATCTATTCGGGCAACGATGACCAGATAGTTCCCATAATGGCTCTGGGCGGCAAGGGAGTTATCTCGGTGCTCTCAAACGTTATGCCCTTTGAGACCCATGAGGTAGCAACACTCTGTCTCGAAAACAGATACCCCGAGGCTCAGGCTAAGATGAACACCCTTTTAGAGTTTGCAAACTCAAACGGTCTGTTCTGCGATGTCAACCCTATCCCCGTTAAGGAAGCCCTGAATATCATGGGCTTTGAGGTGGGCGAGTGCCGCCTGCCCCTCACAAGAATGAGCGAGGATAAGATAGAAAAGCTCAGAGCTAAGATGACAGCACTGGGTCTTGCTAAGTAAGCGTAAATAATAAAATGAGGGCGGAGAAATTCGCCCTTATTTTATAGAAGTAAGCTGCTAGTTGCTGGATGTTTAGAGAGCTAGTGGCTAGAAACAAACTATCAAACTTTGATAGTTTATCAAAGTGCGTTTTTCAAGGCGCAAACATAGCGTGCGGTGAAAGGCACAAAAGGAGTAGGAACGAAATCGGTCGCTTCCGTTGCGTCAGCCAGAAACAACCCAAAAAGTGCGGCGATGAACGGCAGTAAACCAAGCGGCACAATGGTCACCATACGGACAAACAGGTAGCGAATCAAAGCGCAGGGTCAAGCCGGGCGCCAGACGGCTTGCAGGGGTTGCCCTCGACGCAGTCAGGGCGGGGGCGGAGCCACCCAGCTCAGGGCACAAAGCCCGGAAAGGAATGATAAAAATGACAGAGATAGCAATTTGCGGTGCTTGCGGAAAAATGGGCAGAGTCATCGCCGATGTAATAAACCAGAGAAGCGACTGCGAGACCATCGCAGGAATAGACATAGCAGGGGAGCAGTATGGGGATTTCCCCGTGTACAAAGCTCCGCAGGATATGGAGAAAAAGCCGCAGGTGATAATCGACTTTTCTCACCCCTCCAGCCTTGACGATCTTCTGAGCTACTGCCTTGCAAACGGCACAGCGCTGGTCATTGCCACCACGGGCTATAACGACGAGCAGATAGAAAAAATACATAAGGCGGCGGAGCAGATACCTGTGTTCTTCACCTTCAATATGTCGCTGGGCATAAATCTGCTGGCTGACCTGGCAAAAAGAGCCGTAAAGGTGCTGGGCGGACAGTTCGACATCGAGATAATCGAGAAGCACCACAACCAGAAGCTGGACGCACCCTCGGGCACAGCCATTATGCTTGCAGACGCCATCAACAGCGAGCTTGACAAGCAGTATACCTATGTCTACGACAGACATTCCGTAAGAGCTAAGAGGAGCAGGACCGAGATAGGTATGCACTCGGTAAGGGGCGGCACTATCGTGGGCGAGCACGAGCTTATTTTCGCAGGCAGAGACGAGGTCATCTCACTTAAACACGAGGCTCACTCAAAATCAGTATTTGCAGTGGGCTCAGTGAACGCTGCCGTGTTCCTTGCTAAGAAGTCCGCAGGACTCTATGCTATGAGCGACCTGCTTTCAGAGGTAAGCGGTTAGTTTTATAGGGGTCAGAGGTCTGTTACTCAGGCTTGTGACCGCAGTGCAGTAAAGAATATATGAGGTGAGTATTTGGAACTAATAGTCAAGCACTTCAGCGAGCTGACTCCCGAGGAGCTTATGGAGATATACAGGCTGAGAGTAGCGGTGTTCGTGGTGGAGCAGAACTGCCCCTATCAGGAGATCGACGGCAACGATAAATACGCTTACCACGCCTGGCTGAAAGACGATGATGGCATAGAAGCATACATAAGAGTTCTGCCAAAGGGCGTTACCTTTGAAAATGCGTCTATAGGCAGAGTTATCGCCGTGAAGCGCCGCTGCGGTCTCGGCAGCAGGATAGTCAGCGAAGGTATAAGGATAGCCAAGGAAAAATTCGGCGCTGAGGTGCTGGAAATAGAAGCTCAGGTCTACGCCAGAGGACTGTACGAAAAAGCGGGCTTTGTTCAGACCTCAGAGGAATTTCTGGAGGACGGAATACCCCACATAATTATGAAATACTCATAATTGTCCTCACCGGACGGGGGTCCTCGCCGGACGGGGTAATTCCCCCACCTGCCGCACTATTGTGGGGTAGGCAGGTACTCGAGTCCTCCCCGGAGGGGAGGGGG
>CALCRR010000296.1 GCA_937894495.1 uncultured Ruminococcus sp. | reverse complement strand
TTTTTCATAACCCTATTGGTGCCTTTCGCAGAAAGGCGGATTATAAAAATGAAAAGAGAGTCCTACGAATACACGCCGCTGGAGGTATACCATGCAATCCGCACGAACCGTCCCGACATTGCTTACGACGGTTTTCCGAATAAGGTCTATTTCGACGAGGACGAGCATATCGCAAATATACACGTCAGCACCCGGTACGAGATGGAGGACTACACGCCGCCCGCCGAGGGCGAAGAACGTGAACCTATCAAGCCTGTTGACGAGCTTGATATCATAAATGCGGAGGGCGATTATGTTTACCGTGACGCTTTCACTCTGAAAACTCGAAATCATACCGCACCAACATGGAAGCTGAATCCCTTCACCGGGCTTGACATTTCGTTCCTGGTTGGAGAGGGTATACTCGACTTTTGTTATACAGATTTTACAAAGGAACAGGACGGTATCCTGCTTTTCGGAGCACTATTCAACCACAGAAAAAAGAAGCAGGAGGTGGTCCGGAACAGCGAAGATGTTTACGATGTCGAGCTTGAACACATGGAAGATACGCTCACAACGCTTGGCAATTATCTCTACCAGTCGCTGTACAGCAGCATTTTCCCGCCGTACATCTACGAGTACAACAAGGAAACGATACCCGCATATATCCGATACATCACCGAGGTGCAGAAGGAGATGATGCGACGCATTGAGTTCGTGTTCGATGACGAGTTCTATCCCGACGAGTTATCTGAATTTTTGCCATGTGAAAGATACTCTCTTTACGCTGACATTTATGACACACCGCTTTCTTTCAACCGCGACGAAAGGTTTACTATGCTTGGCAACTTTAGTGCCCGGCAGCTAAAGCGTGGCAACATTGACCCCGCGGAGATCGTACAGCGGCTCACAAGTCATGTCCCGACAGACGAACAAAGCCCGCTTGAAAAAGCTCTTGGGCTTAAAGCGGGCAGGGTTCAGTTATTCTATCATGTTCCAAGGTTCATGGCGGCGGAGTACAGCGTCAGCACGATCCACGATATGCTGGAGCTGGAGTTTACAAAAATGCTGGAGTATGACATTCGGCTTCACAAGTGCAAAATATGTGGACGGTATTTCATCATCAAGGGCAACTACGTTTCCGATTTCTGCAACAGAGTCCGTGAGGGCAACACCCGAACCTGTCAGCAGATAGGGGCGCAGAGGAAGTATGATGAGAGGCTGAAAACCGACGAGGCTGTTGCGCTGTTCCGTAAGTACTACAAGCGATACTACGCCCGCACGAAGGTAAATCAGATAAAGACGGACAAGTTCAGAGAGTGGAATTACAAGGCTTGTGAGATGCGGGATAGGTGTCAGAATGGAGAGATCACGCCTGCGGAGTTTGAGGAGTGGCTGTATGGGAGTTTTAAGAATCGGAAGAAGAAGGAATAATTGTTTTTCATGAAAAAGTCGGAAGGTACTTCGCATACCTTCCGACACATATTATTTCAAATCTATCGTAGCCCATTCTCAATTTCTTCAATGGTCGGGAGCGAGCCTTTGAAATTATCGGGCAGGAGCTTTGAAAGCTCATACTCCGATATGCCGAGGGGAAGGTCAATTCCGTTTACGGCATATTTTGCAAGAACATTATCCTTCGTCTTGCAGATAAGCAGTCCAACGGTGCGGTTATCATGTTCATCACACAGCAAACCGTCAACCGCAGATACATAAGTAGAAAGCTGACCGATGTCTCCAGGCTGAAACTCTCTTACCTTGACCTCGATCACAACATAGCAATGCAGCTTGATGTTATAAAACAGCATATCAATAAACTGCTCTATCTGCCCTACTACAAGTCGATACTCCCTGCCGACAAATGCAAAGCTCCTTCCAAGCTCCAGCATGAATTTTGTGATATTATCCATGAGAGCATCTTTAAGTTCCTTTTCCAGATACGGAGTACTTAATGTGAGAAAATCAAAACAGTATGGGTCTTTAGTCATCTCCTGAGCAAGTTCGCCTGTTGCTGTCGGGAGCGTTTTGGAGAAGTTAGTGACCGCCGTACCCTGTCTTGAATACAGATCGCTGTCGATGAAATTCAGCAATACTGCCCTTGACCAGTTATTAGAAAGCGTTTCTCTGACATAGAAGCATGCCTTTTCAAGAGACTTTCCGCATTTGTCGATTATCAACTTATGATGTCCCCAAGGAATAGAAAACAAGTCCTGAACAGTAACGCCATACTTCGGACGTATCTCAATTTGTTCCCCAACTTGGGGAGTAATTTTATCCTCAACTTGAGGAACATTATTTTCATGGGTATCTAAAGACGAATACAAGCTAAAAAAACTGGTGATATAAAACAAATTCGTTTTTGAAAAGCCTTTTGCATCGGGAAGCTGCTTTTTCAGATCTCTGCTGACATTTTCAAGAAATTTACTGCCCCATTTGCTCTGTGACTGCATACTCACAATGTCTCTGCCAAGGTTCCAGTAAAACGCAAGCAGTTCGACATTCACCTTGATTGCAGCCTTTATCTGGCTACTGCGATATTCCTGGGTTACCTTTTCTATCCACTGCCTGTATTCTTCGTCAACATTTATGATGTTACTCATATCATACCTCCGAGCCGAATAGCTTTTGTCTTTCTCTCTCCATATTATTATACCACAGAATTTATTAAAATGGAATACCCTTATCAATAATTATTTTGAGTGCAGTTCTCAGCTAACGAGAACTGCACTTTTTTCATACCTTTTTATAAGGTTTCTTCTCATTAGTAACTCCAAGCAGATAATCCACGCTCGTCTTGTAATACTCCGCCAAAAAGATAAGCG
>CALCRR010000295.1 GCA_937894495.1 uncultured Ruminococcus sp. | reverse complement strand
TCACAAAATAATAGAGGTCACAAAAGCGCCCTCCTCCCCTCCGGGGAGGACTCGAGTGCTTGCCCACTCCACAATAGTGCGGCAGGTGGGGGAATTACCCCGTCCGGTGAGGACGTGAGGACACATTTGACAAATGTGGGGGAGTTGTGGTATAATTATAAAGTATGTTTGATTAGAACATTTATTTTTGTATCAAAACGGAGGAGAAGGTAAGATGGCGGCGAAAAGCACCAAAAACCAGTATACCAATGAAGATATACAGCTGCTGAAGGACGAGGAAAGAGTAAGGAAACGTCCTGCGGTAATATTCGGGTCGGACGGTATCGACGGCTGCAGGCATTCGGTGTTTGAGATACTTTCAAACTCGATAGATGAAGCCAGGGACGGGCACGGAAATAAGATAATTGTTACGAAATATAACGATAACTCCATAGAGGTGGAGGACTTCGGCAGGGGCTGCCCTGTTGACTATAACCAGCGTGAGAAGCGCTATAACTGGGAGCTGGTATACTGCGAGCTTTATGCAGGCGGCAAGTATAACAACAACAGCGGCGAGAACTATGAGTATTCCCTGGGGCTAAACGGTCTGGGCGCCTGCGCTACCCAGTATTCATCGGAGTTTATGGACGTTGAGGTGCTCAGGGACGGCTTTAAGTATAACCTGCACTTTGAAAAGGGCAAAAACGTGGGCGGACTCAAAAAAGAAGAGGTCAAGGGGAAGAAAACAGGTACAAAGACCCACTGGCGCCCTGACCTTGAGGTGTTCACCGATATCAACATCGGCAGAGAGTATTTTGAGGACGTTATGAAAAAGCAGGCGGTGGTCAACCCCGGCGTTACCTTTTTGCTGAGAGTGCAGAGGGATAATAACTCATTTGAGGAACAGACCTTTTACTACGAAAACGGTATCGCTGACTACGTCAAGGAGATAGCTGGGGAGAATACCCTCACCAATGTTCAGTATTTTACAGGCGACCGCAAGGGTAAGGACAGGGAGGATAAGGAGGAGTACAAGGTCAAGCTGGCGGTGTCCTTCGTGTTCTCAAATCTGGTGAAGGATATACAGTATTTTCACAATTCAAGCTTTCTGGAGCACGGCGGCTCACCCGAGGACGCTGTGAAATCGGCTTTTACCTCGCAGATAAACGCCTACCTTAAAAACAACGGCAAGTATTTGAAGAACGAAAAGCCCATAACCTTCCAGGACGTTGAGGACTGCCTGGTGCTGGTGTCAAGCTCATTCTCCACCCAGACGAGCTATGCAAACCAGACCAAAAAGGCTATCACCAACAGGTTCATCAAAGAGTGCATGACCGAGTTTTTAAAGCATAATCTGGAGATATATTTTATCGAGAACCCCGACGAAGCTGTTAAAATAGCCGAGCAGGTGCTGGTCAACAAACGCTCACGCGAGAGTGCCGAGAGCAGCAGGCTGAATATCAAGAAAAAGCTGCAGGGCAGTATCGACCTTTCAAACCAGGTGCAGAAATTTGTTGACTGCCGCTCAAAGGACCTTTCAAAGAGGGAGCTTTATATAGTTGAGGGCGACTCGGCGCTGGGCTCGGTAAAGCTTGCCAGAGACGCAGAATTTCAGGCGGTTATCCCCGTGAGGGGCAAGATACTCAACTGCCTTAAAGCCGACTATGACAAGATTTTCAAAAACGAGATAATCACCGACCTTATAAAAGTGCTGGGCTGCGGCGTTGAGGTGAACACGGGCAAAAAGAAGGACCTGAGCCAGTTCAGCCTTGAAAATCTCAGGTGGAACAAGGTAGTCATCTGCACCGATGCGGACGTTGACGGCTTCCAGATAAGGACGCTGATACTCACCATGCTGTACAGGCTGACCCCCACCCTTATCGAGCAGGGGTATGTGTACATCGCAGAGTCACCCCTGTTTGAGATAACCACCAAGGACAAGACATATTTTGCCTATGACGAGCCCGAAAAGGACAGGATACTCAAAAAAATAGGCGACAGACCCTTTACGCTGCAGCGCTCAAAGGGTCTGGGCGAGAACGAAGCCGAGATGATGAGCCTGACCACCATGAACCCTGAAACAAGGCGGCTGATAAAGGTAAACCCCGACGATATGGAGCACACCCAGTGGATGTTCAATATGCTGCTGGGGGACGACCTGGCCGGAAGAAAGGAATTTATCACCAACAACGGTGCGGATTATCTGGATATGGCGGATATTTCTTAGAGGTAAGAGGTAAGAAGTAAGAGGTAAGAAAACCGCTTTACCAAATTATGCGGCGTCACGCACAATTGTAAAGTTTTGGAAAATCTCCACACAGCTTTAGTGGGGCAATATTAAATTTAATCAAATGAAGTACGGCGAACAA
>CALCRR010000294.1 GCA_937894495.1 uncultured Ruminococcus sp. | reverse complement strand
CCACTCGGCCGTGTCCGGGCGCACGTCGCCGGCTTCCCCCTGGGCGAGAAGGGCTTGCAGCACGTTGGAAAGGTCACCGACGATATGCACCTGCGCCTCGCGAACCTTGCCGATTTCTGCTGGGTCGATATCTATATGGAGTATCTTTGTAGTTTTTTCCAGCTGCAGCGGAGTTCTCACTGCTCTGTCCCCCACTCTTGCGCCCACCAGGAACAGGGTATCGCAGGCATTTACCGCATAGTTAGCCGACTTAACGCCGTGCATTCCTATCATACCCATATATAGGGGGTCGTCGTCCGAGAACACGGATATGCCCATCATAGTGGTTATAACAGGCACCTTCAGCATTCCCGAAAGCTCAACTATCTCCTTCTGGGCGTTTGAGGCGAACACTCCGCCGCCGATACAGATAAGGGGCTTCTCGGCAGTTCTTAGGGCTTCTGATACCCTCTTCACCTGCAAAAAGTTACCCTTGCCCGTGGGCTTATAGCTTCTTATATCCACCTTTTTGGGGTAGCTGAAATCCACCGTCATTTTCTGTACGTCCATAGGCACATCTATCAGCACAGGGCCGGGTCTGCCCGTGCCTGCTATATAGAAGGCTTCTTTAAAGGCTCTTGCCACGTCCTTCGGGTCTTTTAAGAGGTAGCTGTGCTTCACAAAGGGCTCAGCCGCACCTGTTATATCCGCCTCCTGAAAAACATCAGAGCCTATCTGGTCGGTGTTTACCTGACCTGTTATGCATATAAGTGGTATTGAGTCGGCATAAGCGGTGGCTATGGCTGTTATAAGGTTAACAGCGCCGGGACCCGATGTTGCAATACAGACCGCAGGCTTGCCTGTTATCCTGGCATAGCCGTTGGCAGCATGACCGCCGTTAGCCTCCTGTCTTACCAGCACGTTTTTTATTTCATTCTCAGCGTCGAGAAGAGCGTCATAGAAAGGGCAGATAGCCGCACCGGGATAGCCGTAGACGACCTTGATATCCTCAGCCTTCAAACATTCGACCATTGCCTGACTTACCGTCATTTTCATACACGCAGTCCCCTTTCAGATATAAGATGTAAGAAGTAAGAGATAAGAAACCGACCTTTCACTTCTGTTGTAAAATGCAAAATAATTTATATAATTATAACATATTTTGCACTATTAGTCAAGACTAATTTCATTGAAATTGCTGAATTAAATTGTTGTTCAGCCTGATATCACAGCTGTGCTCTCAGCTCGGCAATTTTCTTTTCAAGGTCAGAAATATAGGCGTCAACGTCCTCCTCGCTGAAGCCGCCCTTACGCACGGTTTTAAGCGGCTTATCCTCAGCCTTTTCGGGCAGGGTGTAGGGCTTGCCCTGTTCCTTGGCGTTAAGCGCTTCCTCCAGTGCTATTATCTCGGTAGTCATAGCGTCGGCTTTTAACAGCACATCTCTTCTATCATAGCCCCCCGTTCTTGATGCGGTCAGCGCAGCCATGCCGCCCGATGTATGAGAGCTGCTTTCGCTGCTGCTCCTGCTGCTCTTGAATATGTCAAAAAATCCCATAACAGGACCTCCTTAATTGTTTCTGTCTTTGATTTTACCATAACGCAGCCGATATGTCAATACAGGCAGGTTTGCAAAAACTGTTCTGTAAAATGCAAATTCCCCCGCCGCAGCAGGAGAATATACACTAGGGCGTGTTGACACTAAGCCTAACACACGTCTTTTTGGATATTTTTGTCCCGTTCGTCGTTAAAAATCCTTGCAGGGCGACAGCCCAACTGCGGATTTTTGCCTAGAACGGAACAAAAATATCTCAAAAATCCGCGTATCAGTTTAGTGTCAACACACCCTAAAAATAAGCTATGCTTTTCCCCGGCAGACTTACCGCCTGCCGATGTACGGGTCATTTGCCCAGCAGCTTTCTGAACCTTTCCATAGCCTCAACAGTTCTGTCCTTGTCGCCGAAGGCTGTCAGTCTGAACCAGCCCTCGCCGTTTTTGCCGAAGCCCTCGCCCGGGGTGCCTACTACATAGGCGTTTTCCAGCAGGTAGTCAAAAAACTCCCACGAGCCCATGTTGTTCGGGCACTTGAACCAGATGTAGGGCGAGTTCTTGCCCCCTGTGTACTTTATGCCCAGCTCGTCAAAGGTCCGGGATATAACTCCGGCGTTGTTCTGATAATAGCGGATATTCTCCTTTATCTGCTTCTGACCCTCCTCGGTGAAAACAGCAGCCGCTGCACACTGCACGGGGTATGATACGCCGTTGAACTTGCTGCCCTGCCTTCTGCCCCAGAGCTGTGCCAGCTGCACGTCCTCACCCTTTGAGCTTTTAACTACCAGCTCGTGAGGAACTACCGTGTAGCCGCACCTCATACCCGTGAAGCCTGCGGTCTTTGATAGTGAGCACATCTCGATAGCGCACTCCTTTGCGCCCTCCACCTCAAAAATGCTTCTCGGTATATCATCATCGGTGATGAATGCTTCATAGGCTGCATCATAGATTATAACTGCGTTATTCTTTTTTGCATAAGCTATCCACTGTGCCAGCTGCTCTCTGGTATAGACCGAGCCTGTGGGGTTGTTTGGTGAGCATAGATAGATAAGGTCGCACTTTACGCTGTCATCGGGCATTGCGGCAAAGCCGTTCTCCTCGTTTGAGTTTGCATAGATCACCTTTCTGCCGCTCATAACATTGGTGTCTACATACACGGGATATGCGGGGTCTGTCACCAGCACAATGTTATCCTGACCGAAGATATCAACTATATTTCCGCAGTCAGCCTTAGCGCCGTCGTTTATCCTTATATCATCGGCAGGCACATCTGCACCGAAGCTTTTGTAGTAGCCTGAAACTGCTTCCCTCAAAAAGTCATAGCCTGCGCCGCTGTCCTCATAGCCCCTGAAGGTCTCCTTGACGCCCATTTCGTCAGCGCCCTTTTTCATAGCGTCAACAACGCATTTTGCAATAGGCAGGGTGACGTCGCCGATACCCATTCTTATGATATCGGCATCGGGGTTAGCCTCGGTAAAAGCCTTTACCTTTTT
Organism: uncultured Ruminococcus sp.; assembly: GCA_937894495.1. GTDB lineage: Bacteria > Bacillota > Clostridia > Oscillospirales > Ruminococcaceae > Hominimerdicola. Next base: position 4,276 of record CALCRR010000294.1, on the reverse strand, counting down.
GGCGATGTTTATAAAAAGATAGTTCTTTTCAAGATCAAAAAAATTTTCATTAAGCTGTGGCATTGCTTCTCTCTCCTTTTTATTGATATATCGTTTATTGTAAAATCACAGACAGCACGGATATGCACGCCGTTATCAGTGCTAACTCAACAGCCGCAGATCATATCTTTATGTCACCCTCAAACACAGTAACAGCGTCGCCCGTCAGGTAGACAGTTTCATCGGTGTAGCGTATCTTTAAGGTGCCGCCCCTGAGAAGTACCGTTATCTCCTCGTCCTTGGGGCAGTAGCCGCCCAGCACTGCTGCAACCACCGCCGCACAAGCGCCTGTGCCGCAGGCAAAGGTCTCGCCCGAGCCTCTCTCCCATACTCTCATTTTAAGGGTGTGGTCGTCTATCACCTTGATAAACTCGGTATTCACCCTCTCGGGGAATATCTCGTTGTACTCAAACTTTGGTCCTACCTTTTCTATTTCAAGTGAGTCCACATTGTTCATAAACACCACTGCGTGGGGGTTGCCCATTGACACGCAGGTGATGTTGTAGCTCTCGCCGTCAATGTCCACCGCCCTGTCGACCACCGTGCCGTTTTCATCAGCAGGCAGTGCCACGGGTATCAGCTTGGGGTCAAGTATAGCTGCACCCATGTCAACGGTCGCACCGTTTACCTCGCCGTAATGCCTGCTCAGCGATACCTTGATGATGCCCGAAAGCGTCTCGATGGTCATTCGGTCACGGTTCACAAGACCGTTGTCACGCATAAACTTTGCAACGCACCTTATGCCGTTGCCGCACATCTTGCCCTCAGAGCCGTCAAGGTTGAACATTCTCATTTTGCCGTCGGCTATCTTTGAGCGGCACACCAGTATAACACCGTCGCCGCCTATGCCGAAGTGCCTGTCGGACAAGTTGAGCGCAAAGCCCTCGGGATTATCCACCATGCGGTCAAAGCAGTTGAAGTATACATAGTCATTGCCGCAGCCGTGCATTTTGGTGAAGTGCAGCGTCTGCTTCTCGCCCCTCATGTTGTTTATATCAACTATCTCGGTGGTAGACTCGGTATACTTGCTCCTGATAGATGCGGCGATAGCGTTGGCTGTATCTATCGAGGTCAGGCAGGGTATGTTCCACTCTACAGTTTTTCTTCTTATCTTTACCGAGTCTCTTGAGGGTATCCTGCCCTTTGATGAGGTCGAGATAACGTAGGATATCTTTCCGCTCTCGATAAGGGTCAGGGTGTTCACGTCAGACTCGTGTATCTTTTTGACCTCCTCGGCTTCAATGCCGTGGTCTCTCAGCACTGCGGCTGTGCCGTGGGTGGCGTATATCTTAAAGCCTAAGTCTGCAAACATCTTGGCGGTCTGGGGTATCTCCTTCTTGTCGGAGTCTCTTACGGTTATGAAAACACCGCCGTTCTTTTCAAGCTTGTAGCCTGCCGCCGTAAGTCCCTTGTAAAGCGACTCCTCCAGCGAGCTTGATATAGCCAGCACCTCGCCTGTTGATTTCATCTCGGGTCCTAAGTGGTTATCAACGCCTATGAGCTTTTCAAAGCTGAACACAGGCACCTTGACTGCCACATAGGGCGAATTTGGGTGGAGTCCCACACCGTAGCCCATATCTCTCAGCTTTTCGCCCAGCATAGCCTTTGTGGCAAGGTCCACCATAGGCACGCCCGTTACCTTTGAGATATAGGGTATGGTCCTTGACGAACGGGGATTTACCTCGATAACGAAAAGCTCGTCATTATATATAAGATACTGAATGTTCACAAGACCCTTTGTTTTAAGGGAGAGGGCAAGTCTCTTTGAGCAGTCCACCACCCTGTCCATGAGCCTGTCAGAAACGTTCCACGCAGGGTAGACCGCTATGGAGTCGCCCGAGTGTATGCCTGTTCGCTCGATATGCTCCATGATACCGGGGATAAGTATATCCTCACCGTCACAGATAGCGTCTATCTCCAGCTCGATACCCATTAAATACTTGTCTATCAGCACAGGGTTCTCAATGCCCTGGTCGAGGATTATCGCCATATACTCCTTGATGTCGTCATCATTAAAGGCGATTATCATATTCTGACCGCCCAGCACGTATGAGGGTCTCATAAGCACGGGGTATTCTATCTTGTTTGCTATCTCCAGCGCTTCCTCGGTGGTCATTACCGTGAAGCCCTCGGGGCGCTTTATGTGCAGCTCTTCCAGCAGCTCGTCAAAGCGCTCTCTGTCCTCGGCTGCGTCTATTGAGTCGGGGGGAGTGCCGAGAATGTTTATGCCGTTCTCGCTGAGATACTTGGTCAGCTTGATAGCTGTCTGTCCGCCGAAGGCAACTACCACACCCACAGGCTTTTCCACCCTGATAATGTTCATAACGTCCTCGTTGGTGAGGGGCTCAAAATAAAGTCTGTCGGCAGTATCAAAGTCGGTGGAGACAGTCTCGGGGTTGTTGTTGACTATGACCACGTCATAGCCGTGCTCTTTAAGCGCCCACACGCAGTGAACAGAGGCATAGTCAAACTCAATACCCTGACCTATCCTGATAGGACCCGAGCCGAAAACTATCACAGTGCCCTTGCTGCTCACCTTTTCACGGTTATTTATAAACTCCTCAGCCTCGTCCTCACTGTCGTAGGTGGAGTAGAAATAAGGGGTGGCAGCGGCAAACTCTGCGGCGCAGGTATCTACCATTTTGAAAACTGCCCTGGCAGGCTCGCTTATCTTCCCGCCGCTTATGCGCTCTATCACCTTATCGGGATAGCCGAGCTTCTTAGCCTCCATATAAGTTTCTCTGTCAACGCTGCCCTTTGCAAGCTCTCTCTCCATGTCGATAAGCTTTGTGAGCTTATAGAGGAACCACTCGTCTATCATGGTTATCTCGTGAATTTTCTCAACGCTCACACCTCTTCTGAGGGCTTCGTATACCACGAACATTCTCTCGTCGCTGCACTCAGAGAGCTTAGCGTTTATGGTGTCATCGTCAAGCTCGGTGAGCTTTGGGGATATAAGGCAGTCATGACCTATCTCGGCGCCTCTTACAGCCTTCATTATAGCCTGCTCGAAGGTGGTGCCTATAGCCATTACCTCGCCTGTGGCTTTCATCTGTGTGCCAAGCTCACGCTTTGCATAAACGAATTTATCAAAGGGCCACTTGGGCAGCTTTACCACCACATAGTCAAGTGCAGGCTCGAAGCAGGCGTAGGTCTTGCCTGTTACTGCGTTCTTTATCTCGTCAAGGGTATAGCCTATGGCTATCTGGGCTGCTACCTTGGCTATGGGGTAGCCCGTAGCCTTTGAAGCCAGCGCCGACGACCTGGAAACTCTGGGGTTTACCTCGATCACCGCATACTCAAATGTCTCGGGGTTCAGCGCAAACTGGCAGTTGCAGCCGCCCTCTACCTTTAAAGTATCTATTATTTTAAGCGCTGCCGAGCGGAGCATCTGGTACTCCTTATCAGCCAGCGTCACCGCAGGGGCGATAACTATCGAGTCGCCTGTGTGTACTCCCACAGGGTCGAAGTTCTCCATAGAGCAAACGGTTATAACATTGCCCTTTGAGTCCCTCATGACCTCGAACTCTATCTCCTTCCAGCCTGCTATGCATTTCTCCACCAGCACCTGGGTTATGGGCGAAAGGTAAAGTCCGTTACGGGTTATGTCGATAAGCTCCTGCTCGTTATGCACTATACCGCCGCCTGTGCCGCCCAGGGTAAAGGCAGGTCTTATGATAAGGGGGTAGCCTATGCCCTCCTCATTAGCAAAATCGACAGCGTCCTCAACGGTATTTACCACCTTTGAGGGTATGCAGGGCTGACCTATGGACTCCATAGTGTCCTTGAACATCTGCCTGTCCTCAGCCTTGTCGATAGTCTCGGGCACAGCGCCCAGCAGCTTTACATTGTGCTTTTCCAGAAAGCCCTCCTTGGCAAGCTGCATTGAAAGGGTAAGCCCCGTCTGACCGCCCAGCGTTGAGAGCAGGCTGTCTGGGTGCTCTTTAAGTATCACCCTCTTGACCGTTTCAAGGGTCAGGGGCTCGATATATATTTTATCCGCCATTGCGTTATCCGTCATGATAGTAGCAGGGTTTGAGTTTATAAGTATTACCTCAAGACCCTCCTGCTTGAGAGCACGGCACGCCTGTGTGCCTGCATAGTCAAACTCAGCCGCCTGACCTATGACTATAGGACCCGAGCCTATTACCAATACACGCTTTATCTCGTTATTCAAAGGCATTATTATCTGTCCTTTCTCTGACTTTATTTTCATCTATCAGTCTTATAAATTCAT
>CALCRR010000293.1 GCA_937894495.1 uncultured Ruminococcus sp. | reverse complement strand
GCCTGCGCCTTGCGCATAAATATCCATATTCAATTATAGGCAAAGACGAGCAAATAGATATCATCATCGTTGTAAACCAGTTACTTACGGGATTTGATTCAAAGTGGGTGAACACCCTTTATCTTGATAAAGTTCTGAGATATGAGAATCTTATTCAGGCTATGTCCAGAACGAATCGTCTTTTTGATAAAGTAGAAAAGCCGTTCGGTATTATAAAGTATTATCGTAGACCTCATACTATGGAGAAGAATATCGAAGCGGCGGTAAAGGCATATTCGGGAGATATTCCATATGGTCTGTTTGTGGATAAACTTCCGGGGAATCTTAATTCTATGAATGATATCTTTGATGATATCGAAACCTTATTTAATAATGCAACTTATGAAGGAAATCTTATAAAGGATTTTGAACATCTGCCTGATGAACGAGCAGACAGGGCAAAGTTTGCGAAGTACTTTAATCAGTTTAACAGGCATCTTGAAGCTGCTACTATTCAAGGGTTTTCATGGAACATCACAAAATCAGCGTCCTTGCCGACCTCTACAGAGCCTACCCTGTCGTAGATACGTGCTATTTTTGCTGCATTTTTGGTAACTGCCCTGAGACCGTTGTAAAAGCTCAGACCGTTCTTTATCGCTATTCCCACCGATATGGGCAGATACTCGATAGGCACCTCCGAATGGTCGGTGCAGATGGCAACATCGAGACCGTTTGAGTTGAGCACAGCAGCATTGTCGGGCGAAAGGTTAGCCATTTCAGGCTTGCACCTGTCGCATATCATGGGACCGACTATGCAGCTGGCGCTTTCCTCGGCAAGCTCGTCTGCAATGGTGTGGCCGTCGGTGCAGTGGACAAGGGTGTAATCAAGGTTGAACTCGTTTGCTATCCTCACCGCCGTGAAAATATCATCAGCCCTGTGGCAGTGAAAATGCGCCGTGACCTCACGCCTTAAAACAGGCAGCAGGGCTTCCAGCTTGAAGTCATAGTCGGGCATATCCCCCTCGCCGCTCTCGGCGTCCAGCATCTCATGGTGATAGCGCACCGCTTTTATGAGATTTTCTCTTATTATGCTCGCCACCGCCATTCTGGTGCAGGGCGACTGCTCCTTATCCATATAGGTGAGCTTGGGGTTCTCGCCCATCGAGAATTTCATGCCCACCGTCTTTATCAGCATTTTATCCACACGCTTGCCTGCGGTCTTTATGGCAGCTATCTCCCCTGCGATGGGGTTTGATGACCCCGGCGACACCAGCACAGCGGTAACGCCTGCGTTACGTGCCAGCTCAAATGAGTGGTCAACGGGGTTTATGCCGTCGATTATCCTCAGCTGGGGGGTGCAGGGCTCAAACTCTTCATTAAGGTCCTCACCCTCAACTCCCACTCCCGAGGTGGTGAGCCCCAGGTGAGTATGGGCGTCGATAAAGCCGGGGTAAAGGGTCATGCCCTCGCCGTCGATATCATCTTTGTCTATCTTATCGGGTATACCCTGTGAGACCTCGGTTATCCTGCCGTTTTCAAAGGTGACATAGCCGTTGTCGATGATATCCTCATTATCGTTCATTGTAAATATTTTTACATTGGTTATCTTCATTCTGCCAGCTCCTTGCAGCTAATCATTATCGTATTTATTTTATCACAAAATCAAATAAATGTAAAGATACCGCACATCAATTTTTTTCAGACAGACCCATTATTAAAAAGCAGTCTCAGGCGGCGCACTTTGTGTTTTTGCCGTGCTTTACTGAGTCTATCAAGCATATATTCCCCCGCCAAGGACGAGGGAATATACAAAAAATATTAAACTGTTCACAGGCAAGATGATCGGAAGCAAGCTGCAATGTACATTTTCTTGCTTCTTGCTTCTCATATCTTGCTTCTTTTATGGTACGCCTGATGCGATTTGAACGCACGGCCTTCAGAGTCGGAGTCTGACGCTCTATCCAGCTGAGCTACAGGCGCATATGACCGCCCGTCTCGGGCGGTTTATTGTTTATACGGTTTATGATCTCATAATATCAATAGTACAAGGCGATGCGTGAAAATATCAATACCGCCACAAATAAGACCGAAATTACGAAAGAGACTGCTGCGCTTCTCTTATATCCGCTTACCAGAAGCCGCAGACCTATCGCCATAAACGCTGCGGTCAATGCGGCAAAGATATAAGGGCATATCCATGCAAAGAGAATTACGATCGTAAACAGGTCTGTCACCTTATCTTTGAACCGTTAGGCAGGCTCTGGTCGGGGAATATGACGCTTGCGCCGCCGTCGGGGGTGTCTGCGGCACATATCATGCCGTTTGACTCAACGCCGCAGAGCTTAACGGGCTTCAGGTTTGCAACTATAGCCACCTTTTTGCCCACAAGGTCCTCGGGCTTGTACCACTGTGCAATGCCCGATACCACCTGTCTGCCGCCGAAGCCGTCATCAAGCTGCAAGCAAAGGAGCTTTTTGGACTTTTTCACCTTCTCGCAAGCCTTTACCTCGGCTACTCTCAGGTCGATCTTTGCAAAGTCATCAATGGTTATCTCGGGCGCAAGCTCAGCAGGCTCAAAGCCGTCGCCGCTTTCTTCCTCGGCAGGCTTGTTGCTGCCGATTATCTTGTTGAGCTCGTCTATCTCCTTGTCAACGTCTATCCTGGGGAAGATTATCTCGCCCCTCTTCACAGTGACACCGGCAGGCAGAACGCCGAACTTATTTGCATTTGCGTAGGTAACGTCAGCCTCGGCAGCACCTATCTGCTCCCACACCTTTGGCATGGTGGTGGGCATGAAGGGACTCAGCAGAGTTGAAATTATCCTGATAGTGTCAAGCAGGTTGTAGAGCACGCTTGCCAGCCTTGCCTTTTTGCTCTCGTCCTTGCCCAGTATCCAGGGCTGGGTCTCGTCTATATACTTGTTGGCTCTCGATACTACCTTGAATATCTCTATCAGGCAGTTGTTGAGCTGTGTTTCGTCCATAAAAGCGTCCAGCTTGTCTCTCAGCGCAGTTGCCTCATTTATCAGCTCGTCATCGAACTCGCCAGCCTCACGCTCGGTGGGCAGAGTACCGCCGAAATACTTGTCTGCCATTGCAACGGTCCTCGAAACGAGATTACCCAGACCGTTGGCAAGGTCGGAGTTTATCCTGTTTATCATTATCTCGTTTGAGAATGAGCTGTCAGCACCCAGCGCCATTTCTCTCATTATATGGTAGCGTATAGCGTCTGCACCGTATCTCTCGCCGAGAATAAAGGGGTCTACCACGTTGCCCAGTGATTTGGACATTTTCTCGCCGTTAAAGGTTATCCAGCCGTGAACAGCCAGGTGCTTCGGCAGAGGTATATCCAGCGCCATGAGCATTGCGGGCCATATGATAGCGTGAAAGCGCATGATATCCTTAGCCACCATGTGTACATCGGCAGGCCAGAACTTGTCAAAATCATCATAAGCGCCGTTCTCATAGCCCAGAGCGGTGATATAGTTTGAAAGTGCGTCTATCCACACATACACCACATGACCCTCGTCAAAGGTAACGGGAATGCCCCATTTAAAGGTAGTTCTCGAAACGCACAGGTCCTCAAGCCCGGGCTTGATAAAGTTGTTTACCAGCTCAACAGCCCTGGTTTTAGGCTGTAAATAGTCTGTCTCGGTCAGCAGCTTTTCTATCCTGTCGGCAAATGGGGACATTTTAAAGAAGTAAGCCTCCTCGCTCGCCTCGGTGACAGGTCTGTGGCACTCGGGGCAGCAGCCGTTCTCGTCCAGCTGTGACTGTGTCCAGAAGCTCTCACAGGGGGTGCAGTATTTGCCTGTGTATGCGCCCTTGTAGATATAGCCCCTGTCGTAAAGCTCCTTGAATATCTTCTGCACCGACTCAACATGATAATCGTCGGTAGTCCTTATATATCTGTCATAGTCTATGTTCATATAGCTCCACAGCTTTTTGAACACCTTTACTATCTCGTCAACATATTCCTTGGGAGTAACCCCCTGCTCGGCAGCCTTCTGCTCGATCTTCAGACCGTGCTCGTCGGTGCCGGTAAGGAACATGACCTCCTTGCCCTGCATACGTCTGTATCGTGCGATAGAGTCGCAGGCAACCGTAGTATAGCAATGACCTATATGGGGATTACCCGAGGGGTAATAAATAGGCGTAGTGATATAAAATTTATTACTTTCCATTATTATGATACCTCCGTTTTTATAAACTTACTAATTATTATAACATGAAGCCGAACGGTCTTGCTTGCAAGGGATCTGAGGCGAAATGTTACAATAAAGCTGCAGGCGTTAAGCCTGCAAGCAGAGCTTTAGCTCTGCGGTCCATGCGATAGCATGGGCTTTGGCTTTATTATAACACAATTATTTGTAAAATGCAAGTGCATTTCCCATGCCTTTCGCACTATTGTTGGAAAGGCAATATATCGAGTCCCCACAATAGTGCGATAGGTGGGGGAAATAAAAAATTATTTTAAGCTATTGACTTTTGCTGCAAAAAGTTATATAATGTATAGGTGAATGTGCTTTTTGAGGTGTGCGGCAGGCGTATCGCTGCTGACTCGCCTTATTATCTTAATTATAAAGGAGGACAAATACAAAGTGCGTAAAATTACTAAACCTGTGTTTTTTATCGTGCTGATATGTATTCTGGGCTTTGCCTACCTGACTTATGCAGGTATACACACCCAGTATGGCGATATACGGACAAGCTATATCAAGGGCGTTGATGAGATACGCTGGGGCATAGATATACAGGGCGGCGTCAACGCTACCTTTGAGCCCGATATCGAGGGCGGCACAGATAAGATCACAGATGATGAGATGGACGCAGCAAAGGCTGTTATCGAGCAGCGTCTTGTGAGCCTTAATATCACCGATAATGAGGTGTATGCTGACTATACCAAGCACAGGATAATGGTATCCTTCCCCTGGCAGTCGGGCGAGGAGAGCTTTGACCCCGAGGAGGCTATCGCTGAGCTGGGCGAGACTGCACAGCTCACCTTTGTAAAGGGTACCGAGCAGGCAACAGGCAGCGACGATGCAAATATCGTGCTGACAGGTACCGACGTCAAGCACGCCGAGGCTGTTCAGATACAGGACCCCGATACGGGCAACCTTACCTATGTGGTCAGTCTGGAGCTTAACAATTCGGGCAAGCAGGCTTTTGCCGATGCCACCACCGAGCTGGCAGGCTCGGGTCAGATATCCATATGGATGGACGACGACATGATATCTGCACCTAACGTAAACGAGCCTATCACCGACGGCAGCTGCCAGATATCGGGAAGCTTTGATTTTGAGTCGGCTAAGTCGCTGGCTGATAAGATAAACGCAGGTGCTCTGCCCTTCAATCTTAAAACTACCAGCACAAACATCATCTCGGCTACATTGGGCGAGGGCGCTAAGAGCGCAATGACTATGGCAGGCATAATCGCATTTGTCATAATCGCTATATATATGATAATAATTTACAAGCTGCCCGGCTTTGTTGCAGCTATCGCACTGTTCGGACAGGCAGCAGGCACACTTGCCTGCATTTCGGGCTTCTTTGGCAACCTGGAAAGCTTCACGCTGACTATACCCGGTATCGCAGGTATCATACTTGCTATCGGTATGGGCGTTGACGCCAACGTTATCGTATCAGAGAGAATAAAGGAAGAGCTTAACAACGGCAAGACCCTTAACGGCGCTATCGAGCTGGGTTATAAGAGAGCCTGGTCGGCAGTGTTCGACGGTAACATCACCGTTGTGTTCGTGGCAGTTATACTTATGGGCGCTTTTGGTCCTACCGACAGCGTTTTCGGCACACTGCTCAGACCCCTCTTCGCAGCCTTCGGCGCATCTACCGCAGGTACTATCTACTCGCTGGGCTACACCCTGCTGGTAGGTATCGTGCTCAACTTCGTGTTCGGTATCTTCTGTTCAAGACTGATGCTTTCTTCACTTTCAAAGTACAAGTGCTTTAAGAACCGTAAGCTTTATGGAGGTGTGGCAAGCAATGAATAATGAAAAGAAAACCCTGAACGTTGTGGGTCACCGCAAGGTGTTCTACACCATATCCCTCACCCTCATAGCTATATTTGTGATACTCACCTTTGTGCTGGGTCTGAATGTTGATATACAGTTCAAGGGCGGTACCATACTCACCTACAGCTACACAGGCGATGTAAAGACAGCCGATGTGCAGAAGGTGGTCTCAGACGTGCTGGGACAGTCCTCAACCGTAACCACGGGTGAGAACACTGCGACCTCACAGACCACTGTAAAGATACAGCTCTCATCTAAAAAGGGCATAAGCGACCAGGCGCAGAACGACCTTAAAGACGCTTTGCAGGCAGCCTTCCCCGATAACGAGCTGGAGCTGTTTGAGACTAACGACGTAAACGCTTCAAACGGCCTCGACTTTTTCCTGAAATGTCTGGTAGCGGTTGCTTTTGCGGCTGTTATAACCATAATCTATATCGGCTTCAGGTTCAAGAAGATAGGCGGTATCTCCGCAGGTATCTTCTCGGTAGTTGCACTGCTGCACGACCTTTGCATGGTATACGGCACATTCGTTATCTGCCGCTTTGATATCAACGCAAACTTCATGGCAGTTCTGCTGACCATTCTGGGTTACTCCATAAACGCAACTATCATCATCTACGACAGAATAAGAGAGAACCAGAACCTGCTGGGCAAAAAGATGGAGATAGAGGAGCTTGTGAACCTCTCCGTCACACAGACCCTGGGCAGGTCGATACACACCACTGTCACCACCGTTGCGGCAATGGCAGTCGTATGCATAGTATGCCTTATCTACGGCGTATCATCTATCATCAGCTTTGCATTCCCCCTGATAATCGGTATGCTGGCAGGTGTGTATTCCTCAAACTGCATAGCTCCCACCCTTTGGGTAATGTGGAGACGCCACAGAGAAAACAACCCCAAGAAGAGCAAAAAGAGCAAGCAGCCTGAGAGAAAAGGCAGAAGATAATTATTGTGCTTAAAACCAAAAAGCAGGGCGGTCAATGACTACCCTGCTTTTTTATGCCCTGAATACGGTGTGACCGCACCGAAAAATATCAGTTTTCTGCTGCCAGCTGGGAGACAACCTCCTGCATAAGCTCCTGGGGCTTTTGCTTTTTATCGGCGGTTATGGTGAAATATGGCTTGGCAGCGTCGGTGAATTTCAGGCGGTTTTTGTAGGTCTGCATAAGCGCCTGTATCTGGCTGGGTTCAAGAGTGTTTATGTAAAACTCCATTTTATCCCCTGCCTGCTTTATCTCTCTTATACCGATAGCCGACGCCGAGTTTCTGGTGAGGGCTACGTTTATAAGACCCATTACTGCCGTGGGGGGCTCGCCGTAGCGGTCTATCAGCTCGTCGATAACGTCTGAGGAGTCCTCGGCTGTGGTTATTGAGGCTATCTTTCGGTAGGCGTCAATGCGCTGGGCTGAGTTTTCGATGTAGTTTTCGGGGATATATGCGTTTATGGAGATATCCACAAGGCAGTCCTCGGGGGAGCGGGGGAGCTCCTCGCCCTTCTGCTCGGCAATGGCTTCATTTAAAAGCCTTAAATACATATCGTAGCCCACAGCCTCCATGTGACCGTGCTGCCTGCCGCTGAGTATAGAGCCTGCGCCCCTTATCTCCAGATCTCTCAGGGCGATGTGAAAGCCCGAGCCGAACTGGGTGAACTGCTTGATAGCCTCCAGCCTTTTGGCAGCGTCCTCAGACAGCACCTTGCCCCTGCGGAACGTGAAGTAGGCAAAGGCTCGCCTGTTTGATCTGCCCACCCTGCCCCTCAGCTGGTAAAGCTGGGAAAGTCCCAGACGGTCTGCGTCCTCGATGATAAGGGTGTTGACGTTTGGCACATCTACTCCCGTTTCGATAAGGGTGGTGCACACAAGCACATCTATCTCATGCTCCACCACCTGCCGCCAGATCTCGGAAAGCTCGTTTTCGCCTATCTGACCGTGGGCAACGGCTATCCTGGCTTCGGGTATCAGCTCACGCAGCTTTATCACGGTGCGCTGTATGTTGTCTATCCTGTTGTGTATGTAGTATACCTGACCGCCCCTTCTCAGTTCCTTGCTTATCGCCTGAGCCACCACTGCGGCGTTATGCTCGATAACATAGGTCTGCACAGGGTGTCTGTCCATAGGGGCTTCTTCTATCACCGACATATCTCTAATGCCGCTGAGCGCCATGTTAAGCGTTCTCGGTATGGGGGTAGCCGAGAGGGTGAGTATATCAACACCGTGGTGGGCTTCCTTGAATTTTTCCTTGTGAGCCACACCGAAGCGCTGTTCCTCGTCTATTATGGCAAGCCCTAAGTCCTTGAACTCAACGTCCTTTGATACCAGCCTGTGGGTGCCTATGATAAGGTCGATAGTGCCTCTTTTGAGCTCTCTCACTATCGCCTGCTGCTCCTTTGGCTTGCGAAAGCGTGAAAGCAGCTCCACCTTAAAGGGGAACTTCTCAAAGCGCTTTACCGCAGTCTGGTAATGCTGCCATGCCAGCACCGTTGTGGGTACTAATATAGCGCACTGCTTGCCGTCGTTCATGCATTTAAAGGCTGCACGCAGCGCCACCTCGGTCTTGCCGAAGCCCACATCGCCGCAGAGGAGTCTGTCCATAGGCACAGACTTCTGCATATCCTCCTTTATCTCCTGTATCGACCGCAGCTGGTCGTCAGTCTCCTGATAATCAAAGCGCTCCTCAAAATCCAGCTGCCAGTCATCGTCCTGAGAAAATGCATAGCCCTTTGCAGCCTGCCGCTGTGCATAAAGCTTGGTGAGCTCCTCAGCCATATCCTTCACCGAAGCCCTTACCTTGCTGCGTGTCCTCGTCCACTCAGTGGAGTTGAGCTTGTTGAGCTTGACAATGCCGTCGTCCCCCGGACCTATGTATTTTGATACCAGATCCAGCTGGGTGACAGGCACATAAAGCACATCGGTGCCTGCGTAGCTTATGGTTATGTAGTCCTTTTTCACCCCGTTAGTCTCAAGGTTGCGTATGCCCTGAAACCTGCCAATGCCGTACATCGAATGCACCACAAGGTCGCCGCTGTGTATGTCCGAAAGGCTCTTTATCTCCTCGCCTGCCTTGTGCTTGGGCTTTTTGCGCTTGGCGGTCATCGACTTCATCTGGGTTATGGCTGCGCATTTTATATCGGGGTAGTCAAACCCTGCCGAAAGGCTGCCTGTGCGCACATAAACTATACCGCCTGCTATCTGTGAGCTCTCGGTCATCACCTGCGCATTTATGCCCTCGTCGCAAAGGTCCTTGACTATTATAGGCACGGTCTTTTCAGAGCCTGCCAGCACCACGGTGCAGTAGCCGTCTGCGCAGAGGGTTTTAAGCTCCTCCTCCAGATTAATAATGCTGCCGCCCCACACCGCTGTCTGACGGCAGTCGGTATTGATAAGCTTTTTGAACTTTATGCCGTTGTTTGAGCGCATGAAGGTATCAAGAAAAACGCACCGCATTGAAGTCACTTTGCTTTCAAGCTTGCCAAGATCAAGATAAAAGCCGTCCAGCCGTTTGAACATTATGCCGTCGCTGTAAAGCATTTTAAGGTCCTCAGCCAGCTGTGCCAGCACCGCTCTGCCCTTTTCGATACAGTTTGAATACTCGCTCACCACGCAGAAGCCGCTTTGGAAATAGTCAAAAACAGTGGCTGTCTCCTCATAAGCCACGGTGTAGTATTTATCTGAATTTGTAAGGCTCATGCCGCTTTTTACGGCGTCGATGTCCTTGTAGATATGCTCACGTATCTTGTCAGTCTGCCTGCCCCTGACCGATTTTGCCAGCTTTTCAAGGGCTGATACCAGCTCATCGTCTGAGGGGAAGATTATCTCCAAGGCAGGGAATATCATTATGCTTTCGATACTCTGTGTCCTGCGCTGGCTCTCGGTGTCGAAATAGGAAAGTGTGTCCACCTCGTCGCCCCAAAGCTCGATACGCACAGGGTGGGTGTCCTGCACGGGAAAAATATCTATTATAGAGCCCCTTACCGAAAACTGTGCCTGCCCCTCCACCTGGTCTGTTCGCGAATAGCCTGCTGCTATGAGCCTTTTTTGCAGCTCGTCAAGGGACAGCTCACCCCCTGATTTTATCTCAAATGAATACTCTTTGAGCACCCTTGGGGGAACAGTGCCCTGCAGGCAGGCTTCGACACTTGCAGCCATTATCCTGAATTTTCCCGACATTATCCCCGAGAGAGCCTCGATACGCTTATGCTCATACTCACGGGAAATGCCCTCCAGAAAAGCGAAATTAAGGTCTTTGGCAGGAAAAACGCAGCCTGTCTGCTCACCAGCCATTTCGTTTATATCGCTTATCATTCTGGTGGCAGAGGCTTCATCATCGCAGATGATAAGGCAGCTGCCCAGCCTTGAAAGGTCGGCAGCCAGCATAGCCTTGTGTATTCCAGATACCCCCGTTACCGCCGCAGGGGTATAGCCTTTGATAAGGCAGTTTTTGATATCTCTGCCAAAATCCAGTTTGTTTGATATGTCGTAAAATATGCTGTTCATCAGTACCCCGCCTAGTTGAATTTGTTCATCGCTTCGGATATCTCGCCCTGCACCATGAGCTCGGCTGCGGCGCAGACCTTTGGCATTACGTCCTCCAGCTTTTTCCTGTCGTCGTCGTTAAAGCGTGAGAGCACCCAGTCTGCCAGATCGTAGTCGGGTCTTGGCTTTTTGCCCACACCTATTTTTATTCTGGGAAAATCCTCGCCGCCGCACTGGGCGATAATGCTTTTAAGCCCGTTATGCCCCCCTGCCGAGCCTTTGCGCCTTATCCTTATCTGCCCCGGCTCCAGTGATATATCGTCAAAAATGACTATCACATTTTCAAGGGGTATCTTATAAAAGCTCATAGCTTGGTCAATGGCGTCACCGCTTAAGTTCATATAGGTCTCGGGCTTCATCACAAGGCAGTTTTTGCCGCCTATAACGGCATTAGCCACCAGCGCTTTGAATTTATGGGAGCTCACACTGATATCATACTTCTTTTCCAGCGCGGAAATTGCCATAAAACCTGCATTATGTCTGGTGCCCTCATACTGAATGCCGGGGTTTCCCAGTCCTGCTATTATATATTCGGGCTTAGCGCCCTTAGCGCCGTTTTCCGACGATATCCTGTTAAAAACGTCCCATATGCTCATTTTTATCTCTCCTTATTTATCACGCACAAAATCCCCGACTTTGTCAGGGTCGGGGTGTTCGGTTTTTTAGATATTATATCATGCTTCATCAAATTTGTCAAATCTGTTTATTTCCTCCACTTACGCCGCTATTGCTCCCCCAATTAAACCTTGCCGGAAAGGCGCAGGCAAAAATAAAAAAT
>CALCRR010000292.1 GCA_937894495.1 uncultured Ruminococcus sp. | reverse complement strand
AAAACAGTCCACCGGACTGTTTTTAAATTCACCCTTTGCGGAGCGCACTCCGTAAGGGGAGTTTCGCCGCTGCGGCGGCGACCAGGGCGCTGCCCCGGACCTGCAAGCCCTTTTGAGGAAAGGGCTTGACCCGAAACCTTTTTATATTTAGTTTTTCAACATTCTGTCGATCCACCCGAAATTATCTTACTTTACTGCGCACATTATCTGTTCAGCCAGCAAGAGCATTTCTCTGCCAAGCCCGGCGGTTTGCGGCGATGATGATCTGCCCTTTCCTGCGGCTTCAAGGCGCTTTGCCTGGCGTTTCAGGTATTCCCTGCCCTCGGGGGTGTCTGCCGTTACCCTGCCGCAGTAGAGATATCTCAGGTCGCAGGGGTAGGGGGGCTTTTTGCCCGTGTACCTTGCCTGCATTACCGAGTATACGAACCTGCCCTCCTCGCAGGGCAGCTCTGCGGTTATCTCAAAGCGGTGCTCATAAAGCCACCTGCGCAGAACGTCCCACTTGGTCATGGGCTGCAAAACAAGGTTTACTGCCAACCTGCCCGACGCCACTTCATTGCAGGCTCCAAGTATATCGGCTATAAGCTCACCCCCCATGCCTGCTATAACTATATCGCTTACCCCCTCCAGCGGTACCTTTTCAAGTCCGTTTGAGAGAACAGCTTCTATCCTGTCCCCCAGACCGCTTTCGGTGATGTGGCGCACCGCACTTTCAAGGGGCTTTTCCCCCACGTCACAGGCAAGGGCACTGTCGCACAGCCCCTTGCTCACCATATAACAGGGCAGGTACCCGTGGTCGGTGCCGATATCGGCTATCCTTCTGCCCACACAAAGCGAGCTGCAAGCCAACAGCCTGCGGTCCATACCAATGCACTTCCTTTCCGCCCTCGGGCGATTTTTTGGGGCAATACCGCACAACTATTGTGCGTCAGATGCGCAGTCAGATTTTTCGTCAGATTGGCTAAACGAGTCGTAGGCTTGCTGGCGCAAGTCAAGACGAATTTGGCTAATATGACGGAAAATATGCAAGCAGATGACGTGCAAAGCCGTCAGGCGGTAGTTGTGCGGTGTTGCCTTTGGTAAAGAGTTAGTCTCTCTGAGCTATCTCCCCTAGATTTGCATAAATAAACTCCTGTGCATCCAGTGGGAACAGCAGCGCAGTGTAGCTCCTGCCAGTTGAGGATATCCTCTCACGTTCAACTATGCCAGCCTCCTCGGTGAGTATGGTGGAGACCTCAGTCGCCCTGCCGTTTACCACCCTGCGGCTTATGTAGTTCTCGCTGAGCAGCCAGTCCTTCACCGCATCTCTCACTATCCGCCTGTCTGCGTCTATCCCCAGCTGGGTCAGCATATCGTCACACAGCTGGGTCAGCGAAAGCTCCTCGTTTCTGGCATTGAACACCTCGGCTCTGTCTGCAATGTATTTTAAGAGCTCACCCTCTTCGGGAGCGCCCTCGCTGCTGTCAGGCTCCTCATGGCTGCCCTCTGAGAGATATTTTACTATCTCGTCCACAAAATATTTTCCGTATCGCTCCTGCTTTGCCCTGCCCACGCCTGATACCTCAAGCAGCTCGGTAAGGCTTCGGGGCTTTTTAATGCACATATCACGAAGCGAGGCATCGCTGAAAATTATGTACGCAGGCATATTTATCTCCTGCGCCAGCTTTGCCCTCACAGCCCTCAGCCGCTCGAAAAGCTCTCTGCCAAAAGGCACAGCTGCAGCCGTTTTTTTGGTCCTCTCCCTCCTGGTCCTGCCCGACTTTGGCAGCCGCATCTCGATATGCTTTTTATCCATAAGTATCTCTGCCGATCTTCTGGTGAGGGTCAGCGTCTGATAATCCCCCTCGGTTATGTAGCCCTCGGCGGTGAGAAAGCGTGTTATGGTCCTTATCCTCACCTCGGTGCTGTCGCTCATTATGCCGTAGGTTGAGAGGGTTTTAAGGTCAAAGCGCTTTATCTTCTCGCTGTCGGAGCCTTTAAGTATCTGTGAGATCACCCCCACGCCGAAGCGCTGGTGGCGCTGGTGCAGCCTGTAAATGCAGGAAAGTATCTTCTGCGCCTCAACTGTTATATCCGTAAGCTCCGTATCAGCCGAGCAGTTTGAGCAGTTGCCGCACACGCACTGCCGCCTCTCGCCGAAGTAGTCCAGTATGAACTCTCTCAGGCAGCGCCCCGTGTTGCAGTAGTCGGTCATCACCTTTAACCGTCTCAGGTCCTTCTGCCGCACTGCCGCCAGCTCCTCCTCGTCAAGCTCGGGGTTCTCGTTTGAGTTTTCGATAAGAAAACGGTTGGTGACAACGTCCTGACCGCTGTACAGCAGCACGCACTTTGCATCGTTGCCGTCTCTGCCTGCACGTCCTGCCTCCTGGTAATAGTTCTCGATATTTTTCGGCATATTGTAGTGTATAACAAAGGAAACGTTAGACTTGTCAATACCCATGCCGAAGGCATTTGTGGCAGCTATCACCTGCACACGGTCAAAGATAAAATCGTCCTGATTTTTCCGCCGCTCCTCGTCGCTAAGCCCTGCGTGGTACCTGGTGCAGGGTATGCCGTCGGCGTTGAGCTTTTCGCAGACCTTCTCAACATTTTTTCTGGTCGAGCAGTAGATAATGCCGCTCCTGCCGCCGAACTCCTCCACCAGAGCTTTAGTCTCATCATACTTATGCTTGGCGTGCACCACCCCGAAATAGAGGTTTTTGCGGTCAAACCCCGTGGTGACGCAGAAGGGGTCGTCAAGCCCCAGCATGGCGTTGATATCCCGCCTTACCTGTGCGGTGGCAGTAGCCGTAAAAGCTCCCACAATGGGTCTGTAGTTAAGGTTTGATAAAAACTCGGGTATTTTAAGGTAAGAGGGTCTGAAATCCTGACCCCACTGTGAAACACAGTGCGCCTCGTCCACCGCCAGCATAGATATTTTAACATAAGCCGCCAGCGAAAGAAATGAGGGTGTACACAGCCTTTCGGGGGCAACGTAGATTATTTTATACATACCCCTTTTAGCATTGCTCACCGCCGTATCATACTGCCGGGCGGTAAGTGACGAGTTAAGATAAGCCGCCCTCACCCCCGACTGTATCAGCGAATTTACCTGGTCCTTCATAAGCGATATAAGGGGAGACACCACCACGGTGATGCCATCAAACATCAGCGCAGGTATCTGGTAGCACATGGATTTTCCTGCCCCCGTGGGCATAACGGCAAGCACATCTCGTCCTGCCAGCACAGCATCTATAACAGCCTCCTGACCCTCTCTGAAAGAGGAATGCCCGAAGAAATCACGCAAAACACTGTATTTACTGTTAAAATCGGTCATAACAACACCGCTGCCCCTTCCGAAAGCAAAAAGCTTCAAATTCAGCGGCAAAGCGAGTTTTAAATATTACTTAACACGTTTTGCCACAAATAACAGTATAACACATTACCCATAAAATTTCAAGCTCTTGGTCCTCGGGCGGACGGCTCGCCTCCCCCACCTGCCGCACTATTGTGGGGTGGGCAAGATATCGAGTCCTCCCCGGAGGGGAGGGGGCACTTTTGTGGCGGCTAGTATTTTGATGGCTGCGCCAACCTTGTCCTCGGGCGGAC
>CALCRR010000291.1 GCA_937894495.1 uncultured Ruminococcus sp. | reverse complement strand
GGAACAAAAATATCTCAAAAATCCGCGTATCAGTTTAGTGTCAACACACCCTAGATCAAAAACTGTGCAGAATTTGCTTAGCAAAAGTCCCCCCGACGCCGACAGACATCACCATAATCATGAATTATGCATTATGAATCATGAATTAAAAAAACGGTCCGTCAGCTCCCGATAATGAGGGCATGACCGTCCCGTTAAAAACTTAAAGATCATACTTTCACCTCAAATAAAATTTTCGGTGTCAGGAGATTTATTCTGCTATTCTGTTTTAAGCGCCTTAAACAGGCGAATATACCGTTTTGGCTGTAACACCGCTGAGCCTGCCTATCTTGCCTGCAAGGGTGTTTATCTTATCCTGCGGAGCGTCGATGGCAACGCTTATGATGTTGACCCCGTTGGTGCGGTAGGGCACGCCCATGCGCCCTATGATGTAGCCTGCATATTCGTGCAGCAGAGAATTTATATCCTCTGCCGAGCTGCTGTTTTCGGCAATAATGGCGATAACTGCCACTCTGGTCTCCATAAAGCAAATTATCCTTTCTACTGCCCTGTAAAACCGGGGCACATATTGCTTATAGTCATTATACCATATCACACACGCTTTTTCAATGGAAATTTTAGCTAAAATATACACCCTTGTCATGTATATTTTAACCTAATCAAACTTTTCAAAAGTCCCCACAAAGCTGTATAAGGGGGTCCTCTTACCTCTTACTTCTTACCTCTAAAAGAGCATCCTGCCCAGCTCACCGTAAAGCACCGCAGGTATCACGGGCTTGCCGATGTGTGCGTCCATGCCTGCCGCCTTTGACGCAGCTATGTCCTCGGGATAAGCGTTGGCACTCATGGCAAGTATTTTAACGGTCTTAGCGTCAGTTCTGTCCATAGCCCTTATTTTGCGTGCGGCTTCAAGACCGTCCATAACGGGCATTTTAACGTCCATAAGTATGGCGTCGTAATACCCCGACTCGGCAGCCATGAACTTTTTGAGGGCTTCAAAGCCGTTGGTTACCACGTCAGTTTCAAAGCCTGCTTTTTTCAGCACCTTTACCTCCAATATCCTGTTTATCGAGTGGTCGTCCACCACCAGCGCCCTTTTGCCCGTAAAGTCGTAGGAGCCGCTGTCTGTCCTGCTCACAAGCCCCTCGCCCCCCGAGGGTACAAGGTCTATCTCAACGGTGAACTCGGTGCCCTTGCCGAGCTGCGACTTAACGCTCATCTCGCCCCCCATGAGCTCGGTGAGGTTTTTGGCTATAGGCAGCCCCAGCCCCGTGCCCTGCACCGCCGCATTGCCCGAGTTTCTCTCCTGAACGAAGGGGGTGAAGATATCACGCAGGAAGTCCTCACTCATACCGATGCCGTTATCTCTCACGGTAAAAACAGTTTTCACCTTGCCCTCACCTGCTGCCAGCTGGGCAATGGTAAAATCCACCCTGCCCTTTTCGGGGGTGAACTTTGCCGCATTTGACAGCAGATTTATAAATATCTGCTTCAATCTCAGCTTATCGAACACCAGCGTATCAGCCAGTATATCGTAAAACTCGAACCTGAAATCTATATCCTTTTTCTGCATAAGGGGCAGCACCACCGAGCTGATATTGTCCGCAAAATCCTCCAGCCGGCAGGCTTCGGGGTAGAGGGTCACGCTGCCGCTCTCTATCCTTGCCATGTCGAGTATATCGTTGAGTATCTCCAGCAGGTAGTCCGCCGAGTCCTTTATTCTTTTGAAATAGTCAGCGCCCGTCTCATCGCTGCATTCCTCCATGCCCAGCTCTGCCAGCCCTATCACCGAATTGATAGGCGTGCGTATCTCATGGCTGGTGCGTGACATAAAGCGGCTGACAGCTGCATAGCTGCTCTTAGCCTCCTCCAGCTGCTTTTCAAGCTCCTCTATACGCTTCGCCTGCGCAGCGCTGTCACTGCCCGCGGTCTGCTCTTTCACTGCCATATTCTATCCTCACTTTATTGTCTTTATGATTTTGTAGTATATCACAAAACTGTTAATTTGTCAACGTCCTCAGTCCTCGGGCGGACGGCTCGCTTCCCCCACCTGCCGCAC
>CALCRR010000290.1 GCA_937894495.1 uncultured Ruminococcus sp. | reverse complement strand
AAATCAGCAAACTATGTTGCAGGTACGGGTGGTATGCAAATCAACCTCAATACAGGTGCAATAAGTACAAGGTCTGGTAATTTCAGTTTGTCGAGCAACGGTGTAATAACAGCAAAAAGCGTTAATCTTACGGGGACGATAACAACAACAAGTGACAATTTGGAGACAGAAATTCACGATGGCACAATAGAGAGCTTTTATAAAGGTAAGAGAGTTATGAAAGCCCTTATAGTATCATCCAGTTATGCAAGCCAATATGCGATACTCGGCAGCGGAAACTATGACGGTATAGCTATAGGAGCTGTATTCGACAGCGGAATTGAAACTTATTATAGATGTAATATACAAGATGCCGCTTCGTATGAGGGTTGCAGACATCGTTTTGTAGGCACAACGAAATTTGATAATGCTGTTACTATGAGTAGTTCATTAAGTGTAAGCAGTACATCGAGTTTTACAGGTAAAGCCACATTTAGCAACGGTATTCAATCAAATGGATCAATCACCCTAAAAAATTCATACGGTATAGTTTGTAATGGAGCTATCGCATTACGATATGCGAGCGAAAGTAGTGATGGTGTCGCTCATTCCGGCATTTGGATAGGTGCAAGTGGTATCAATTCTCATTTCACGGGTGCACATATGTTTTTCTACGGTAGCCCTGAGATATCTGGTACGATACGCTTTTATAATAGCTCGGAATTTTCTCATAGGGATGCTATGTGGTATAACTGGTCCTCTGAAACTATCTATTTAGGTAGAAGCAGCAGCCCTTTAAGACTTATCGGATCAGCAATTTACGCTAACGGCTCTCCTGTTGCCACAGATTCAGACGCCCGAAAGAAAAAGAACATAAAAGATCTACCCGATAAGTATTTACAGCTCATCAAGGCTATAAAGCCCGTATCATTCAGCTACACAGATGATATAGCTTTGAGCGGTAGAACGCATACCGGGTTTATCGCACAGCAGGTACTTGAAAGCATGAACGCCATAGGCATTGATACAAAAGAGTTTGCCGGATTCATTGACCTATACAATGATAAATCAGAATATGCTTTACGCTATGAGGAGTTTATTCCTCTAATGCTTGCATATATAAAGGACCTTGAAAATCAGATCCACGAATTAAGGAGGTAATTACTATGACAGTAACACTTGAAACTATTTTCAACGCTAAAGAGGCGCTGACAGCATTTTCACAGAAAGAGCTTAGTATTGCAACATCATACAGGGTTGCAAAGCTGCTCAAGACCGTAAATGCAGAGCTTGAAACCTTTAACACACAGCGTATCAAGCTCTTACAGGATATCGGCAGCACACTCAGCGAGGACGGCACACAGTACACCATACCGACAGATAAGAGGGCTGAGTTTGCCGAAAAGTTCTCACAGCTCTTGGCGGTAACGGTAGAGATGCCTGATAAGATCGACATAAGCGGCGAAAACATCTCCATTTCGCCTGACCTGCTTATGGCTCTTGAGCCTTTTGTAAATATAGAGGTGTAATGCTATGGAGATAGGTGTTATCATATCTGTTATATCTCTCATTGTGGCGGCGGTGGTAGGCTTCACTAACATCAAGCGTAATCAAAACTCCGACAACAGACAGGCGGCAGCAGAGATGACAACGGTAATTGTCAAACTGGAAACGATAAACTCATCTGTTTCGGAGATCAAGGCTGACGTTCGCAACACCCGGACAGATATGCAGGATTTAAGGGACCGGCTGATAATCGTAGAACAGTCTGCAAAATCAGCTCATCACAGGCTGGATATGCTTGAGGGTAAAGACAGTAACTCATAACACATTGAGAAATCGTTTCTAAGGGGCTTTGTCCTTTAGGGGTATAGTTTTAAGGGGTGCGCCTCACACGTTAAATCTGGCGCGCCCTGACGCGAGATAGGAGGGATTTATTCATGAATCGCAAAAAGATGAGCGAGTGGCTTTACAGAGCGCTCAGAACATTCGGACAGGCGGCAGCCGGGTACATAGCGGCTAATATCGTACTTATCAGCATCACAGATAGTGAGGCTGTAAAGACGGTAGTAGCATCGGCGGTAGCGGCAGGAATAGCGGCGGTCATGAACGCCGACTGGAATCATGTAGAGTAAAGGAGCGGTGAACGATGAGTAATAGTAGTTTAGCAACGTGGAAATGGTCGGGTACAACAGACCATTACAACATAAGAGATCACGCCATAGATAGGATCACTATTCACCACATGGCGGGTAACGGTACGCTTGCGGGCTGTTGCAGCTCGGTACAGTCAAGGGGCGGCTCTTGTAATTACTGCATCGACTCAAGCGGCAATATAGGCGTTATGGTCGATGAAAAGTACAGAGCATGGACAAGCTCAAGCAGAGAGAATGATATGAGGGCCGTTACTATCGAGGTGGCTAATGACGGCGGTGATCCTAACTGGCACGTTTCCGATAAGGCCCTTGCAGCCTGCATAAAGTTGTGTGCTGATATCTGCAAGCGCAACGGTATAAAGAAACTGAATTACACAGGCGACACCTCTGGTAATCTCACCATGCACAGATGGTTTGCGGCTACGGGTTGCCCCGGACCATATCTCGGCGGTAAGTTCCCATACATAGCAACTGAGGTAAACAAGCTGTTAAGCGGCAGCTCTACAAGCACGAACACGCAGACTACCACAACTACGATATATAGGGTGAGAAAGTCTTGGGCTGACAGCAAATCTCAGATAGGCGCATATAAAAACCTCAGCAGTGCCAAAAAGGTATGTAAGGCGGGGTATAGCGTATTCGATGAGAACGGCAAAGCGGTGTACTCAGTACCCGCCGCGACAAGCACCTCATATAAGGTAAAGATCACAACTGATGCGCTCAATATCCGTAGCGGTGCAGGCGTAAGTTATAAGATCGTGGGCTGTATCAAGGATAAGGGCATATACACCATAACCGCAGAAAAGACCGTAAGCGGGCAGGTTTGGGGTAAGCTCAAGAGCGGTGCAGGCTGGATCTGTCTGACCGGGTACACCAGAAAGGCATAATCTTAAAACTAAAGTAAAAACTAAAATAAATTTTAATAATCAGCTCTAAGTTTTAAATTTTTGGCTCAAAAATTAAAAATCCCCTTTGCAATTTCAAATTTGCAGAGGGGATTTTGTTGTAACAGTTTATGGTTACAAGCTCATTTTTGGTTACAAAATACGGTTACACAGTTACGCTAAAGTTACTTGTTTGGTTACGTTCAAAAATACGGTAATTCCTATATAAAATACATATTTGTAACTTTGTAACTCTTTTTTATATAATATACTAAATAATTAAATAACGTGTGTAAATAGCCCATATACGCTATATATGCGTATAATATAGGGAAAATTCGTTACTTTGGTTACATTGGCTTTTCCTCTCGGTCATAGCGCAGGAGATCTCCCGGCTGGCATTCGAGCAGCCTGCATAGTGTAGCTATTCCCTCAGCGCCCAGCACCTCACCTGTTCTGAGTTTTTGAATTGATGATCCGCTTAACAGCTTTTCGTGAGCAAGCCGATAAGCTGAATATCCTCTTGCTTTTAATTCTTGTAATACATCAAACTTATATTTTAATGGCATGATACCACCTCACACAATAATTATATCAAAAAACCTAATCGAAAACAAGACTACATTTTGCACAAAAATATAATCGAAAATTCGTGCAGTTTACCACTTGAATATAATCGAAAATTCGATTATAATAGTAAATGTAAGGAGAATACTTACAGAAAACAAAGGAGGTAATTACAATGACAGTCAATTCTTTTATCGAAAAAGTTGTTGAGAAAAACCCTAATCAGATAGTAACGATTTATGATGATAAGCACAACATAACTTATCACGGCAAGGCAGATTTCGCACCTCTTACACTTTGGATGGAATACAGAAACAGCCGAACAGAAAACCGCATAGATATCAAGGGAAACCCAACTACCGACCTCATTATTAACAGTGAGGTAGAGGAAACAGCAGAGGAGGTAAGCACAATGGCTGACTACATGATAATTGCAACAGTAAACGGAGTTGACTATCTCACAAGAGTAAGTGCAGAGTCAGCAAGCAGCGCAGAACACGCAATACTTGATTTAGGCGTTTGTGGAAAACATGACTACGGCGTAACAGCTTGTATGGCATACGATGCTAAATCAATGAAAACCGACACTTTCATATACAATGCCCTTAATGCTCTACCGCTTGGATTCAACGCTTTGGTGGAGCTGATTGAGCAAAGGAACGCTCAAATTCTCAGTAAAGATGCGGCTGAGGAAAAAATAAGAGATATCGAAAAACAGATGAAAGAATTACAGATACAGCTTGATGAGGCTAAAGCAATACTCGGGGCATAGGAATAAACGGGCGGCATTCAGCCGCCCACAAAGCAAAAGGAGGAAAACACAATGAAAGAGTTTTATGTAATAATTTGGTATGATGACAAAGGCCGTCTAAAGAATAGGACGTTTCAGTATAAAAAGTCAGCTCGCAAGTTTGCATTGAAACTTGTAGAGAATGAGTGCAGCGGGTGTGAATGGACAACATACAACTATGATCTTGAGGTCATAGAGAATTACAGATTTTAAGGAGGTGCATACAATGAAAGCTTTGACAAAGGAAAGCGCTCAGACAGTTGCCAGAATGTTAGCTATGGAGCTAAGAAGAAGCAAGGGAACTATGGCAGGATCAAGTGCGAAATACTCAGCTATGGCAAGTGTGTTAGTAGCCGCAGGTATTGAGGTTAAACAGATCAGAAAAGACAACAAGCCTATTGCAGTAATCGTTGATGGTGAAAAAGTGGAGGTATAAAGCTATGAAAACATATTGGTGTGTTACAGTTACTATCTTTGACAGCGGCAGGGTAACAGCGGCTATTACGGCATCAAAAGAGGCTGACTACAAGCCCGAAAGCCATTTTACAGGTACAAGCAGGCGTGACATATATACAGATTGGTTTGACTGCTACGAAGATGCAGATGCTTTTGTAAAAGAGGCAAAGGAGGTGTGATGTTATGAATCAGAGCAAAACGCCGCTATACAAAAAATCGTGCCTTGCTTATTCTTTAAGCTACGATAATGTGACAGAATGGCTTGAGGAGGTAGGTGAAAACGGTGATATGTACGGGTATGAGGATAGCAGCATAGAGGGTTACTACAATGAATACAAGGATCAATTCGATGAGCTGTCCGGGGGTGCTTGGAGCTTATACGAACAGCTTACCGATGGAGAGATTATCTACGGTAAGTATGATGATTTTCGTGATTTGTGGGACGATATGACTGTAAATCTTTTAGGTGATCTATACACAGTCTACGGTTATGATGTATCAGAGCTTGATTACTTTAAGATATCATCATTTGAGGAAGAACTTGCCGTACAAGAATGTAAAAAGCGCTTAATGCGTTTGACAAAAGAAGAACTAATAGACAATTTCCGGAAAGTGCTTATGGCGCTTGTTATGTTCTATGATATCAAAGCAGCACATGATTGTTTGACCTCAATTGTGGAGGAGCTTGACGAAAAAGGGGCATTACTCGAACAAAAGAACGAACGCATAAACCTGCTATATAAAGACTTGACAGGGAAAAGCGGCGAAGCGTTTGATGAGGAAATAGCAAATTTGCCTCCGCGTATGTGGGTGGAATAAAAAAGCTACACAACGGAGAGCCGCTGAGGGAATACCCGGCGACTCTTGACATTTGTATACTGGTATGGTATACTTAGCCTGTAGAGGTTCAGGTAGCGATACTTGGAGTCATAGTATATTCTGAGATAGTAACAGGGGTACGCCAATGCCCCTGTTATTCTTTTGTAAAGCAAATTCGTGTCCAGTTTTCGTGTCCAGTTTTTATAAAAATACTGTATTTTTAATACATTATGCGTATATTTTATATTTTTGCCAAATAACGAAAACCGCCTGTTTACGCAGTTTAACGTAAACAGGCGGTTTTTCCTCTGGCGGAGAAGGAGGGATTCGAACCCTCGATGAGCTATCAACCCATACACGAGTTCCAGTCGTGCGCCATAAACCGGGCTAGGCGACTTCTCCGCAGTTTATTATTGCTGTTCCTGACAGCTTAATTATTATATCATACTTATCTGATTTTGTCAATAGGTCGTTTGAATTTTTTCACGTTTTGTGCCGATTTTTTCATCTATGCGTATGTTTTTTTGCATAAGCGTTCTCGTTTTAGCCGGCAAAAGGCTGAGGATATCCTGATTTCTCTGAAGCTGTTATTTATTTGTTCATTAAATATTCTTAAAAAATTATTATATTTTGTTTTCTGACCCCCTTGACAAATCCCTTTAAATGGAATATAATAATTCTAAAGTGAATATTTGAAATCCTATGAGCAAAGGTAAGTAACTGATCGAGGTAGTTTCAGAGAGCTGTCGGCAGGTGTGAGACAGTACGAAGGCTTTCAGTGAATGGATTTGTGAGGAGCGGTGTGAAAGTTTTTTACGAGTATCATTTGCCGTGTTTTCCTACGTTAGTGTGAGCGGATATTGATTTCAAAGGCTTTGCCTGAGAATGCGTATCTTGAGCCGACAGGCGTACTGTCGGGAAATTGGGTGGCACCACGGTTCTATCGTCCCATGAGTTTATCATGTGACTTTAGGACTTTTTTTATTGCTGTTTTTTTGATTTTGAATTTCGCTTGAAAATTTTTTGGAGGTAATATATATGCTGTATCCGTCTATCGAAAACGTTAAGGATTATCTGAAAGAGTATAAAACAGTGCCCGTGTTTTATGAGATGCTCATGGATAACTACACCCCCATACAGCTTTTTAACTGTATGCATGAGATCTATGACGACTGCTTTATTCTCGAGTCTGTGGATAATAAGGACCAGTGGGGCAGATATTCTTATGTGGGCATCGACCCCAAGGCTGAGATAACTCTCAGGGATCATGTGGCTGAGGTGAAATATGCAGGCAAAGCTCCCGAGAGGATAAAGGTCGATGACCCTATCGAGTTTCTTACAAAGATAGTTGAGGAGCACAAATCGCCCTCATTTAACAGCTACCCCAAGCTCACTGGCGGACTTATCGGTTACTTTGCATACGATATGATAAGGTATTTTGAAAAGACACTTGTCAATATCCCCGATGATGACCTGGATATGCCCGACGCCAACCTGTTTATGTTTGAAAAGCTGGTGGCTTACGACCACCTGAGCAACAAGGCGGTCATCATTCTTAATATCAACAGAGATGATGATATAGAGGATAAATACGCTGCCTGTGAGCAGACAGCAGTTGACCTGGTGGTGGCTCTGAGGAGCTATAAGCCTGAGCCCAAAAAGAAAAAGCAGTACCCCGACAGCTTTGAGGTGAAGTCGAACATCACCAAGGAGCAGTACCTTGCCAATGTTGAAAAGGCTAAGGAGTATATCAAGGACGGAGATATCTTCCAGATAGTTCCCTCACAGAGGTTTGAGATAGATAATCCCCCCGACAGCTTTGATGTTTACAGAATGCTGAGGTCCACCAACCCCTCGCCCTATCTTTACTATTTCAAGCATAAGGATTATGCGGTAGCAGGCGCTTCGCCCGAAATGCTGGTGAGCGTTGAGAACGGCACGGTGGTAACAAGACCCATCGCAGGCACTATCAAGCGCGGCGAGACCCATGACGAGGACCTGAGGAACGAAAGCAAGCTGCTTAACGACCCCAAGGAGAGAGCCGAGCATACCATGCTGGTGGACCTGGGCAGAAACGATATTGGCAAGGTATCAGAGTTCGGCAGCGTTGAAGTGACCGACCTTATGGTTATAGAAAGATATTCAAAGGTAATGCACATAGTTTCAAACGTAAAGGGCAGGCTGAGAGAGGATAAAAAGCCGCTGGACGCACTTATGGCTGTGCTGCCTGCGGGAACACTTTCGGGTGCGCCAAAGGTAAGGGCTATGGAGATAATCGACGAGCTGGAGACCACCAAGAGAGGTCTTTACGGCGGAACGGTGGGATACCTCGCCTTTGACGGCTCCCTCGATACCTGTATCGCCATAAGAACGGTGCTGTTTAAAAACAACAAAGCCTATGTTCAGGCAGGCGGCGGTGTGGTCGCAGACAGCGTTCCAGAGAACGAATATGAAGAGAGCTGCAACAAGGCTCTGGCGGTCATAAATGCCATAAAGGAAGCTGCAAGGCTTTGAGACGAATAATTTGAACACTATAGTTCACATTCGGTGTAACTTTTATTAAAACTTTGTAGGAGGTAATCACAATGATCTTACTGATCGACAATTACGACAGCTTTACCTATAACCTTTATCAGGCAATAGGCGTGCTTGACCCCGATATCAAGGTGGTAAGGAATGATGAGATAACCATTGATGAGATAGAAAAGCTTGCGCCCCAGGCTATTATAGTTTCGCCCGGTCCCTGCTACCCCAAGGATGCAGGTATATCGGTGGAGACTATCAGACATTTCAGCGGCAGGATACCGATACTGGGGGTTTGCCTGGGTCATCAGGCTATCGCAGAAGCCTTCGGCGGAAAGATAGTTCATGCTAAGGAGCAGCTGCACGGCAAGCAGACTGATATAAAGATAAACAACGAGGAGCCTATCTTCAAGGGACTTAAACCTGTAATCAAGGCTGCAAGATACCACTCGCTGATAGTCGAGAACGAGAGCTTTCCCGAGTGTCTGAAAGTTATAGCAACAGACGATACCGCACAGATAATGGCGCTTACCCACAGGGAGCACAAGACCTACGGTGTGCAGTTCCACCCCGAGTCGATACTGACAGATGTGGGCTCGCTGATACTGGCAAACTTTCTGAACATTGCAGGCATAAAAACCGCCGCAGCAGCTGAGATAAACATTCCCGACAGCGAAAAGACCGAGCTCAAACCATACATCAACAAGGTCGCTGACGGCGAACACCTTACTCAGGAGGAAGCAAGGCAGGCTATTGATATCATCATGAGCGGCAGAGCTACCAACGCCCAGACTGCCGCACTGCTCACCGCCATGAGAATGAACGTTGAGACCATTGATGAGATAACAGGCTGCGCACTGGGTATGAGAGGTAAAATGGCAACAGTCCCCCACTCAAGAGATGTGCTTGAAATTGTCGGCACGGGGGGAGACCTGGCTAACAGCTTCAATATATCCACCACATCTTCCTTTGTCATCTCAGCCTGCGGTCAGGCGGTGGCAAAGCACGGCAACAGAAGCGTTTCCTCAAAGAGCGGCGCTGCCGATGTGCTGGAGGCTCTGGGTGTGAAGATAGTCTCAACTCCCGAACAGGCAGCTGCCTGCATAGACGAGGTGGGCGTGATGTTTTTGTTTGCACAGTCATACCACAAGGCTATGAGGTTTGTAGGACCTGTAAGAGCACAAAGCGGTATAAGAACAGTGTTCAACATCTTAGGACCACTTACCAACCCTGCAAATGCCGAGTATAACGTTATAGGCGTTTATGAGGAAAGACTGCTGGATATAGTTGCAAACGTGCTGAAAAACCTTGGCGTAAAGCATTCGCTGGTGGTATACGGCACCGATAAGCTTGATGAGTTCTCAATATCAGCTCCCACAAAGGTCTGCGAGATAAATAACGGCGAGATAGTAAGCTTCACCATAACTCCCGAGGACGTGGGACTAAAGACCGCCAAGAAAGAGGATATCGTAGGCGGCACTGCCAAGGAGAACGCTGAAATAACTCTGGGCATACTTAAAGGCGAGATAACCGACGCAAAGAGAGATATAGTTCTTCTTAACTCGGGCGCTGCGCTTTATGCCTGCGGGAAGGCTGATAATATAGAGGCTGGCGTAAGGCTGGCAAGAGAAGCTATCGACAGCGGCGCAGCTTTAGAGCAGCTCAACAAGCTGATCGAGTTCACCAACAGGGGCGAATAAAATGATACTGGACGAAATAGTAAAACAGCGCAGGGTACAGCTGAAAAGAGAGATAGAAAAATGCAGTCTTGAAGATATAAAAAAGCGTGCTGAAAAGCAGCTTTCAGAACGCACTCCCCTTTCGCTGGCAAGTGCTTTGAAGGGTGATACTTTAAGCTGTATCTGCGAGGTAAAAAAGGCTTCACCCTCAAAGGGGCTGATAAGGGAGGATCTTCACCCCACTGAGCTTGCGGTCGAGTATGAGAAGGCAGGAGCTGACGCTATATCCTGCCTGACAGAAGAGCACTACTTTCAGGGCAGCTCACAGTATCTTGCGGATATAAGGCAGGCGGTGAAGATACCTGTGCTTCGCAAGGATTTTATCTTTGACGAGTATCAGATATTCGAGGCTGCGGCGATAGGTGCAGACGCTGTGCTGCTGATAGCATCGGTGCTTGATATACCCGATTTTGACAGGCTTTATAAGCTTGCAGCACAGCTGGGGCTCAGCGTGCTGGGGGAGATGCACACTGTTGAAGAGATGCAGCGCTATGCCTATGACCGTGAGGGCATGGCCATAGGAGTAAACAACCGTGACCTGAAGACCTTTAATGTTGACCTTAACACGGTGGCTAAGCTTAGAAAATATGCCCCCGATGACGCAGTGTTTGTATCGGAAAGCGGCATTAAAAACAACGATGACATGAAAACAGTGCGCTCGCTGGGAGCTGATGCTGTGCTCATAGGAGAGACCCTTATGCGCAGCAGCAATATAGGCGAGACTCTTAAAGAGCTTAGAAAAGACGTTTGAAAAACTAATTTATAAAGGAGCGAGAATTATGAGCAAGATCGGACGCTTCGGTGACTTCGGCGGACAGTATATTCCCGAAACGGTAATGACTGCCGTACACGAGCTTGAAGAAGCTTATGACAGATACAAGGACGACCCGCAGTTCAAGGCGGAGCTGGCAGAGCTGTACAGAGACTATGCCAACAGACCATCAATGCTGTATTATGCTGAGAAGATGACAAAGGACTTAGGCGGCGCAAAGGTATATATCAAGCGTGAGGACCTTAACCACACAGGCGCACATAAGATAAATAACGTGCTGGGTCAGCTGCTGCTTGCTAAAAAGATGGGCAAAAAGAGGATAATCGCCGAGACAGGCGCAGGTCAGCACGGTGTGGCTACCGCAACGGTTTGCGCACTTATGGGGCTTGAATGCGAGGTGTACATGGGCGCTACCGATATGGAAAGGCAGTCGCTGAACGTGTACAGAATGAACCTGCTGGGCGCAAAGGTAACAGGCGTTAACAGCGGCACTGCTACCTTGAAGGACGCTATCAACGAGGCTTTCAGAGACTGGTGCTCAAACATCGACACCACCTTTTACTGCATAGGCTCGGTAATGGGTCCTCACCCTTATCCTACTATGGTAAGAGATTTCCAGAAGATAATCGGCGAGGAGATAAAGGCGCAGATAAAAGAGCGTGAGGGCAGACTGCCCGACTGTGTGGTAGCCTGCGTAGGCGGCGGCTCAAACGCTATGGGCGCTTTCTATGATTTCATCGGCGACGAGGGAGTAAGGCTTATCGGCGCTGAGGCGGCAGGACGAGGCGTTGACACCACCGAGCACGCTGCAACTATCGCAAAGGGCTCTCTGGGTATCTTCCACGGTATGAAGTCACTTTTCCTGCAAAACGAATACGGTCAGATAGACGAGGTGTATTCTATCTCCGCTGGTCTTGACTACCCCGGCATAGGACCCGAGCACGCATATCTGCACGACACGGGCAGGGCTGATTATTTCAGCATCACCGATGAAGAGGCAGTGCAGGCTTTTGAATATCTTTCAAAGACCGAGGGAGTTATACCTGCTATAGAGTCGGCGCACGCAGTGGCTGCTGCCATGAAGGTGATACCTCAGATGAGTAAGGACCAGATAGTTGTTATAAATCTGTCGGGAAGAGGCGACAAGGACGTTTATTCCATCGCAAGATACAGAGGAGTTGAGTTAGATGAAAAATAGGATAGACGCTTGCTTTGAGGAGCTGAAAGCTCAGGGCAGAAAGGCACTTATAACCTTTGTTACCGCAGGCGACCCCGATATGGAAACCACCGAAAAGGTAGTGCTTGAAATGTTCGACAAGGGCTCTGACATAGTTGAGATAGGCGTGCCCTTCTCAGACCCTATCGCCGAGGGCTCCACCATTCAGAAGGCTTCGCTGCGCTCACTCAGCGGCGGAACTAATCTTGATAAGATATTTGACCTTGTAAAAAAGCTGAGGACACAGACCGACAAGCCCATGCTGCTTATGATGTATCTCAACACAGTTTACAGATACGGCACCGAGAAATTTTTCTCGCTGTGCAAGGAAAACCAGCTTGACGGTGTTATAATCCCCGATATGCCCTTTGAGGAAAGGGACGAGGTGCAGGAGTATGCGGACAAATACGGCATATACAGCATTTATCTGGCAGCGCCCACCTCTCACGAGAGGATAAAGATGATAGCAAGCGAGTCAAAGGGCTTTTTGTACATAGTATCGTCTCTGGGCGTTACGGGTACAAGAAAGGAGATAAACACCGATTTTGACTACCTGTTAGAGCCGCTGAAGGACGGCGAATACTGCCCTGCCTGCATAGGCTTCGGCATATCAAACGGCGAGCAGGCAAAGAAAATGGCTTCATACTGCGACGGCGCAATTATCGGCTCTGCCATAGTCAATATTGTAGAGCAGCACGGCAAAGACGCTGCCAAGCCTGTGGGCGAGTTTATAAGCTCGGTAAGGGCTGCGCTTGACAGCTGAAAATATCATATTGTAAATTTAACCTTGCAGGCAGAAAAGTCGGCAGGATAAAAAAACGGGCTGTTGCACTGGACAGCCCGTTTTTACTTTTATTCAATATCAGCCAACGCTCTTGGTAGCCACCACCGAAACGCCTGTGCCTGCTGCGTCCTCGAGGATAACAGTGCCGAGCTTTATCGGCAGCGTCACAGTTGTGCGCTTGATGTGCTCCACCACCTGAAATATCTTGTCCTTGGGGACATTCTGAGCAGTCTTGACAGGTACGGGGATACCCTCGGCAGTCAGCGCAGTGGTGGTGACTGCACGCACAGGGGCGCTTATCTCGGTCTTAGCGTAGTTCTCACCTATCTTGCAGGTGTTGCCCGTTACCGAAACAGCTTCACCGTTCTCCACCTCAACCGTCAGTGTGCAGCCCATAGGGCAGCCTATGCAGGTCAACTCTCTGGTCATTTTTCCGCCTCCTCTACTCTGACTTCTATCTCACCGCTGATATCCGCCAGCTTGTCCTTTTTAATCACAATATCCTGCATTTCGCTGGGGACGAATATGCGTCCCCGCTTGCGGAATATCTCGTTATCGCCGCAGCTGACGACTATAGCTGCGCTCTTGTAAACTCCCGTCACACGGAAGCGAATGTGTACGCTGTCAGTAACGCTTTCAACATAGATCTTGCTTGGCACGGTGTAGCGCACGCCGCTGCCAGGCTTGACCGCCACAGGCTCACCGATCGAGGCAGGCTTGCCCTTGATATACTCGGCAGCATTCTCGCCTGCACGGACTGATTCCTCCGAGACGAAGTCCACAAGGTCGTGTACGTGCAGCACGTTGCCGCAGGCAAACACGCCCTCTGCGCCCGTCTCCAGACTTTCATCAACAGTCGGGCCGCCGGTAAGGGGACTAAGCTCAATACCTGCGCTGCGTGACAGCTCGTTCTCAGGGATAAGACCGCAGGAAAGCAGCAGTGTGTCACAGGGGAAGTATTCCTCAGTACCCTCGATAGGGGCATTCCTCTCGTCCACGGTGGCTACCCACACGCCCTCCAGCTTATCCTTGCCCTTGATGTCTATCACCGTATGGCTGAGCATCAGCGGTATACCGTAGTCATCAAGGCACTGGGCGATATTTCTCTTTAATCCGCTGGAATAAGGCATAAGCTCAACTACAGCACGCACCTTTGCGCCCTCCAGTGTCATACGTCTTGCCATAATAAGCCCGATGTCGCCCGAACCGAGGATAACGACCTCCTTACCCGGAACGACCCCCTCACAGTTGACAAGCTTCTGGGCGGTGCCTGCAGTGTAAACACCCTGAGGTCGGAAGCCTGCAATGCCAAGAGCTCCACGGGGTCGCTCACGGCAGCCCATAGCCAGCACCACAGCCTTTGCCCTGACGGTCTCAACACCTCGCTCACGGCTTAATATCGTGACCTCCTTGTCATTTGTGATATCCAGCACCATCGTACCCAGCTCGCAGGGAATGCCCAGCTCACACACCTGGTCAGCATAGCGCTCGGCATACTCAGGACCTGTAAGCTCCTCTTTAAAAGTGTGCAGACCAAAGCCGTTGTGTATGCACTGGTTGAGTATACCGCCCAGTCTGTCATCACGCTCAAATATCACAAGGTCGTCAATACCTTTCTTTTTAGCGGCGATAGCAGCCGCCATTCCCGCAGGACCTCCGCCGATAACGACCAGTTCAAATTCACGCATTGTCAGCCGCCTCGCTTTCCTTGTAAACTCCGTTTTTTCTGACATCTAACAGACCTACGCCAAGCTTTTCGGCTATCAGCTCGATAGTCTTTGGCGAGCAGAAACCAGCCTGACAGCGCCCCATTCCAGCACGGGTGCGTCGTTTTACGCCGTCAAGAGTTGTGGCGCCCAGCGGTCGGTTTATGGCGTCGAGTATCTCACCCTCGGTGACAGTCTCGCAGCGGCAGACTATCGAACCATACTCAGGCTTCTCTTTGATAAGCTCGTTCTGCTGCTGACGGGTAAGGGACGCAAAATGCGTAACTCCCTTACGGTTTGCAATAAAATCAGACTTTTCCTCCAGCTCAATTATCTCCCCCACAATATCACGCACATATTCGCCTATGGCAGGGGCGCTGGATAGTCCCGGCGACTCGATACCTGCAACATCAATAAAGCCCTTGGCGTCCTCGCACTCGCCTATGATAAAATCGTGAGTATCGCCAACGGCACGCAGACCTGTAAAGCCTGTGATGACCTTGTTAAAGGGAATGCCCTTGACCGAAAGCTGCGCCTTTGCCCTGACCTCAGCACTGCCCGTGCGAGTGGTGGCGGTATTTTCCTTATCTTCGATATCTTCAGCCGTGGGCCCCAGCAGCAGGTTGCCGTGAACGGTGGGAGTAACAAGAATACCCTTGCCCATTTTTGTGGGCTGCTGGAAGATGGTATGTGTCACAAG
The DNA here is from genome assembly GCA_937894495.1 of uncultured Ruminococcus sp. Taxonomy (GTDB): domain Bacteria; phylum Bacillota; class Clostridia; order Oscillospirales; family Ruminococcaceae; genus Hominimerdicola. The sequence goes on along the minus strand of CALCRR010000290.1, from coordinate 854 downwards.
TCCGCCAGCGTCCTTATCAAGCAGCATATACTCACCGCGGCGCGGTATAATGCTCATGGGAATGCTGCTGACCATAGCGTGGACCTTATCGGCATAAACGCCTGCAGCATTGATGACCAGCCTTGTCTCGATATCGCCCTTGTCGGTACGGATAACATAGCCATTATCTGTCTTGTCGATAGCCTGAACACTGGTGGAGAGCTTAAACTCAACGCCGTTAGCAAAAGCGTTCTCCGCAAATGCCAGGGTCATTTCAAAGGGACAGACTATCCCTGAGGTGGGGGCATAAAGCGCCGCTGCCACCTCATCGGTCAGGGCAGGCTCCAGCTCTCTTGCCTCGTCACCCGAGATTACACGCACACCCTCTACGCCGTTTTTGCGCCCACGCTCTGCCAGCTCCTCCAGACTGCTTATCTGCTCGGTATCGAAGCAGAGTACAAAGGCGCCGTTGTTTTTGTAAGCAAAATCCAGCTGACGTGAAAGCTCGGGCATCAGCTGACTTCCACGGACGTTCAATTTAGCCTTCAGAGAGCCCGGCTGTGCATCAAAGCCTGCATGGACAATGGCGGAATTTGCCTTGGTCGTGCCCTCGCAAACGTCGCTCTCACGGTCAATAACGCAGACTGAGAGCTTATAGCGTGAAAGCTCCCTGGCAATGGCGCAGCCGCTGGACCCTGCACCGATTATCACAGCATCATACATAATTATCACCTGCTTTTATAGATTTGTCACATAAATGACTATAAATGTTTATTAAATTATAGCACATATAACCATTAAAGTCAAGGATAATAAAATGGTCCTCGGGCGGACGGCTCGCTTCCCCCACCTGTGCCGCTAGAAGCAAGAAGCAA
>CALCRR010000289.1 GCA_937894495.1 uncultured Ruminococcus sp. | reverse complement strand
GAGCTTGAAATAAATCGTGTCAGTGAGTACGGCGAGCAGTATGACGCAAAGCTCGACGAGTGCGAGGATAAAGAGATAAAGCTCAGAGAAAAGCTTAAACAGGCGCATGAGGAGCTTGACGAGACCGCAGCGGCACTCTCACAGGTGGATAAGGAGATATTTGACGGTGAGGAAAAGCTCAGCGCTTCGGTGAACGAGCAGAACGAGCTCAAAGAAAAGCGCAGGGTAATAAGCGAGGAGCTTTCGGCGCTGAGAGTGTCGGGGGCTGAGATAGTAAAGGACGTTTCGTCCTGCAAGGAGTCCATCGCACAGCTGGAAGCCTCCATACAGTCAAGAGACAGCGACAGCGGAAAGACCGAGCTTGACATAATTAAATTTGAAAATGACATAAAGGCTAAGCAAAAGCAGATAGAGGATATAAAAGCGGCAATATCGGGCAGCGATGATGAGATAGCAAAGCTTGAAGCCGAGGCTGAAAGTGAAAGGCAAAAACACATAAGGTTCGATGAAGCCGCTGCAAAGCTGAGGTCAGCCCAGAAGATAAAGCAGAATGAGAAGGAGAGCCTGACCGAACAGCTCACCAGAGGCGAGGAGCAGAAAAACACTGTAACTGCCGATTTTGACAAGCTGGTGTGGCAGCTCAATGACGAGTACGCCCTTTCCAGGTCTGAGGCTGCCAAGGTCGCAGAGCCTGTGGAGGATATGATAGAAGCCCAGAAGCAGCTGCAGTCGCTGAAAAACCGCATAAGGGCGCTGGGCAACGTAAACCTCGGGGCGATAGAGGAATACGAAGAGGTGAAGGAGCGCTATGAGTTTTTAGGCGGACAGCTTAATGATGTGAATGTCTCGAAGGAAGAGCTCTGCGGTCTGATAGACAGCCTAACCGAGAAAATGCGCTCGGTGTTCATGCAGAGCTTTGAGGTGATAAACAAAAACTTCAAGCAGATATTTTCAGAGCTCTTCGGCGGCGGCAAGGCGGAGCTTACGCTGACCGACCCTGACAATGTGCTTGAATGCGGTATCGAGATAAACGTGCAGCCCCCGGGCAAGGTGATAACCAGCCTTATGTCCCTTTCGGGCGGTGAGCAGGCGCTGGCGGCGATAGCGATATACTTTGCCATACTTAAAAACTCGCCCTCACCCTTCTGCCTGCTTGACGAGATCGAAGCGGCGCTGGACGAGGTGAATGTCACAAGATACGCCCAGTATCTTCACAGGCTCACCGATAAAACACAGTTTATAACCATAACCCACAGAAGGGGCACTATGGAGGAAGCAGACGTGCTCTACGGCGTGACCATGCAGGAAAAGGGCATATCAAAGCTTTTGAGAATGACCGCCGCAGAAACGGCACAGCTGGATATACAGTGATAAAGTGTACAAAAAACCGTACTCATGTATCTTAAAAAGGGAGTGAAGCAAATGGGATTTTTTGAAAAGCTGAAAAACGGTCTTAAAAAGACCAAGGACTCGATGATGGGCAGGATAGAAAGACTGCTGCATTCGTTCACAAAGATCGACGAGGACCTTTTTGAAGAGCTGGAGGAGACCCTTATCATGTGCGATATAGGCGTAAATACCTCGGTGAAGATCTGCGATATGCTCAGAGACAGGGTAAAGCAGCAGGGTATAACCGACCCCAGCCTGATAAAGGATATGCTGAAGGATATAATCACCGAAATGCTGGGGGAGGAGCAGCCGCTGGATATGTCCACAGTGCCCTCGGTGATACTGGTGATAGGCGTAAACGGTGTGGGCAAGACCACCACCATAGGCAAGCTTGCCTATCAGCTGAAAAATGAGGGCAAAAAGGTGATAGTTGCCGCCGCCGATACATTCAGGGCAGCCGCTATCGACCAGCTGGAGGTCTGGACCGACCGTGCAGGGGTGGATATCATAAAGCACAACGAGGGCTCAGACCCTGCGTCGGTGGTGTTTGATGCGCTGACCGCTGCCAAGGCAAGGCAGGCTGATGTGGTCATCTGCGACACCGCAGGCAGACTGCATAACAAGAAAAATCTTATGAATGAGCTGAAAAAGATATCATCAATAGTCCACAAGCAGGCTGAGGGCTGCGCTTTGGAGGTGCTGCTGGCGCTTGACGCCACCACGGGACAAAACGCCGTAAATCAGGCTCAGCAGTTCAACGAGGCTGCGGAGATCACGGGAATTATCTTAACAAAGCTTGACGGAACGGCAAAAGGTGGTATAATAATAAGTATAACAGATGATCTTAAAATACCTGTGA
>CALCRR010000288.1 GCA_937894495.1 uncultured Ruminococcus sp. | reverse complement strand
GGGACTCTTGCTTCTTGCCTCTAGTTTCTTGCTTCTAGAGGCACAGGTGGGGGAAACACCCCGTGCGGTGAGCACCCCTCCGGGGAGAATTCGATATCCTGCCCACCACACAATAGTGCGATTGGTGGGGGAGTTAAATATCAAGGTTCTTTACGTATTCTGCGTTTTTCTCAATAAATTCTTTTCTTGGACCTACCTTGTCGCCCATGAGAATGGTGAATATCTCGTCGGCTTTTACAGCGTCCTCCATAGTAACTTTTATCATGGTACGTCTTTCGGGGTCCATAGTGGTCTCCCAGAGCTGCTCGGGGTCCATCTCGCCAAGACCCTTGTATCTCTGAACAGCGACTTTAAGCTTGCCGCCGTCCGAAAGCTCTGCAATATACTTATCTCTCTCCTCATCGGTGAAAGCATATCTTACTTTTTTATTTCTCTCGACTTTAAAAAGTGGCGGCTGAGCCAGGGATACGTGCTCCTGCTCGATAAGCGGTCTCATAAAGCGGAAGAAGAATGTGAGCAGCAGCGTTCTTATGTGCGAGCCGTCAACATCGGCATCTGCCATGATTATGACCTTGCCGTACCTCAGCTTTTCTATATCAAAATCCTCGCCTATAGAGGTACCCAGCGCCGTTACCACAGGCATGAGCTTTTCATTACCGTAGACCTTATCTATCCTTGCCTTTTCAACGTTGAGCATTTTGCCCCACAGGGGGAGTATAGCCTGATAGCGTCTGTCTCTGCCCTCTTTTGCCGAGCCGCCTGCCGAGTCTCCCTCGACGATATAGATCTCAGTCATGGACATATCTCTCTCAGAGCAGTCAGCCAGCTTGCCGGGCAGTGAAGCCGACTCCAGCACAGATTTTCTTCTGGTGAGCTCTCTTGCTCTCTTGGCAGCTTCTCTTGCCTTTTGCGCCTGCAGAGATTTTTCAAAGATAGCCTTAGCCACCGCAGGATTTTCTTCAAGATAATTTCTCAGCTTTTCTTTTAAAAGCTTGTCAACAAAGGGTCTCACCTCGGGATTACCCAGTCTGCCCTTTGTCTGTCCCTCAAACTCGCAGTTTGTGAGCTTTACCGATACAATGGCGGTCAGACCCTCTCTGCAGTCCTCGCCAGCCAGCTCGTCGCTGCCCTCTTTGATAAGGTTATGCGCCTTGCCGTAATCGTTGAGTATTTTTCTCAGGGCGCTCTTGAAAGCCATTTCGTGTGAGCCGCCGTCGGGGGTGTGTATATTATTTGCAAATGAAAGTATTATCTCATTGTAGGTATCGTTATACTGCAATGCGATTTCGGCGAACATATCGTCCTCCATGCCGTTGATGTAGATCACCTCGGGCGAAAGGGGCTCAACACCTCTTGTGGTGTGTATATGCTCAACAAACTGTCTTATACCGCCCTCATAGTGAAGGGTCTCGCTGACAGGCTTACTTTCATCTCTCAGGTCGGAGAATATTATTTTTATTCCCGCATTGAGGAAAGCCTGCTCTCTCAGTCTTTTAAGCAGTGTTTCATAATCAAACTCGGTGGTCTCCTGGAAGATCTCGGGGTCGGGCTTGAATTTTACCTCGGTACCTGTTTTATCGGTGGTACCGATGACCTTCATTTCCTCGCTGTACTGACCTCTGTCGAACCTCTGGAAGTGGACCTCTTTACCGTCAAATACCGTCAGCTCCAGATACTCCGAAAGCGCATTAACTACCGAAGCTCCCACTCCGTGCAGACCTCCTGCGACCTTATATCCTCCGCCTCCGCCGAACTTACCGCCTGCGTGCAGCACGGTATAAACGACAGTAGCCGCAGATATGCCCTCCTTGGGGTGAATACCCGTAGGAATACCTCTGCCGTTATCCACTACTCTTATTATATTTTCGGGCAGGATATCGACGGTTATCTCGGTGCAATAGCCTGCCAGCGCCTCGTCTATGGCGTTATCCACTATCTCATAGACAAGGTGGTGCAGTCCCTTAGGACCTGTTGAGCCTATATACATTCCGGGTCTTATACGCACAGGCTCCAGACCCTCCAGCACCTCTATCTGGTTTTCGTCATAGTTGTTGCTTTTGTCGATCTGCGAGATCACTTCGATATTTTCAATCTCGATCTCCTTATTGTTATCCAAACCTATTCCTCCTGTTTTTCTATCTCCCCCACCTGTCCTCGCCGGACGGGGTATTTCCCCCACCTGCCGCACTTTCGTGTGGTAGGCAGGATATCGAGTCCTCCCCGGAGGGGAGGGGGCGCTTTTGTGGCTGCTAGTATTTTGATGGCTGCGCCAACCTTGTAAAATGTTGACTTTGTACGCCGTAGGTAATTTTTATTAGAATTTATTTTTACCCCACTAAAATTGTGTGGAGTTTTTTTCAGACCTTTATAATTTGTGCGCCTTACCGCATTTTGTTCAGAATTTTTTCCACCACTAAAACTGTGTGGAGTTTTTAAAACTTTTGCATATGCACGTTTTACCGCATAATTGTGTAAAACCGTTTTCTTACCTCTTACTTCTTACTTCTAAAAGCACCTATCCGTTTATTTTTCTTTGACCTTTTAAGCAATGTAGCACAGCTTATCTGGCTGACATACACTGTTTCGGAAAGGTCTTTTTTATCGAAGCACACCACAAAGCTTTTTGGCAGCTCATAGGTGCAGTAGACTACTCTTTTATTTTTCTGGGCATTGCTTAAAAATTCCTTTGTATACTTAGAGATCGAGGTATTCTCGATATCAAAAATGCCGACTATATCTCTGGCTGTCACCACATAGTTATTACCCAAATGCAGATACATAAACACACCTCATCTCAACAAACAATATATGATGACCCATAATTTTTACAAGACCAAATCAATTATGCATTATGAATTATTCTTTATTTTCCCGTTTTCTATCCCGAACATTTTCCCGTGTGACTGCTCGTCAAAGGGTATATTCATATCGCAGCAGGTGATAAATACCTGCATACCGTGTATTTTTGAAATAACAAATTTCTGCCGTGAGATATCCAGCTCACTGAGCACATCGTCCAGCAGGATAACGGGGTGGTCCTGTATCTCTTCTTCCAGGATATAAGCCTGGCTCAGCTTTAAAATAAGGGCGATAGACCTGTGCTGACCCTGTGAAGCGTCCTCTCTTGCGTTCATGCCGTTTATTTTGCATATAACATCGTCACGGTGAATGCCCTTCTGGGTGAAGCCTGCTCTTATATCATCTTCGATATTTCTGCTCAGGCAATCCATATAAAAGCCTGCCAGCTCACCCGAATAGTCGGTAGAGCTTTCCAAAAGAGCGCTGCCGCCGAACACTGTAGAGTAATAGTTCACTTCCAGCCGTTCTCTGCCCTCTGATATCTCGTCATAGAGCTTACCTGCATAGACGCTTAATTTTTTGGTATAGTTATATCTCAAAAGGGATATATAAGCCCCCAGCTGAGCCAGCTGCAGGTCCCATACCTCCAGCTCTTCTCTTTTTGATCTGCCGAAGGCTATATTTTTAAGCAGCATATTTCTCTGCTCAATAAGCGTATCATATTTAGCTGTAACTGAATTATAGGAATTTTTTATCTGAGACACCGAAAGGTCTAAAAACTGCCTTCTGTTATCGGGCGAGCCCTTTGACAGCTCCAGGTCCTCGGGAGTAAAAATAACGCAGTTAAGGTTTCCGAAGAGCTTAGAGGGCGCTTTTAGCTTCACCCCGTTAAGGCTTACGTTTTTTTCTTTAATATTCGGCTTTGCCATAGCAAATCTGATGTCCTGCTCCCTGAAATTGTTTTTGAAGGTGAGCTCAATCTCCATGGTCTGCTCGTCGTCGCCTATCATGCGTTTATCCTTGGTGCTGCGAAATGACCTCGCACCGCTGCAAAGCCATATGGCTTCGATAAGGTTGGTCTTTCCCTGCGCATTTTTTCCGCAGAGGATATTAAGCTTTTCATGTGGCTTGATACGGGCGTCTTTTAAGTTTTTAAAGCCGTTTATATAAAGCTTTGTAATATGCATTACTTTACCACGATCTCACTTTGTATCTCATCTATCTGAACCCTGTCCCCGGGGCGTATTTTCTTGCCCCTCATGGTACAAAGCTCACCGTTTACTTTTATTCTCTCTTCAAGGATTATCTCCTTGCCGATACCGCCTGTCTCCACCACCCCTGCATATTTCAGCAGCGAGTCTAGCTTGATATACTCGGACTTTATTTTAACTTCTATTTCGTTATACTTCATACTGTTCTCCTAGTTTGTGCCTTGAGCTGGGGCTCTGCCCCGCCCTGACTGCGTCGAGGGCAACCCCTGCAAGCCGTCTGGCGCCCGGCTTGACCCTGCGCTTTATTTCGCTATACTTATGTCCGTATGGTGACCATTGTGCCGCTTGGTTTACTGTCGTTCATCGCCGTACTTTTTAGTTTTTTTCTTAGCTGACGCAACGGAAGAGACCAATTTCGTTTCTACTTCTTTTGAGCCTTTCACCGCACGCTATGTTTGAGCCTTGACAAACCAACTTTGTACTGCTTATCTGCATAGTTGTAAAATCCGACTTTGCGCCTTGAATTATCCGCTTTGTTTTAGTAGGGAAAAATAAATCCTTATCGAAATTTCCTAGGCGCACAAAGTCAACATTTACCAAGGTTCGCGCAGCGTCACAAAGTGCTAGCTATCACGAAAGCACCCCCTCCCCTCCGGGGAGGACTCGACCTCCTGCCCACCCCGCAATAGTGCGATAGGTGGGGGAAACACCCCGTCCGGCGAGGACCCCCTATTCCTTGGGGAGTCTTACAGGCAGAACCAGATATGTATAACCCTCTCCCTCAACAGGGACTATCTTCATAGGCAGCAGGCTTCCGCCCATCTGCAGCTTTACTTTGTCGTCGTTTATCACTTTAAGGGGGTCCAGCAGATATCTGCACTTAAAGCCTATCTCAATGACGGGACCTGCGATATCTGCGCTTATCTCGTCGGTTATCTTACCCAGCGCTGTCGAGCAGTTTATTCTTATGTGGTCATTTTCAAAATAGCATCTTACGGGCGAGGGGCTTCTCTCGTTGATAAGCAGCATAGCTCTTTCAAGGGTAGATATAAGCTCTTTCCTGTCAACTATCACATCGGTGGTAGAGCTTGTGGGTATAGCCGACTTATACGGGTGGAACTCCCCCTCCAGCAGTCTTGAATACACCATATATCCGCCTATCTCAAAGATGATATGCTTTCTTGAAGGGTAGATGTTCACAGTTTCCTCGTCGTTATCGCTTAAAAGCCCCTGTATCTCGGTAAGAGTTTTCGAGGGAACGACGAATTTTATGCTTTCTGCAAACTTTACAGGCTCGTATCTAACAGCCAGTCTGTATCCGTCGATAGCTGCCATAGTCAGCTGACCGTTTTCTATATCGAAAAGCTCGCCTTTAAGTATTGGCTTGGTATCAATAACAGCCACCGCGAATTTTGTCTGGTTTATCATTTCTTTGAGCACAGGCTGTGAAACAGGTATCTTTGTTTCCTCTCCCTTTGCAGGCAGCTCGGGATAATCCTCAGCACCCGTGGCAAAAAGGTTGTATTTTGTAACTCCTCCCGATACTGTCACCTGGTAGCTCTCAGACACGTCCACCAGCACCTCATCGGCAGGCATTTTCTTTATCATTTCCGAAAACAGTCTTGCGTTTACTATGAAAGAGCCCTTGTCCTCGCTTCTTACGGATATGGTGGTCCTTATTCCCATTTCAAGGTTGTATCCCGTAAGCTCCAGCAGCGAGTCCTCCAGCTTGAAGCGTATGCCCTCCAGCGACGGCATCGTCGATCTCTCAGATACTGCTTTTGATACGTTTACTACTGCATCGTATACCGACTGCTTTGAACATATGAATTTCATGTATTTCCTCCTTTTGTGCCTTGAGCTGGGTGGCTTTTCCGACCTTTGAGCCCTG
>CALCRR010000287.1 GCA_937894495.1 uncultured Ruminococcus sp. | reverse complement strand
GCCGTCATCGTCAAGGTTGTCGATATCGGTATAGAGGGCTATTTCCTCTAAAAATCCTGCCAGCGATGGCTCCTCTGCTTCCTCCTCATACTTTGCCATGGTGGATTTGAGCTCCTCGATATTTTCAAGCTTGCTCTCGCCCTCCGGTCCTAACTGCCGCAGGCTGTCGGCATATCCGCTGCGCTCTGCCACCTCGTCAAGCAGCTCGGGCAGAGTTATCAATTCCGAAAGGTCTGTAAGCTCGGTTATCATCTCAGCAAAGGCTTTCAGAGCTTTTGATTTGCCTGCTATGGGCACAAAGCTGTCCGCCTCCAGCATTATCTCCACAGCGTCCTGCCCCAGATCGGATACTATCTGCTCCACCTTTTTGACGGTAGCCTCGCCCAGCCCCCTCTTAGGCTCGTTGATGATCCTTTTGAGCCTTAAAATATCCGCATGGTTGTTTATAAGCTCCAGATAAGCCAGAATATCCTTTATCTCCTTGCGGTCATAGAATTTAAGACCGCCGAATATCTTGTAGGGAACGCCCGAGCGTATCATAGCCTGCTCGATAGTGTTTGACTGGGCGTTCATTCGGTATAGCACCGCATGGTCGCCGTAGCGGCTGCCGCTGCTTACATTTTCAAGCACAGTGTCGGCTATGAACTTAGCCTCCTCACGCTCGTTAGCAGCCTTGTATACCACCGTTTTTTCGCCGTCACCCTCGGCAGTCCAGAGGTTCTTGCCCTTTCTGCCCCGGTTATGGGCTATAAGCCTGTTGGCGCAGGTGAGTATGTGCTGGGTCGAGCGGTAGTTCTGCTCCAGCTTGATAACGTCATTTTCGGGGTCGCAGCCGAACTGCTCCTCAAAATTAAGGATATTTTCAATGGTAGCCCCTCTGAAACGGTAGATACTCTGGTCATCATCGCCCACAACGCATATGTTGTGATATTTCTCAGAAAGCAGCGATACCAGCCTGAACTGCGCCTTGTTGGTATCCTGATACTCGTCCACCATTATGTATTTGTAGAGGTTCTGGTAGTGGTCCAGCACATCGGGGCACTGCTCAAAAAGCCTTACGGTGTGGCAGATAAGGTCATCAAAATCCATAGCGTTTGAGCTTAAAAGCTCCCTCTGATACCGCCTGTAAACACGGCTTATGGTCTTTTTGCGGTAGTCATCACCTGCCTGCTCGGCATATTCATCACTACCTGTCATAGAGTCCTTAGCCTGCGAGATCTCGCCCATAATGGATCTGACGGGGAACATCTTCTCTGAGATATCCATATCCCTCATAATGGCTTTGAGCACACGCTTTGAGTCATCGGTATCGTAAATGGTGAAATTTCTGGTAAAGCCCAGCCGCTCCCCCTCACGCCTTAAAATGCGCACGCAGGCTGAGTGAAAGGTGGCTGCGGTTATACCCAGCCCGTCATCGCCGAGAATGTTTGAGATACGCTCTTTAAGCTCCCCCGCAGCCTTGTTTGTAAAGGTTATGGCGAGGATATTCCAGGGGTTTACAGGCTTGTAAGCGGCTATCTCAGCCAGCCTTTTACCGTCGCCTGTATCACCGCTGATGTAAGCTTTCAGAAATGCAAGGTCGCTCTCGTCGGGAATATTACAGGTCATATCGCTGTTGTAAGCGTCGCCGAAAAATATCATGTTGGCTATACGGTTCACAAGCACCGTGGTCTTGCCGCTGCCTGCGCCTGCCAGTATAAGCAGCGGACCGTTTATCCTGAAAACAGCCTTTTGCTGCATAGGGTTCATTCTCTCAAAAAACTTTTCAAGAGCTGCTCTTCTGAGCCTGATAAATTCTTCCATGTACTACCTCCACGCTGAATTTTTCGCAATAGTTATAGTATAGCACATTTTTTTGGTTTTGAAAAGGGGAGTGGAGAAAATTTATAAATTACAGCAAGCCAAGCCCTGCACAGCTGCGGAAAATTATGGCTATAAGCGTATATTTCCCGGTCTGCGGCGGAAAAATCTACAAAAAGAGGAAAAAGCTGAGTAGAGCCTGAGTGGGGAGAATAAACTGCAAAGCAAAATGCTTTATACGCACAAAATAATCATTTAAAATCATCTGCGCAGCCTGCCAGCCGCAAGTATTCAGAGTGTCGGTGGCTGGAAAAAAGTTTTTCAGAAATATGCAATAAAACGCACAAATGTATAGTTTTGTAAAAAACTCCACACAGCTTTAGTGGAGAAAAATAAATCCCGAACAAAAAACATCAAAAAGCACAAAGTCCACATTTTCCAAGGTTGGCGCAGCCATCAAAATACTAGCAGCCACGAAAGTATCCCCTCCCCTCCGGGGAGGACTCGATATCCTGCCCACCCCACAATAGTGCGATAGTGGGGGAAACACACCAAACGCATGAGTTACAGTTCGATTACAAATAAATTGTACAAAATACTG
>CALCRR010000286.1 GCA_937894495.1 uncultured Ruminococcus sp. | reverse complement strand
TTTGGGAACTTAGTATCAGCTTATAATTGAGTTGAAACCTAACGTCGTGTTTTCCAAAATTAGAATAACTCAGTCCCGTTTTGGAACTGCACCTCTCGGATATCGTTTCGGTATCGAGTGTACCCCGACAAAGGGCATACCCAAACATGATGCTCTATTCTGAGGAGTCATCATCGAGTATCCCCTCTGCATAGTTGCGCGTGATAAGGTCATCAAGATTTATCTTACCTCTCGTCCTGCGCACGTTGTTGATTGCTTCACGCCTGATGTCTTTCAGTTCACTCCTGCTGACATCAAATGTGTTTGCAAGTATCGCTATCAGCATTTCCACCTCGACTGCATATCTGAACAGTCCCTTTGAGATTTTTGTTATGCCGTCATCACTTGCCTGCGCAATGCACTCCGCAAGCTCCGGCACAAGCACCTCTGACTTATTGGCGACAGCTCTTGTAGCAAGAAATAATTTCAATGCCTGCTCTATCAACTCCGAGCGGCTCGTGTCGTGCTGTGCACAGTAGTCGTCGCACTCCGAAAGCACGTCGCTCGATACATAAATTCCTGTTCTGACCTTTTCCATTATCAATCCTCCCTTTGATATTTGAAAGCACTCCTGAAATCAATAATGCCGTTTGTTCTGCGGACATCGTCCACGCACATTCCGTATAGCTTGCCAACATCAGTCTCCGACACATCGGACACCGCTGCAAGGATATGTGACTGTATAGCAGACTGCACAGCCAGCTTGAACAGCGCCCTGCTCAGTCGCTGCTCGCTGCCCTTGACGATTCCGTCCATGACTGCTGCCACTGTTGCGCCGAGGTATTCTGTCATGTTCTCGGAATTGGTATCGAGATAGCCAGCATAAAACCTGATGGCCTTTTCAATAAAATCGCTCTGGGACTTGGCATTCGCCGCCGCCATGTGGGTGGTCACCAGCTCTTTAGTCTCGGGGTAGAGCCACACCGCCTGCTTTTCCTTGTTTGCCATTGTAAAGCCTCCTTTAATACTGTTCGACTTTTCTTTTTCGCTGATTTTTTGGTCGAAGCATCAGCACATTACCCTGTCAAGGTAACACAACCGAAAACCACAACCCCTCGAAATACTGCACAAGACCTCTCCCGAAAGCCCCGATTTGCGGTCGGCTTTGCCGTCCGCTGTGAACGCAGCGTCCACGCTGCTTTAACCTGCGATTCCTTTTTCCCTACGCCATAGGTACGCTCGCATAGGGCGATCTGTGCAATATGCCGACTGCCGTTTTTACTCCATTTTTATCATCTTCCTTCTGTTAAAAATTCTTTTGTAGTATCTCGCCCACAAAGGCCGACAAATGCCCTCTGTGCCGTTTTCTGGTCGGCGGTGGTTAAACTACCCGACCTCGGTTGTGAGAGGGCACAAATCGCCCGACATTCGCTGTTCCATTTTGGCCTTGTCCAGCACCGCTACGCTTATCATCTTTCCGCCGTTGGAACGCACCGTTGTGGTGTTTCTTCCTCCGCATTTTATGAGGATATCGTCCTCGGCAAGCTGCTTGATGAGCTGGTTCTTGCTGACAGAAAAGTGCTCGCCCTGCTCAGCGCACAGCTTTCTCACCTCCGAGTGTGCAGCGTCGGCAAGGAGGTAGTAGCAGTCCTCGTTCTCCAATCCGAGGTAGCCTTTCTGTGTTGGAACGTACTCTGCGCCCCGCAGTTCGACATAGCACCTCCCGCTGTCCAGCAGACTTTTCAGCTTCTCACAGAAGCGAGTAGTTGGGTTTTCGATGTCAATTATTTCAGCATTGTTCGCACAGCTTTTCAAAAGTATCTCATCAAATACTTTTTCATAGCGGCTAACCTCCGGCTCAGTGATTTGCTCATGTGTTTGCAGGAACACAAGCAAGAACGCAAATCCAATCTTCAAGTGCGAAAGCATGTCGGGAGTGCGGTTGTGGAATTTGATATTCGCTGCGGATAGCTTGGATATGAACTCCGAACGGTAACGCAGGAACATTTCTGACAGTGATTTTTTTAACTCGAATTCATCTGTGAGGTACTCCTGCTTTACCCAATCGACATAGCACATCATCATACCTGACAGCACGTTTTGTTCAGCCAGCCTTTGATACTCCGATAGCTCTTTTAGCACAATATCATTTTCATTCAACTCGATGTTGAAATATCTTGCGGAGCCGGACACAGAAATCTCCGGCGCATACTCGGCTGTGATGATCGCATTGCCAGTGGGTGGACGGCTCGCTTGTAACTCCGCCTTTGTGTTGAGCCTTGCACGACCAATTCGGTCGCCGTAGTAGCGGGAGATGTTCTGCGCTATCGTCCTCATTTCCTGCTCGTGGAACATTCCACTCGGGTGAAAGTCATCAATGCAGGTCAGCACGTCTTTCAGATAGTAAACGTTGCTGAGAATACTGTTTGCGGTATCGTGAAATGACATCGGCAGGTCGCTGGCGGTGAAGCGACCGAAGAATGACAGGAACAGCGCGGCGAGCGTTGACTTGCGGCTTCCGGTCTTCCCGATGAGTGCCGTCACGAACTTAGGCTGGCAACCTGCGGTTTTCAAAAAGTGATTGAGTGGAGATAGAAACGTTACCGACAGCAGCGGCAGCAGAACGCTCTGCGGAGCAAAGCTGTTATCGAGCATAGCTGCAAGGTAGAACAAGCTCTCTTTGTCGCAAGGCTGGATGAAGTGGTAGCTGTTCAGCTTGCCTTGTAGCTCAACGGTGTAGTCGCTGTCAGCCCTCGGCATCAGGAACACCCATTCGCCGTTTATCTTTCGCCAGCCCGTCTGTGCATAGACCGTTTCGTTACGCACCTCCAGCTTGGTCTGCATAATTGCGTGGCAGATCTTTGCAAGCACATTCTGCTTCGGCACGACTGCGCCGTACTGTCCCCAGCGTTGGAGAAGCCAGCGCATGGTCTGCATCTCATCAGCAGACACAGTCTGCTCCAGCATCACCAGTCCGGTCTTGTGGGTCGCTGCGACTCGGAACAGTTTCTTCTGCTCCACGCCATCATCGTGTGTGACCTCCGCTTTCAGCACCGGCACAAAATCCGCCAGCTTGACATCGACAAGCTGATCCTTAACGGGTACTTGCTCATAGAGACAGCCGTCCTTGACGATGTACGGCTCGTTGTAAACCGACTCGTCGTAGTGTGAAATGTTTTGTGTCATATACATGACCTCCTTCCAAAATTTATGTATCTGCGGCTGCCCCAAG
>CALCRR010000285.1 GCA_937894495.1 uncultured Ruminococcus sp. | reverse complement strand
TGCCCGCCGATGCGCTCGACGCGATACAGTCCGTTCATGTTGATAAAGGCATCTTCGCTGAAAATAATCCCGCTTTCATCGTCGATTGCAACCGATTGAATGAAATACAGATCGTCATTCTCATAGCGTATATCATAGAATTCGTTTGAAAGCGTTTCCGGCAGGGGAAGATGCGCAACGATTGTATCATCGGATCCGATCAAGTCGACCGCCTTGACCTTTGACGATTCCTTATCGACGCGGATGCTTTCAAACGAATACGATTGAATTTCCTTTGAAAACCGGACGATTTCGTTATCGAAATCGTTGTCAATCCGTGAAGAAGAACACCCGATCATAAATAGAAGTGTAAACAGAATCAGTATTCTTTTCATATTAACTCCATCTTATAGGAGATATCATCGGTCATATTCCTGCGAGAGATCGACGACCGAGCTGAAGCTGTTCCAATGGCCGGGATCCTTGTCCTTTTCGAATACAAGAATATCGCCGACTTCGCAGTCCAATGCTTTGCAGATCGCATCTAGGGTGGAGAAGCGGATCGCCTTTGCTTTGTTGTTTTTCAGGATCGACAGATTCGCAAGCGTGATGCCGACCTTTTCGGAAAGCGTGTTCAGCGACATCTTGCGCTTTGCCATCATAACGTCTAAATTAACCATAATAGCCATTTCGCACCCTCCTCATATGGTGTAGTCGTTCTCGGACTTGATCTCGACTGCTTTCTCAAAAACGTTTTTGAGAACTCTCATGACCAGCCCCAGAAACATTGCGAAAAATGCCGCAAACAAAAACTCAAACCGCCACAGGCTGAAAACTATAAAGGTTATCCCCACGAACACGCAGCACCATGATATTATCCTGAGACTGAGTGTGTTCTGCTCCGTAAACACCTCATCACGGCTGATGTTTGCAAGCAGCCTGTTGAGTGCCCACACCGCACCAAAGGCAAAGGCATCGCAGATGTATATCATCACCGTCACAGGGATCTTCACATTGCCCTTGATGATACCCCTGCCCACCGATATGACGCTGAACCATTCGGCAATGATGGGCGCTGTAAAAACTATCACCACCAGCAGAAAGAAAAGCCCCACCACCAGCAGCCTTGAAAGCTTCAGCGACTTCATCTCGGACCAGCCTGTTATTTCGTTTATCATACTATCGACCACCTTTTAGAAGTTAGAGGTAAGATGTAAGAGGTAAGAATTTGTGCTCCTGCATCGCCTTATGTTGGTTTTGATGTAAGGTATCCGTTTTGTCGTCTCTTTTCTTTTTCTCTTTATCTGTAATGAATTATAGCACACTCAAAACCGTTTGTCAATACTTTTTTATCGAAAAACAATAAATTATTTTTGAAAATCGAAAAATCCATATCGTTTTTCGTTTCAAGCTCTTACATTATATAAATATATAGCTGTCAGGCTGTATCATTGTGAAAACTGCACAAATTTTGTGGGATAATTTCTACTGTCAGCTTGCCTTAATTTGTAGGACAAATCAGGAAATATGTGTTATAATTATAATGACCGAGGTTTGAGGGGGCTCACCCCTTACAGCCTGTATCTTACAACTAAACAGGAGGTTAAGTTATTATGGCAGAAAACAGATTTGTAGGCGATTATCCCGTTATCGGTATTCGCCCCACTATTGACGGCAGAAGAGGTGCTCTGGGAGTAAGAGAGTCTCTTGAAGATCAGACCATGAACATGGCAAAGTCAGCTGCAAAGCTTTTTGAGGACAACCTCAGATATTCAAACGGCGAGCCTGTTAAGGTGGTCATTGCAGATACCACCATCGGCAGAGTTGCCGAGGCTGCTGCCTGCGAGGCTAAGTTTAAAAAAGCAGGGGTAGATATCACTCTTACAGTTACCCCCTGCTGGTGCTACGGCGCTGAGACTATGGATATGGACAAGAATACCATCAAGGCTGTCTGGGGCTTTAACGGTACCGAGAGACCGGGTGCGGTCTATCTTGCATCTGTTCTGGCAACTCACGCTCAGAAGGGTCTGCCTGCATTCGGTATTTACGGCCACGATGTAAAGGAAGCTGACGATACTGAGATACCCGAGGACGTTAAGGAAAAGCTGCTGCGCTTCGGCAGGGCTGCTGTGGCTGCGGCTACCATGAGGGGTAAGTCATATCTGCAGATCGGCTCTATCTGCATGGGCATCGGCGGCTCGATAATCGACCCTGCGTTTATTGAGGAATACCTGGGCATGAGAGTTGAGTCTGTTGACGAGGTCGAGATAATCAGGCGAATGACCGAGGAGATATACGACAAGGAGGAGTTTGAAAAGGCTCTTGCATGGACAAAGGCAAACTGCAAGGAGGGCTTTGACAAGAACCCCGACTTTTTGCAGAAAACCCCCGAGGAAAAGGAAAAGGACTGGGAGTTTGTTGTTAAGATGATGTGCATTATCAAGGACCTTATGAACGGCAACGATAAGCTCCCTAAGGGCAGAGAGGAAGAGATGGTGGGTCACAACGCCATCGCAGCAGGCTTCCAGGGTCAGAGACAGTGGACTGACTTCTATCCCAATGCAGATTTCCCCGAGGCGCTGCTCAATACCACCTTTGACTGGAACGGCGCAAGAGAGCCATACATTCTCGCTACCGAGAATGACGTGCTCAACGGTCTGGGCATGATGTTCATGAAGCTGCTCACAGGCAGAGCACAGATATTTGCCGATGTAAGGACCTACTGGAGCCCCGAAGCTCTTAAAAAGGCAGCAGGCTATGATCTGGAGGGTCACGCAAAGGAAGCAGGCGGATTTTTGCACCTTATCAATTCGGGCGCTGCCTGCCTTGACGCCAGCGGACAGGCTAAGGACGAAAACGGCGAGCCTGTTATGAAGCAGTGGTGGGACGTTACAGCCGAGGACCAGAAGGCTATACTTGACGCTACCACATGGAACTATGCAGACTGCGGATATTTCAGGGGCGGCGGATTTTCTTCAAGATACGTTACAGATGCTGAGATGCCTGTTACAATGATAAGGCTCAATCTTGTAAAGGGACTGGGACCAATGCTGCAGATAGCAGAGGGCTGGACCGTTAAGCTCCCCGAAGATGTAAACGACATTCTCTGGAAGAGAACAGACTACACATGGCCCTGCACCTGGTTCACACCAAGAGTTACCGAGGCTGCACCCTTCAAGACAGCTTATGATGTTATGAACAACTGGGGCGCTAACCACGGCGCTATCAGCTACGGTCATATCGGCGCAGACCTTATCACCCTGGCATCTATCCTGAGGATACCTGTTGCTATGCACAATGTTCCTGAGGAGAAGATATTCAGACCTGCCGCATGGAACGCATTCGGCATGGACAAGGAGGGCGCTGATTTCAGAGCCTGCGCTAACTATGGTCCTATGTATAAGGGAATGAGATAAGAAAATTATAAGCAGGGGGGCTTTGCGGTGATAAAGCATTTGCAGCTGCTTGAAATGTTTCTTTCAGAGCAGTACGATGTGGAAAAGGCAAGGGTCGAGATGAAGCATATTTATGTGAGATTTCTGATAATTGCCGAGATAACTGTCATGCTGAGCGTTACCCCTGTGGCTTTTATTGCAAGCACAGGCACGCTGATGTGGCTTGTGCTTGCAAGTATACATCTGGTGCCCAGGTGGAGAGAGTGCGGATTTAAGGTGAGAAGCTATTTTCTGCCCCTGCTGCCCATGTTTTTGGTGACGGGTATAACTCTGCCT
This sequence comes from uncultured Ruminococcus sp., assembly GCA_937894495.1. GTDB lineage: Bacteria > Bacillota > Clostridia > Oscillospirales > Ruminococcaceae > Hominimerdicola. The sequence continues at coordinate 20,518 of CALCRR010000285.1, read as the reverse complement.
TTCTGGGGCAGAGCTATCGGGAAAATGTGGGAAAATTTCTTTATACTGGGCAAAAGACCGCTGATGCTGATATTCCCCTTTGTGATGCTCTTGGTGACCTATGGGCTGCATAATAATGAGGAGTATAACACACCAAGGATAACCGCAGGGAAGTATATCTGCGGCGGTATAACCGCAGTGTACTTTCTCCTCTTTGCGGTAAATAACCCGTTAAGAGATATGATAATACTAAAACTGCTGTAACGGCACCTAAGGAAGTGATACAATGTCTAAAAAGGTACTCGCCATTGATTTCGGGGCTTCGTCGGGCAGAGCCATTGTGGGAAGCTTTGAAAATGACAAGATAACCCTTGAAGAGATACACCGCTTTTCAAACGACCCTGTTATGCTCAGCGGCACTATGTACTGGGACTTTCTCAGGCTTTTCCATGAGGTCAAGCAGAGCCTTGTAAAAGCTAAGTCCTGCGGTAAGATAGACAGCATGGGCATTGATACCTGGGGAGTGGATTTCGGGCTTATCGACAAAAACGGCAGGCTGCTTGAAAACCCCGTACACTACCGTGACGCACGCACCAAGGGTATGCTTGATAAGGCTTTTGAGCTGGTGCCGAGGGACTCGTTTTATGCAGTCACAGGCAACCAGTTTATGGAGATAAACACAGCCTTCCAGCTAATGGCGCTGGCTGAAAAAAGACCTGAGCTTTTAGAGCGTGCCGACAAGCTGCTGATGATGCCTAACCTGTTCACTTTTTTCCTGACAGGGGAAAAGGTCACTGAGCAGTCTATAGCTTCAACCACGCAGCTTTATGACCAGGCAGGCAGCTGCTGGGCTTATAAGCTGGCTGACAGGCTTGGCATAAAGCAGAGCCTGTTTACAAACATCGTACCCTCGGGCGTTAAGATAGCCCCCCTGACCCACGAGATAACAGAGGAGCTGGATATTCCCGATATGGACGTTATCGCAGTCTGCGGACACGATACCCAGGCGGCAATGGCTGCCGTGCCTGCTGAGGAGAAGGACTTTGCCTTTTTGAGCTGCGGCACATGGAGCTTGCTCGGAACAGAGCTGGACGAGCCTATACTTGATGAAAACTCGCTGAGACTTAATGTCACCAACGAGGTGGGCTACGGCGGTAAGACATCGTTCCTTAAAAACATAATCGGGCTCTGGCTGATACAGGAGAGCCGCAGGCAGTGGCAGCGTGAGGGCAAGGAGTATTCATTTGCTGACCTTGAAAAAATGGCAAGAGAAGCCCAGCCCTTCAAATGCTTTATCGACCCCGATGACGAAAGCTTTGTGCCCTCGGGCAATATCCCCGACAGGATAAGAAAATACTGCATAAGAACAAACCAGCCTGTTCCCGAAACGGACGGCGAGGTAATGAGATGTATCTACGAGAGCTTAGCGCTCAAATACCGCACGGCTATCAGCGAGCTTGAAGCCTGCACAGGCAAAAAGTACGATACGCTCTACATGATAGGCGGCGGCACTAAGGATAAATTCCTGTCACAGCTGACAGCCTGCGCCTGCAAGATAAAAGTATCCGGCGGACCTGTTGAAGCAACGGCACTTGGCAACATCGCCGTTCAGCTGATGGCAAGCGGAGATATCCCCGATATAGAAGCTGCCAGAAGAGTGATACGAAATTCCGAGGAGATAACCATTTTCAAGGGCGACAGCCCGATGCAGTGGGATAAAGCCTATTCTGATTATGAAAACATTATCCATAATTAACAATTAATGGTGTTCGCTCCGCTCACGATTATGCCCTGCTAGTCGCTAGATATTTAGAGAACTAGGGGCTAGATATTAGCTGTATAACTTTGATAGATTATTAAAGTTAAAATATCTAAGAAAAAACGAGCAATATATGGCTCATAAGAAGCGAGAAACTTACTTATCTAACACAGTTTGTAAAAGGGGACTCTAGCCACTAGCTCTCTGATAATCTAGCGACTAGCAAGGCACAAAACTATTAAGAAAGGAGCATAAATATGCTGAAAAATATACCGCCTATACTTTCGCCGGAGCTTTTGAAAACGCTCTGCGAAATGGGGCATTCGGACAGAATAGTTATTGCAGACGGAAATTTCCCAGCCGAGAGCATGGGGAAAAACGCAAAGGTAATACGCTGTGACGGTCACGGCGTGCCTGAGCTGCTTGATGCTATACTCACACTTTTCCCTCTGGATACCTACGTTGAAAAGCCTGTGAGCCTTATGCAGGTGATGGAGGGCGACAATGCCGAAACCCCCATCTGGGAGGAATATAAGGCTATAATCAAAAAGCACGATGACAGGGGAGCAGACACTGTGGGCGAGGTGGAGCGTTTTGAGTTCTACGAGCAGGCAAAGACTGCCTATGCCATAATCGCCACTGGGGAGAAGGCTATATATGCGAACATCATGCTTCAAAAGGGAGTAGTCTGAATTGGCAGCTAAAAAGAAACAGCGTTCGGTCATACCGATAATATTTTTGATAGCCATAGTCTTTTCACTCTCGCTCACAGCAATACTCATGCTCACCTTAAAGACCCAGCGTCCGCCGCTCAAAGACCTTGCGGATAAGTATAAGAGCGACAGGTATTTTATAACCTATAACGAGGAAACAGGTCTGCTGATGACCCTGAGCTCGGCTGATAAAAACAACGATTTTAAAGAGTCTATGGAGGTGTTTCTGTCAAGCGTTGCCGCTATTGATGAGGAGCTGGGTATGCCATCGTCGGTGGTGGAGGATATCCGTGACGCTATGGATAAGCAGGAAAATTATAAATCGGGCAATAAAGAGTACGGCGATGTGGTGTTCCACTTCAACTATATGTATGAGCCCTATGAAAAGGTGGAGGGCAATTTTGAAGCCCTGACTGTGGTCTATAAAGACAAATAATTTTTTGGAGGAGTTTTAAATGTACGAGGATATCAAGGACAAAATAGTAGAGGTCTGCCATAAAATGTGGCAGAAGGGCTGGGTGGCAGCCAATGACGGCAACGTAACCGTCAAGGTGGACGAGAACAGATTTTTAGCCACAAGAACAGGCATATCAAAGGCTGAGATAACCAGAGACCATATCGGTCTTATAGATCGGGATTTTAACATTATCGAAAAGCCCACCGAGGACTGGAGACCTTCATCTGAGGTGAAAATGCACATTAAATGCTATAACGACCGCCCCGATGTGGGTGCAGTGGTCCACGCACACCCTCCTGTATCAACAGGCTTTGCCTGCGCACATATACCGCTTGATGATTACTGCATGATAGAAACAGTCATCGCAGTTGGCTCAGTACCGCTGACGCCCTACGGCACACCCTCGACCTTTGAGGTGCCCGAGGCTATCGAGCCTTATCTGCAGGAGCATGACGTTATGCTGCTGACAAACCACGGCGCACTCACAGTGGGCGCAGACCTGACCACAGCCTACTACAGAATGGAAACTCTGGAGCTTCAGGCTCAGATATCACTGGTGGCAAGGCTGCTTGGGGGAGTCAAGGATATCGACCGTGAGAACATCGACCGCCTTATCGGCATGAGAGGACAGTACGGCGTAACAGGCAAGCACCCCGGCTATAAAAAATACAGCGAGGATAAATAACAGTACAAAAAAACGGACGGCAAAACCGTCCGTTTTGTTATATGCATTAAAAGCACAGCTTTATTATCTCTTTCATAACGCTGTTATCGTTGTTTGAGCCTGTGGAAAAATTCGCCGTCTTTTTAACAAGGCTGTGAGAATTTTCCATAGAAAAGCTGTAGTATGAGTTTTCAAGCATTTCAATGTCGTTGAGGTAATCACCGAATGCCATAGTCTCCTCATAATCAACTCCAAGGCGGTTCTGTACATCGTGCAGCGCCGAGCCTTTGGTTATGCCTTTGTTCATAATATCCACCCAGAATTTGCCCGAAAGCTGAACATTGAAGTAGTCACCGTATCTTTCAGCAAGCTTTGGCAGAGCACTGTGTTCAATTCCGCCCTCTTCAAAAACCGCTATCTTGAATATCTCGTCATCAAACTGAGTAAGATCATCAAGCCTTATCTGATTGACGTAGTATGACTTTATCTCAGCCAGATGTTCGGGGTTAACGGCGTTGTGCCATGTGCCGTTTTTGCCGCAGAGAAGTATCGTCAGCCCCAGCCCCTCGCAGTATCTTATGATATTCACCACAGCGTCGTGGGGCAGGGTAGATACCTTGACAGCAGTCCCTCTGTCGTATACGTAAGCGCCGTTGTCGCATATAAAGATCAGGTCGTCGATATAATCGCCAAACTGCTTTTTAAGTGTGCAGAAGCTCCTGCCGCTGGATATGGCGAAGCGTATCTTTCTGCCCCTCAGGTCGTGTATCACCTGAGCGAAATTTTCGGGCAGCTGTTTTTTATCATCTAGCATAGTTCCGTCAAGGTCGGTGGCTATAAGTTTTATCATCAGGCTCGTCCTCTTTCATTACCAATATTTCCCTAAACTGCCGACCGCATAAATAACTTGCTTTTGTAAAAGCTCTGCGATCAGTCCGCTTTCGTAATTATAACACCACATCTGACAAAAATCAATTATTTTTCACCCGTCTTACACAATTTTCATTTAACTGGATATAATTGTTGACTTAATAACATTTTACTTAAATATTTTGCACAATTTGTAAATGGCAGGTTTATAAAAAATTACAGCAAAAGCAGCTCTAAATTACAGAAAAATGTCAGTTTGAGCCAATGTGTGATAGGTTTCTGAAAAATGAAATTATTTGGTTGACAAAATCATAAAATGTGATAAAATTATATTGTCAAATCGAAAGGGAAACCTCGCCATTGTTAAAAGTGACGAAAAATAGCCCCGAAACTTGACATTTTGCATAATTGGTATTAAAATAATCTATGTATCAGATCAGGCAATAAAGGTTTTATTATATAATTATAATAAGGAGCATATTAAATGGGTAAGATCTTAAAAAAGACCCGTGATACGGTGGCAAGCTACTTCAAGGATAATACTATAGTAGTTATATTTGTGGCAGTCTCGGTGATAAATGCCTTTATTTTAAGGGCGTTTACGGTTAAGTTCGTATACAGTCAGGTAAAGCCGCTGATGGCGGACTTTGCGGTAATGCTGATGTTCGGGCTCATATCCTACGCCTTCAAAAAGCCCAGGGGACAGTTTATTTATCTTATGATAGTTAATGTCATATTCACTATCCTCTGCGCAGGCAACTCTATCTATTATACCAACTACAAGTCCTTCATGTCCTTCTCGCTGCTTTCCACAGCGTCACAGCTTGGGGGAGTTATGGACGCTGTTACGCAGAATATCCTAGAGCCCAAGGACCTTATTTTCCTGTGGACAATACCTGTGCTGATAGTTTCCTACATACTTATAAAAAGGCGCACCAGAGATTATCAGTCACAGAGCAAGGAGAAGAAAAAGCGGTTTAAATACGCTATGGGCAGCCTTTGCGTTTCGCTGGTGGTGGCAGGCATTTTCTGCTCGACCCTTACCGCTACCGACTATTCAAGACTCCACAAGCAGTGGAACAGAGAGTATGTGCTGGCGACCTTTGGTATGTATACTTATCAGATGAGCGACCTTGTTTCCTCGGCTTATTCCAAGATCAATATGATGTTCGGCTATGAGGAGAAAAAGGTGGCTTTCACCGAGTTCTACGAGGAAAAGGCTGAGGAAAAGGAGAAGCCCCAGGAGAAGAACAACGAGTATACTGGCATTTTCAAGGATAAAAACGTTATCCTCATACACTGTGAGAGTATGCAGCAGTTCTGCATGGACACATATATCAACGGTGAGGAGCTGACGCCAAACCTCAACAAGCTGGCAAGAGAGGGTCTTTATTTCTCTAATTTCTACGCTCAGGAAAGCGTGGGTACAAGCTCCGACTCTGAGTTCACCATAGCTACCTCACTTATGCCCGCATCAAGCGGCACGGTGGCTATCAATTATTGGGACAGAGATTATAACACCACCCAGAAAATGCTGCAAGATCTGGGCTACTATACCTTCAGTATGCACGGCAACAACGGCTCTTACTGGAACAGACTTCATCTGCACAGCTCGCTGGGCTATGATAAGTTCTATAACTACACCACCGATTTCGATATCGATGAAACTATCGGTCTGGGACTTTCGGATAAGTCGTTTTTCAGGCAGGCTGTGCCTAAGGTGAAGGATATAGACGCTGAGAACGAAAAGTGGTTCGGCGCATTTCTCATGCTCACAAACCACACGCCGTTTACCGATATCGAAAGAGTCAGCGACCTTGACCTGACCTTCAAATATACCAAGTTCGATGAAGAAACGGGGCTTTATGAAGAGATATCAGCTCCCTTTATTGAGGGCAGAAAGCTGGGCTCATACTTCAAATCGGTACATTATGCCGATGAAGCGCTGGGTCAGTTTTTCAGCGACCTTGACGAGCAGGGACTGCTTGATGACACAGTTATAGTTCTCTACGGCGACCACGACGCTAAGATCAAAGAGGTGGAGTATGAATATTACTTCAACTACGACCCCTTTACCGACACGGTGCTCACCGAGGAGGACGAAGGCTATATCCCCGTTGATGATTTCTACTATAATATCAACAGAAAGACTCCCTTTATAATCTGGTCAAAGGGCGGCGAGTATGAGCCTAAGGAGATCACCAAGGTAATGGGTATGTATGATGTTCAGCCCACCCTTGGCAATATGTTCGGCTTTGATAACAAGTATGCGCTGGGCCACGATATTTTCTCCTTTGCCGAGGATGAGGAGAATGTGGTGATATTCCCCAACGGCAACTTTGTTACCAACAAGATATATTACAATAACCAGAAGGACACCTATTTTGACCTTACCGATTATAAAAATGTTGCGGTGAACGTTTCCTGCAATCAGGTGTATAAGGATACCCCTAACCCTGTTTATTCAGACACCGAGCACGGTCTTTTCAAGTTCAGCGAGGACCCCGAGTATTCACAGAGCGCCTGCGAGGAACGCATAAATGACGGTCTGGTGGACGAAGAATACATATCCGACTACGCAAGCTATGCCGAGGAACGCATAGACATATCAAATGCTATAATCTACTACGATATGATAAACAAGACCGAGGACGGATACGGCTTTGAGACCAACAAGGACAAAGACAACAGCGGCGACAGCGCAGCAGATGTGTTCACTCCCCCGGGAAAAGACAACAGGAGAGTTTCTATAGCGGTATAAAAATATGCCTTTCCCACGATAAGCGTCGGGGAAAGGCATTTTTGTATGTTTAGGCACAAACAAAAAAAGACTAGCAGTGCTAGTCTAATTTGTGGAATAAAAAGCCATTGCTTATGCTCTCTCTACCTTGCCTGAACGCAGACATCTTGAGCAAACATAAACGTGACGGGGAGAACCGTTTACGATAGCCTTAACTCTCTTCACATTGGGCTTCCAAGCTCTGTTGGTTCTTCTGTGTGAGTGAGATACCTTGATTCCGAAAGTAACACCCTTTCCGCAAACTTCGCACTTTGCCATGTCAGTGTGCACCTCCTTTACATACTAAAAACTGGTTGTGAACAGAATTATACCCTGTTCAATTCATAATACTTGAATATTATAACATAGTTTTTCTGAAAATGCAAGTCTTTTTTGAAAAAAATATCTTAAACAGGGCATTTTGACAAAAATGACAAAATATCCGTGCTGCCACTTGAAATATTCTTGTAAATGTAGTATAATGTATTATGTATTGTTGTATAGATATGGTGCTTGCCGCCAAAAATCATAGTTAACGGCATATTATTCTTATGAGGACAAAGAAAAGAGGTTTTTTATGACTCAGTATGATGTTCTGACCTACGGAACAAGGCTTATAATACTATTTATGTGCATACCCGTTCACGAGTTCGCCCATGCGTGGGCAGCCACCAAGCTGGGCGATGAGACCCCCGGCTATCAGGGCAGGCTCACTCTCAATCCGCTGGCTCACCTTGACCCTATCGGCTCGATAGGCATTTTGTTTGTGGGCTTTGGCTGGGGCAAGCCTGTGCAGGTAAACCCTTTAAGGTTCAAGTGGTACAGAAAGGGCATGGCGTTAACCGCTGCGGCAGGTCCTATATCAAACCTTATCATGGCGCTGCTGGCTATGATAGTTTATAAGATATTAAATGCAGTTTCTTTGACAAGTGCGTCTGAGGCGCTTATGTGGGGCGTTTTCATACTTTATTATTTTGTGCTGATAAACATAGGTCTGGCAGTTTTCAACCTGCTGCCCATTTATCCTCTGGACGGTCAGAAGATTATATCCTACTTCGCCCCTGCAAAGGTCAACGCTTTTATGGAGCAGTATCAGAACTACATCTCCATTGCATTTCTTATCCTGATATTTACTGATCTGCTTGACAAGCCGCTGGGCTATCTGCAGGACTTTGCCTTTACTCTTATGGATAAGCTGACCTTCTGGGTAGACCCCATAGCAAATGCCATAGCAAAGTGAGAGCGCCTTGTAATGCGAAAGGCTCTTACTTACTAGTTGAAAGGATATGTATAGATGACATCAGCTCAGTTCAAGCTTGATATGTTTGAGGGTCCCTTAGACCTTCTGCTTCATCTGATAAGCAAGCATAAGCTGAATATTTACGATATCGAGATAACCCTGCTGCTGGAGCAGTATCTTGAATACATGGACAGCCTCGACCATGAGGATTATGAGGACGCTGCGGATTTTCTTGAAATGGCAGCAAGGCTCATTTATATAAAAACAGTTTCTCTGCTGCCCCAGGATAACGAGGGCGAGGAGCTTAAAAAGGAGCTTGAGGGCAGGATAATAGAGTATTCCCTCTGCAAGCTGGCAGCCGCAAGGCTTAAAGAGAGTTATGTGGGCGGCGAGGTCTTTGTGAGAGAGCCTGTTAAGCTGCCCGTCAACAAGACATTTACAGGCGAGAAGGACCCCGAGGAGCTGCTGCTTGCCTATCTGGGCATGAACGAAAAGACCAGAAACAGCAAGCCTCTCAGAGCGGATATGTTCCAGCCGATAGTGTCGCAGAAGATAGTTTCGGTGACATCAAAGATAATTTTTATACTTAAAAAGCTGTATACCACAGGCAGCTTTGAAATGGACAGGCTTTATGACGGCATGACCGTTAAAAGCGAGCGTGTCGCCACCTTTCTGGCAGTGCTGGAGCTTACAAAGTCCGGCAGGATATTCCTCAATGAGGATAACAGCATGGTGTATATGAACTCCGCTGCCAAAAAGGGCAGACTGACCTCTGACTTTGACAAGCAGGAGGAAGAAAGCAGAAATAACAGCCAAATTGCTGCCGATAATGATAATGCCGAAAGTCCGCAGGATAGTTCAGTGCATGAAGTTACTGAGGTAACTGACGGCGGCATGGTGTTTTATGAACAGGGGGATAATGAGGATATCCCTCAGACCGATGATGATATGGCTGATATACCGCCCCAGCCCGATGATACCGAAGCAGAGCAGCCTGCCGTCAGCCTTGAAGAGATAGCTGAGCAGGAGACGGAAAAAATCGGACAAAGGCATGAATATCAAAGGGAGAGCGTCACCAGGCATAATACATACAGGGCTGAGAGCGTAAAGCACAGCGAGGTGCTGGCTCTGCAAAGCGACACCCTTGAAGCGCTGGAGCAGATAGCTGTTAAAATTGACAGGCTGCCCGTAACAGCGGCTTATGATGATAAGGGCTTGAGCCTGACGGACAGCGCAGGTTCAGCCGCAGGGGTGGCTCTGCTTGAAAGGGAAGCCCCGACTGAGACCGAGGACAAGCCCGACGAAGCAGTAAATACCCAAGCTGCACCCGATGAAAAAATGCCCGATGAGGGCTTTAAGCCGAATTATTTTGCCGTAAGGTACTACTGGGGCAGCTTTCCCGCACAGGGCAGCTGCTGGAGATACGGCATGAGAAGATACTGACGAAAGGAGAGCCTTCGGGCTGTCTGTATGGAAACTGAGAATTTAGCAGGGATAATAGAAGCGATACTTTTCGCCTCGGGGGAGCCTGTGGAGACCGACAGGCTTTGTGCCGCAGCCGAAGCAGGCATAAGCGAGGTGAAAGCAGCGCTGGAGCTTTTAAAGGAAAAATATGAAAAAACAAGCGGCATAGAGCTTTTGAAGCTTGAAAATTCCTATCAGCTGGCGACCAGGCAGGAGTATGCGCAGTATATCAAAAATGCGCTGGAGATAAAGCGCAGTGCGGCGCTTTCGCCTGCGGCTATGGAGGCGCTGACGGTGGTGGCTTACAACCAGCCCGTAACCAAGGGCTTTGTTGAAAGCGTCAGGGGAGTTGACTCCTCGGGCGTGGTGAACTCGCTGGTGGAAAAAGGGCTGCTGGCAGAAGCAGGCAGGCTCGACCTGCCCGGCAGACCCATAGCCTATGTTACCACTGATAATTTTCTGCGCGCTTTCAGGCTCACAAGCCTTGATGACCTGCCGCCGCTGCCCGAACAGACAGGGCAGATAACTATTGACGAGGTCATGGAAAATGCCGAAAATACATAGGATAGACCAATAATATTTAACGGAAAGGGTGATGACGATGATAGTTTTAAAGATACTGCTTATCATAATAGCAGTCATCGTCATTTTGCTGCATTTTTCCGTTACGGTGTATCTCAGGGGCGGCACCGACGGGAAGTTCGTGTTCAAGGTGAAGTATCTGTTTATCACAATTTATCCCCGTAAGGAGAAGCCGCCGAAAAAAACTAAGGATAAAAAGAAAAAGCAAAAGAAGCCTGATGATGATTTTGAGGAGTTCCCCGACGACATAGAAGCCGAGCTTGAAGACGCCTACAAGCAGCTTGAAGAGTACGAAAAGGCAGAAGCCGAAGCGCTGAAAGCTGCCGAAGCAGAGCAGGCTGAGAGCGAAGCACCGCCGCAGGCAGATAAGAGCAGTCAGGAGGATACCGAAGTCAGGGATAACGGCGAGGAGGAAAAGCCCAGAACAAAGGCGGAGCTCAAACAAGAGAAAAAGGCTGAAAAAGCCAGAAGGAAAGAAGAAAAGGCTCAGAAAAAGCAGGAAAAGGCACAGCAGAAGCTGGATAAAAAGCTGGAAAAGCAAAACTCCCCAAGCAAGGCGGACCAGTTAAAGGAAAAGTATAACGACCTGAAAGCTAAGTATGAGTTTATAAAGCCCTATATACCTATCGGCTGGAAGTATTTTAAAAAGCTTTTAAAGACCATAAGGTTTGAGGGCGTGATGATAAATATCGACACAGGCAAGGAGGACGCCTACGACAGCGCCATGTTCTACGGCAAGCTGCAGGCGGCAGTGTTCAACCTGCTGCACGTAATAGGCACGGTGTTCACTTTGAAGCTTAAAGAAGCCAATGTAAACTGCCTGTTCAATGTAAAAAAATTCGATGCCGTGGGCGAGGTAAAGGTCAGGGTAAGACCCAGCACAGTCATAGCTATCGCATTCTGCGTGGCAGTAAACTTCCTGAGACTGTTCCTGCCCTGGTTCATACGCAAAAAGCTGGCTGAGAGAAAGGCTGCAAAGGCAGCGAAAAAAGCGGAAAAACAAAAAGAAAAGGAAATTTTAGCTAAAATAAATGATTGAAAGGTTGTTGAAAAATGAGCGAGAATACTAAGATCGAAGCCCTTGTGAAAATGGCTATGGAAAAGGTACACGAAATGGCTGCCTGCGAAACGGTGGTCGGCAAGCCCATAGTTACAGGCGACGGCACAACTATCATACCCGTTTCAAAGGTGTCTGTCGGCTTTGCGTCGGGCGGCTCAGATCTGCCTACAAAATCCGCTAAGGATACCTTCGGCGGCGGCTCGGGCGGCGGTGTTACCATAACTCCCGTTGCTTTTATAGCTGTTTATCAGGGTGAGGTAAAGCTTTTGCAGCTGACTGCAAATGCGCCTAAGGAGAACGCTATCGTTGAGATGATACCCCAGGTCATCGACAAGGTAACTGATTTTATCGACAAGAAAAAGGCTGAAAAGGACGCTGAGGACGAGGACTTCGGCGACCTTGATGACGAGGGCATCGAATTCTGATTAGAAAATTTTTCAAGTAATTTTATCTCGCTCTCTGCGTAAACTATTCACAGAAATGTATCGGACATGATATGTGAAAGGGTGGTTTTCGTGAGATATGACAGAGTGAGATTTTATACCGTGGTCACAGTGGTCACCATGCTGCTGATATTTACATTGGGCAGCTTTAAGGTCAGCGCAGAGGAGCCTTTGTCGGTATCCGCAAGGTCGGCAATAGTTTATAACGGCAAAACGGGCGAGGTGCTTTTTGAGAAAAACGCCTATGAGCAGCTGCCTATGGCAAGCACCACCAAAATAATGTCAGCGCTGATAATACTTGAAAGAGATGACCTTGATGTGCAGTTTACGGTAGACAGCACTGCCATAATGACCGAGGGCTCGTCTATGGGCTTGCAGGAGGGCGACAAGGTAACGCTGAGAGACCTTGCCTGCGGTATGCTGCTGCCCAGCGGCAACGATGCTGCAAATGCAGCGGCGGTGAGAGCCGAGGGCAGTGTTGAAAAATTCGTTGAGGTCATGAACGAGAGAGCAAAGCAGCTTGGTATGGAGAACACCCACTTTGTGACTCCCTCAGGGCTTGATGACTATACCGACGAGCATTATTCAACAGCCTACGATATGGCGCTGCTGACTGCCGAGGCTATGAAAAACGAGGCTTTCAGAGAGATATGCTCACAGGAGAAAATAAAGCTGAGCTTCGGTGACCCGCCCTATGACAGGTGGCTGATAAATACAAACAAGCTGCTCAGGCATGATGACATCGTGGGAGTCAAGACAGGCTTTACCGATAAGGCAAGGCGCTGCCTTGTTTCGGCGTGCGACAGGGAAAACAGCGAGCTTATCTGCGTTACCCTGAACGCCCCTGACGACTGGAACGACCATATGAGCCTTTATGACTACTGCTTCGGGCTCATAAGCGAGCAGCGCATAAAGCCCCCTGCCGATTTTTATTCTGTAAAGGTGGCAGGCTCAGACAGAGATAAGCTTTTGTGCGCACCGCGGGGAATTACCGAGACGCTGCTCAACGGCACGGCTTCGCAGGTGCAGTCAAGGGTGTTTATAGAGCCCTTTGTGTATGCCCCTGTAAAAGAGGGCGATGCGGTGGGGCATATCGAGTATTACTATAACGGCAGGCTGCTGGGAAGAACAGATATAACAGCCGCCGAAAGTGCAGAGCTTTTAAAGAGCGAGGAAAAACCAAAGGGCATAAGCCCGTGGTTTGAAAGACTTAAAAGGGCTTTCGGCATAGGCTGACAGGGCATAAGGCAGGATACAGAAGCGATCTCTGTATCTTGCTTATGGCGTTTTTATGATCGGCTTTTCGGGCGGTCAAGAAGGAGAATATATGGAAAAGATAAGGATACAGAAAATAATCGCCGAGAGCGGCTATTGCTCACGCAGAAAGGCTGAGGAGTTTATCGAGGCAGGCAGGGTAAAGGTGAACGGCAGACCCTGCAAGCTGGGGGATAAGGCTCTTGCAGGCAAGGATATCATAACCGTTGACGGCGAAAAGATAAATGTAGCGAAAAAGAGAGCGCTTTATTACATAATGCTGCATAAGCCAAGGGGCTATGTTACCACCATGAATGACGAGCTGGGCAGAAAGTGTGTGACCGAGCTTATCAAGGATATCCCCGACAGAGTTTATCCTGTGGGCAGGCTGGATAAAAACTCGGAGGGGCTGCTGCTGCTGACAAATGACGGCAGCTTTGCCAATGATATCATGCACCCCTCACGCCACGTTTCAAAGACCTACAGGGTAACAGTCAGACCCGATGTGAATGACGACCAGCTGGTGCAGCTCGCCTCGGGCGTTGAGATCGACGGCAGAAAGACCGCCGAGTGCAGCGTGGTGGTGCTTGATAAAGAGCCCGGCAGGGTAGTTCTGCAAATGACTATCCATGAGGGCAGAAACAGGCAGATAAGAAAAATGTGCGAGGCTGTGGGTCTTGAAGTCGCAAGGCTCAAAAGGACCTCTATCGGTCCGCTGAAGCTGGGTATGTTAAAGCCCGGCGAGTACAGAGAGCTGAAGCCGGACGAGCTCAGAGCTATAAGAACTGCCGTTACCAAGGGTAAATAACATGAAAAGATCAGTGAGCTTAAATGCAAAGATCATACCGCTGGTCATAATGCTGGCGGCTGTGGTTTTTTCGCTGTGTATGATATCGGGTATCTCTGCTGATGCCGAGGACTACATAAAGGGCGACATTAACGGCGACGGTGTCATAAATTCAAGCGATGCGATGTCAGCCGTGGCGTATGCTAAAAAGACAGCATACCCAAAAAGCGACAGCCAGCTTTATATGGCAGATGTGAACGGCAGCGGCATTGCCGATACTGTTGATGCCATGCTGATAATCTCGGTGGCTAAAAAGCAGAATATCCCCAATGACATGGGCTGGACTGCCGAGAGCAAGCCGGGCAAGGTGGTGCTCAAAACACAGGCGGTGACTCCCGGGTATATTACCCTAAAATGGGGGGCTGCCGCAAATGCAGACCGTTATGAGATACAGTATAAACGCACAAGCGACAAAGCTTACGGCAAGGCTGTTTATACCAAAGACCTGTCCTACGTTATCAAAAATATCTATAAAAACGACAGATATGATATCCGCATAAGAGCCCTTAAAGGCAGTTCGGCAGGGGAGTATACCAAGTTCAGTATCGACACATGGACGGTGTCGGGAGCTATCACCACCGATTATACCTCGGTGAATATTTCTGTGGTTATTCGGTGGAACGCTGTGAACAATGCTGTTATAAACGGCAAAACCTATAAGGCGTCGGGCTACCAGACTGCATTGAAGTCGGGCGGCGCCTACAGCAATGTAAGATCATACAGCGCAGCGGGGAGAAGCTATACCACCAGAAATAATGCCCCGCATAAATACCTGACCTGCGGTGTGCGCTATTTTGTAAGGGTCAACTGCGGCGGAGTTATAGTCAACTATTTCAGCAGCTATAAGGACGTTTCGGTGCTTTCGCCCCCCACAAGCACCACCCTGACGGCTTCATCATCGGCAAGCGGCACGGTAACGCTAAAATGGCAGAAGCCCACAAGCGGCTGCGACGGCTATTATATCTATATGAAGGAAAGCTCGGTATGGCGGCTGGCTGCAAATGTGGCAAACGGCAGCAGCACAAGCTATACCGTAAAGGGTCTTAAAGGCGGCGATTATTCCTTCCAGGCGGTCCCCTACGGCAAAAACAAATATGACGGCTACCTGAGCTTTGCCCCCTGGAGCGCCCCTGCTTCCATAACCATCGGCTATACTTTGAAGGGCTATGACGGTCTTATTCTCATTGGAGACTCAAGGCTGTATCAGCTCTCACAGGTGAAAAATATCACCAAGCTTTATGATAACACCATTTTTATCGCAAAGCCTGCGGCAGGCTACAGCTGGCTGGTCTCCGACGCCGTCCCGCAGCTGGAAAAATATCTTAAAAGCGGCAAAAAGTATGTGGTCGTGTTCACCCAGGGTATAAACGATATGACGGCTGCAGGCAGTTACACAGCTAAATATAATGAGCTGCGCAAAAAATACGGCGGCACCCACAGGCTGTACGGAATGTCTGTGAACCCCTGTGTTGACGGCGCAAGACTGGATATCAAGCTGGGCGGCACGGGTATTTATAACTCAAAGATAGACGCCTTCAATGAAAAGATGAAAGCCTTCTGGGGAAACAGATACATAGACATGAGCTCCTACCTCAAAGAAAATGGCTTTGATACCAAGGACGGCATACACTATATCGACAGGACCAACGTGCTGATATTCAACACCATGCTGGAGAATATCAGTGAGGATATAAGCTCAGGTTGAGAATGTAAGAAAAGCAGCGTTTCTAACCGCTGCTTTTTTGCTATTATTTTAACAAAATATTATCAAAAAGTAAAAAAGCAGAAATCCTGCCAACGCTACTTGAAATAAATGTGGAAAAATGTTATACTATTATATGTATGATTATGATAAAATTTACTTGTTGGATTTGTTTATGATCGTTTAATTATTAGTGAATGGAGGAAACTGTATGTCTGAAACTATCAGGACTCTGGCAGAGCTGCAGGCAGCTTCGCAGGCTGTAAGCCCTGCCAGAACAAGATTGACATATCTGTTTGACGAAGGAAAATATACCGAGCTGGACGCTTACGCAGGCAGCGGCTCGGAGCTGACAGGTGTTATCACCGCTTTCGGCTATGCCGACGGCAACCCTGTTTATGCCTTTTCTCAGAATATTGATATCAGAAAGGGCGCACTTACCAAGGAGGGTGCTGATAAAATAGCCAAGGTGTATGACCTTGCCGCTAAAACAGGCGTGCCTGTGGTGGGTATCTATGACAGCTACGGCGCAGATGTAAGCGACGGCGCAAGGGCGCTGGCTGCTTATGGCGAGCTTATGATGTGGTCAAACAACCTGTCGGGAGTTGTTCCCCAGATAGCTGTTGTGGCAGGCGTTTGCTCGGGCAGCTCGGCTATACTGGCTGAGTCGGCTGATTTTGCAGTTATAGCTAAGGACGCAGCACTTTATGCCGCACCAAATGCTGAGGGCTCTGCCGATGCAGCAGCCGAGAACGGTACGGTATGCGCTGTGTGCGATGACGATAAGGCAGCGGTAGAAAAGGCAAGAGAGATACTTCTCAAGCTTCCTCAGAACAACCTTTCACCTGTGCCGATCTATGAGTTTGAGGAGCCGAGCGGCGGTTCATATGACGATGCAAATTCGCTGGCTGAGGCTGTGTGCGATGCAGGCAGCGTACTGGAGCTGAGCGGGGCTTTCGGCGGCGCAGCTTATACAGCGCTGGCAGCGATAGGCGGCTCTACCGTAGGTATAGCTGCTACCAACAAGACCAAGGATAAGCTCACCGCAGAGGACTGCTCGAAGCTTGCAAGATTTGTAAGGATATGCGACAGCTTTGCAATACCCGTTGTGACTTTTGTTGATACCGAGGGCTTTGCTGCCGATGATGCAGCCGAAGCAAGCGGCGCAGTAAAGAGCATGGCTAAGCTGGCTCACGCTTATGCTGAGGCTACCACAGCAAAGATATCTGTTGTAACAGGCAAGGCTTACGGTGCGGCATACATAGCACTGGCAGGCAAGGGCGCTAATGCCGATCTGGCATATGCTGCTCCCGAGGCTGTTATCTCGCCCCTTGACCCTGTTACTGCCGTTGAGTTTATGCAGCATGATGATCTCAAAGGCGCTGAGGACCTCACAAGTGCAAGAAATGCCCTTGCTGACGAGTATGCAAAAACCAAGGCAAGTGCTGCTTATGCCGCTGCAAACGGCTGTGTTGACGGCATTGCAGACAAGGCACAGCTCAGGGCGACTCTTGTGGCTGCTCTCGATATGCTGTCAGGCAAGAGGATATCAAGGCTGCCTAAGAAGCACAGCAATATACAGCTTTAATGAAAATAATGAATAATTCGGATTGGAGTTTTTATTATGAAAAGATATAACATCACAGTAAACGGTAAGGCTTATGACGTAGCTGTTGAGGAGATAGGCGGCGACGCTGCGGCTGCTCCCGTGGCTGCTGCACCTGCACCTGCTGCAGCTACTGCACCTGCACCTGCTGCCGCTGCCCCTGTTGCAGAGGGCACTAAGGTAACAGCCCCCATGCCCGGCACAGTCCTGGATATCAAGGTAAGCGTCGGCGATATAGTTACATCGGGTCAGGCTATCTGCGTGCTTGAGGCTATGAAGATGGAGAACGATATCAACGCTCCCGTTGCAGGCAAGGTGCTCAGCATCAATACCACAAAGGGTTCACAGGTCGATACAGGCGCAGTTATCGCAGTTATCGGCTGACAGATTTTTACCTTAAACTGAAAGGATTGAAAATAAATGGCAAAGCTTAAAATAACGGAGACCGTTCTCCGTGACGCTCACCAGTCGCTGCTTGCTACAAGAATGTCCATGGACGACATGAAGCCTATTCTTTCCACCATGGATAAGATCGGCTTTTACTCGGCAGAGTGCTGGGGCGGCGCTACCTTTGACTCCTGCATACGTTTTCTTAATGAGGACCCCTGGGAGAGACTGAGGACTCTCAGGAAAGAGATGCCCAACACCAAGCTGCAGATGCTTTTCAGAGGTCAGAATATGCTGGGCTACCGCCACTATGCCGACGATCTGGTGGAGTATTTCGTACAGAAGTCCATAGCCAACGGTATCGACATCATCAGGATATTCGATGCGCTCAACGATATCAGAAATCTTGAAACTGCCATCAAGGCAGCCAATAAGGAGAAGGGTCACGCACAGGTGGCTATCTCATACACTCTGGGCGAGGTATTCACTCACCAGTATTATATGGATTATGCCAGGAGGATAGAGGAAGCAGGCGCTGACTCTATCTGCATAAAGGATATGGCTGCACTGCTGACACCTTATGAGGCTGAAACGCTGGTAAGGGATATAAAGAGCGTTGTCAGCATACCTGTTCAGCTGCACACCCACTATACCTCGGGTCTTGCTTGTATGTGCATTTTAAAGGCTGTTGAGGCTGGCGTTGACGCAGTTGACACCGCTATGTCACCTCTGGCGCTGGGTACATCTCACGCTCCTACAGAGTCTATAGTTGCCACATTCCAGGGTACTGAGTATGACACGGGGCTTGATCTTGTAAAGCTCAACGAGGTAAGAGATTACTTTATGGGTCTGAGAAAGAAGTATATCGACAGCGGTCTGCTTGACCCCTCGATGCTGGCTACAAACACAAATGCACTGCTTTATCAGGTGCCCGGCGGAATGCTCTCCAACCTGCTCTCACAGCTTAAACAGGCAGGCAAGGCTGACCAGCTGGAAGAGGTGCTCAAAGAGGTACCGAGAGTTCGTAAGGACTCGGGCTATCCGCCCCTTGTTACCCCTACCTCACAGATCGTCGGCACACAGGCTGTGTTCAACATCATCATGGGCGAGAGATACAAGACTGTCACCAAGGAATTCAAGGGCATGGTCAAGGGCGAGTACGGCAGAACTCCCGTTGAGATAGACCCTGAGTTCAGAAAAATGATACTAAAGGGCGAAGAGCCTATCGACTGCCGCCCTGCCGATCTCCTGGAGCCTGAGTTTGAGGTGATGAAGAAGGAGGCTGCCGAGTGGACAGAGCAGGAGGAGGATATCCTTACATACGCAATGTTCCCCAAGGTAGCGCCCAAGTTCTTTGAGCAGAGACGCAACAAAAAATACGGTGTAGACGGCGCACATTCCGACGCTGAGAACAAGGTGCACCCTGTATAAAAAAATCAAGCGTTCCGAGTTTTTCGGAACGCTTTTTTGTATCTAAGATCAGTTCTTTTCGATCTCGCCCAGAGACAGCGCTTTCAGATATGCGTTGATAAATCCGTCCAGATCGCCGTCCATAACTGCCTTTACGTTGTTGTATTCATAGCCTGTGCGAAGGTCTTTCACAAGGGTGTAGGGCATGAACACGTAGGAGCGTATCTGCGAGCCCCATGCGATCTCCTTCTGCACACCCTTTATGTCCTCGATCTTTTCTAAGTGCTCACGCTCTTTTATCTCAATGAGCTTTGCTTTCAGCATTTTCAGAGCATATTCCTTGTTCTGGAACTGTGAGCGCTGGGTCTGGCAGGCTGTTACAATGCCTGTGGGCTTGTGTATGATACGCACCGCCGATGAGGTCTTGTTGATATGCTGACCGCCTGCACCGCTGGCACGGTATACCTCCATCTCGTAATCCTCGGGCTTTATCTCAACCTGAATGCTGTCATCAAGCTCAGGCATTACCTCCACCGCCGAGAATGAGGTGTGCCTGCTTCCTGAGCTGTCAAAGGGTGAGATACGCACAAGTCTGTGAATGCCCGACTCGCTCTTTAAATAGCCGTAGGCATTTTCGCCCTCGATTATCATGGAGCAGCTTTTTATACCAGCATCGCCGCCCTCCAGTATATCAAGTATCTTGTTTTTAAAACCGTGGGAGTCAGCCCACTTGGTGTACATTCTTATAAGCATCTCGGTCCAGTCCTGCGCCTCAGTACCGCCTGCACCTGCGTGGAAGCTCAGTATAGCGTTGCTCCTGTCATACTCGCCTGTCAGCAGTGTTTCGAGAGAAGCAGCATCAAGGTCCGCCTTAAGCTTTTCAAGGTCAGCCTTTATCTCCTCCACCAGCTCCGCCTGAGTGTCCTCGTCCTCCTCGGCAGCCATTTCTATCATTACCTCGATATCGTCAGCCGCAGTTACGAACCTGTTGTAGCGCTCCACCCTTGCCTCCAGGTGTCTGGTCTGCTGCAGCACCTCCTGCGAGCTGTCGGGGTCGTCCCAGAAGCCGGGCTCGGCAGCCTTTTCGTGAAGCTCTTCTATTTTATCCGAGCTGTTTTCGATATCGTAAACATCGTGCAGCTCTTTGATAGCAGGTCGGCAGGCTTCAAGCTCCGACTTTAAATTTTCAAGAAATACCATAAAACTCTCCTTCTTTTAGACATCAGAGGTATGATAAAAATACACCTCTGACTGCTGTTAAGGCAATACCGTGCAAAGTGATCGGAAGAGCGTCGTGTAGGG
>CALCRR010000284.1 GCA_937894495.1 uncultured Ruminococcus sp. | reverse complement strand
ACGCTGCGCGAACCTTGTCCTCGCCGGACGGGGTGTTTCCCCCACCTGCCGCACTTTTGTGGAGTGGACAAGATATCGAATCCTCCCCGGAGGGGAGGGGGAGCTTTTGTGACCTCTATTATTTTGTGACGCTGCGCCAACCTTGCAAAATGATGACTTTGTGCGTCGCAGGAAATTTGATTAAATTTAATTTCGCCCCACTGAAACGGTGCGGAGTATTTCCCAGACCTTTGATTTGTGCGTTTTTTCGCATAATTTTGTAAAACCGTTTTCTTACATCTTACTTCTTACATCTTACATCTAAAAGACTTTGTGCGCCTTAATGGTTTTTGTTGAGGATTTATTGTCCGCCGCTAAAGCTGTGTGGAGATTTTCCAGAACTTTGCATTCTTGACTTTCAAAAAGATCTATGCTATAATCAAACAAATAGGAGGCGGCAGATATGGACGAAAAGCAGATCAAAGCGCTCAGGCAGGCGGTGGCGTCTGTCGAGATGGAGGGCTTTAACATGACCGATAAGAAAAAACAGCTCTGCGAAAAGCTGCTCACAGGTGCGGTCTCTTACGAAAAGTTCCTCGCCGACTGCAAGGCTGGTAAGCTGTCGGCTTATCTGGGCAGCTGATATGCCGTACTCTGTCGAGAGCAGCAGCGAAGGCTGCTATGAGGGCACAAATGTGCTGATAAATAAGCTGGATATCCGTGATGATCACCAGCTTGCTGAGGTCGAGAGCGTGATTACTACCACGATGATAACCATGCTGCTGAGCGAGCCATATGACGGCGATTTTACTGCTGAGCATTACCGTGATATCCACCGCAGGATAATGGGCAGTATATATGACCGGGCAGGCGAGGTCAGGACAGTTGACCTGTCGAAGAAAGGCACCAGGTTTCACTCCGCTGAAGGTTTGGAGCGTGCCATGCAGCTGCTGTTTGATCACCTGAACGAGCAAAACTGCTTTCTCGGTCTGCCGCATGACGAATATGCTGCGCAGATAGCCGAGTTTTACAGCGACCTCAATCTGCTGCACTCGTTCCGAGAGGGCAACGGCAGAGCAGAGCGTGTGCTGATCGCACAGCTTGTGGAGCGTGCAGGCTGCAGCATTGATCTCAGCGAGTGCGACAAGGACCTTATGATGATAGCGACTATCCAAGCCGCTCACGGCGTGCTTGATCATCTGCGTGATTTTTTATTGATGTGATACATTGAAACGAGCCGGTCTCAAACAGATCGGCTCTAATAATTCAGCTCCCAGTCACTCGATATTCAGAGCGCTAGTGGCTGGAAATCAGCTATCAAGCTTTTTTATATTAATCGTGCAGGGTGAACCTTTTTCTAGCCTCTAACGACTAGCAGCTGCCGTCCGAATGGGCGTAACATCACCGATAGGCGATACCGACAATTATGAATTATGAATTAAACTAGCGACTAGCAGGAAAGGGTGCTGCAAATGAAAAATATTATATCTGCTGTTCTGGCGGCGGCTTTTGCGGCGGCGCTGGCGGTTTGGGGAGCTGTGGGTGCTTTTGCTCTTGAGGATAGCGGCGGCGAATTTTCCCTGCAGGAGCAGCATTTGATGATCGACAGGAGCAGCAGCTCCTACGGGTATGAATATCTGGCTGAGACGGAAAACGGGCAGGCTAAGCAGGCGCTTTACCGTCAGCTGGGGGAGCTTTCCCAAAGCTTCTGGGACAGTGATGAGGACGCGGCTTACTACAAGGGCTACTACGTCATCGGGCAGATAGACCTTGAAGAGCTGGGGCTCACAAACACCCAGGCGACTGAGGTGTTTTTTACCTTTAAAAACGACCACCCCATTTACTATTTCGCTTCCGCCACGGCTGCCTACGACGGGCGGACCTTCTGCTATGTTATTTATAAGGATTATGCCGAGGGTGAGGTGAGAAAGGGCTGCCGGCAAAGTATCTGCCGCCATATAGCCCAGCGCTCGGCTGAGCTGGCGGATAAATTCAGTACCTATGATAAGGTGCTGGCTCTGCATGAGCTCACCGCCGACAGCATGGATTATGCCTACAAAAGCGGCACAAGGCAGCCCTCTGCCGAGGCTTGGGCGCACAATATTCTTGGTGCAGCGGTGGAGGGCAGCGGCGTCTGCGAGGCTTACGCCAGGGACATACAGCTGATACTCAACTGCATAGGGGTTGAAAATGTTCTGGTGACAGGCACAGCAGGCAGCGGCAGCCACGCCTGGAACATCGTCCGCTTTGATGACGGCAGCTTTTACTGCGTTGACTGCACCTGGGACGACCTGAGGGGCGACCTGAGCCTGTTTGCCAAAGGCACCGATCTTTTTTACAAGGACCACACCCCCGACTCCCCCGAAAACAGCGGCGTTGATCATCTCTACGGGCTGCCCGAGGTGAGGGCTGAGGACTACAGCTTTGACCCGACCCTTAGAAAAAGCCCTGTTTTAACAGGCAGCATAAGCGACCCGCTGGGGGCGCTGTATTTTTCCAGGGCGGCTCTCACCGATGAAAGCGGCGCTGAGTGTGACTTACAGCTGTACTTCGGGCGATTTGCCGCTGCCGATACCCCCGAGGGCAGCTGCACCCTTACCGCTGCCTGCGAAGGCTATGCTCCCCGAAGCACCACGGTGGTCATCAAAAAGGGGGAGCTGACCCAGGCTGAGCTCACCCTGGGCAGGTACGGCGACATTGACCTGGACGGCAGCATCAGCACCAAAGACGCCCTGCGCTCGGTAGCCTTTGCCCGAAAGACCCACCGCCCCGAAAGCGATTATCAGGCGGCGCTGGCAGATGTGAACAAGGACGGCAAACTCGATACCAAGGACGCAATGCTTTTGATAGGTATTTGCTGCAAATAGTTTTATTGATATGCTGTGTGCGCTGTTTTCTGGGGAAAACCTTTCTGAAGAAAGGTTATTCCCCAGACCCCTTTCCAAAGACTTTTATTTCTTTTTGGCGAGGGAGCAGGACTTCGGTCATTGGACTTTGCAGTGACCGAAGCTTGCTTTGTAAACAGCACTCATGCCCCCTCGCCAAAAAGAAACAGAAGTTTTAGGGAGGGGGGCTTGGGGGATGACCCTTTTTCAAAAGGGTCTCCCCCAATAAATAACGCACAAAGCCATACTTGTCCATAAACTGTCATAGCCGTGCAGGCAGGGCGGAAAATGTCTTTATTTTTAAATTATAGCATTTGATAAGATTTTTTTCAATACTATATTGCATAAAATTATTATTGACCCTTTTGGCGAGATTTATAAATTTTTCACAACAAAGGGCGCAGGAGGGTTTACGCTCAGCGCATAAATTTTCTTTAAACTTGCCTGTTTTCCTTAAAATACTGCGGCTGCTTCTAAATTGCATAAAAAAATGATTTGATTTTTGTTCATTCTTTTTTTAGATTATTGAAAAAAGCTATTGAAAATCACAGAAATATATGCTATAATAACTGTGTACAGCTATGCGGTAAAACCGCTTTCGTGAAGCTACACAGATCTGCCCGTGATAATGCGGTCGGACGCAAGAAGGAGGAAATCAAACAAATGAAAAAGAAGATCATAGCAGGTATAGCTGCACTGCTCATGGTGGCAGCGGCTGCACCTGTTTCGCAGATAGCCGAAGTGCTGCCTGTAAATCTGGGCATAACAGCATCTGCGGCTACAACGACCATAAATTTTGGTGAAAGTACCGTTACGGTAAATGACCAGGCAAAAACTATCGTTGTAAAGCCTGTAAGCGGATATTTCAGCAAAAGCACATCTGACCTGACTATTGACGCCAGCGCATTCAACACAGCTGAGGTACTTGCTGCCGCAGGCGGAAGCTATTCGGGATACACCATCACACTTGACTATAAGTTTGCCCTGGCAGATTACCCGGGTCTTGCAAAAGTTACCTTCGGAGACAACTTTATAAATGCGATCGGTGCGAATATGTTCCAGAGCCATACCAACCTTGAAACTGTAGATTTCGGCTCTAACATCAAGACCGTGGGAAACTCTGCCTTTAACGGCTGTACAGCTCTTAACGGTAACGGTAAGAACAACACCCTGGAGCTTAAAAACGTTACTACAGTGGGCAACAGCGCTTTTAACGGCTGTAAGCTGCTTGAAAATATTGATTTCGGAAACGCTGCGTCCCTTGGTACAAGCGCATTCAATAACTGCACAGGTCTTAAAAAACTGACCTTTACCACAAAGATGAAGGTAATAGGCGGCAGCGCCTTCAACGGCTGTACAAATCTTGAAAGCATAGATTTCGGATACGGCTCAACAGTTGATGAGATCGGCGCATCTGCATTTGCAAAATGTACAGCTCTGCGTACCGTAACAGCTGACGGCGTCAGCAATACCCTGCCTAACAGAAACATTCTTGTAGGCGCTAACCTCTTTAACGGCGATACAGCTCTTATGAAGTTCACCTGGCAGCCTGAATTTACCATCGTTCCCGACGGCGCATTCAACGGCTGTAAGGCTCTGGCTGAGTTCACCTTCGGCGATGCCGATGCCACCTCTTCTAACTGCGCAGCTATCGGACAGAACGCTTTTTATAGCTGTGAGAACCTGACAGCTGTAGTTATGCCTCAGGCTACCATAGGTATCGGACAGAATGCTTTCTACGGCTGTACCAAGCTTGAAAAGCTGGTAGTTTCCGATAACCTTAGTGCTATCGGCGCATCTGCTTTTGCAGGCTGCAAGGTGCTTTCTCTCTATCCCAGACAGTATATGAACGATGCGAAGAGCAACTTTGCAAACTATGCTAACAAGGTCATCATACCCTCAAAGGTATCTACTATACCCGACTCGTGCTTTGCAAACTGCATAGGCATCAAAGCCTGCGACCTCAATCAGGTAAGCACACTGGGTGTTTCGGCAACAGCTGCCAACGTATTCAACGGCTGCATCTCGCTGGAGTCGATAGTGATACCCGACGGTGTTACCGATATCAAGGGACGTACCTTCTATAACTGTACAGCTCTTAAAGATGTGGTTGTTTCGCCAAATCTTCTTAATGTGCGTGACTATGCATTCAGCGGCTGTACTGCTCTGGAGACTATCACCCCCAGCAATGTCACCAAGTATGACAAGACCATTCAGTTCCCTTCTTCCTGCCTGGGCGTTCAGCAGTATGCTTTCCAGAACTGCAAGAGCATAGGCTATATCAACTTCCTGACAAATGCAAGCGGCAGCACCGAGTTCGCTACCGTTGCCAAGGGCGCATTCAGCGGCTGTGAGGGACTTATGGGCTCAAACAGCAACGGTACTGCAAACAACACCATCTCGCTGCCTGCACGTGTAACCACCATTCAGGAGAGCGCATTTGCAAACTGCAAGAAGATCGACCAGATCACCTTCCTCGGTAACGTTACCGCTATCGACACCTTAGCTTTCAACGGCTGCGAGGGTCTTGAGCACGTTTATATGAACTCTACTATCAAGAGCCTTGGCGCCAGCGCATTCAAGGGCTGTAAGAGCCTTAAAGAGCTCCCCCTGACCACAGACGGCAGCAGCTCGGCACTCACACAGCTCTCGCTTATAGACACAAGCACATTTGAAAACTGCACATCTTTAGAGAGCGCTTACATACCTGCAAACATCACTGCTATCAACGGCAGCGCATTCAAGGGCTGTACCTCTCTGATAAATGTAGTATGGGAGAAAAACTCCAAGCTCAATACTATCGGTACAAGCGCATTCAGCGGCTGCACCAGCCTGGCTCTCATTTCCGATCAGACCAGCGGCACTACTGAGACACACTTCCCGCCTTCCCTTTCTACCATAAACAACAGCGCCTTTGAAAAGACCGCTCTGGTAAGCGTTAAGCTCTCAAAGCCTTCCAGCTCTACAGCAGTCAATATCCTCGGCACAGGCGTTTTCAGAGATATAACAACTCTTGAAAAGGCAGATTTCTCCGAGGCTCAGATCTCTGAGATACCTCAGTACACATTCTACGGCTGCACAAAGCTCAACACCTTTGTTATGCCTGAAAATGCTATTACCGCTATAGGCGCAAGCTCCTTCCAGAACTGCTACTATCTGCACACTCTGGGAGACAAGAATACTCCTCTTGGCGAGTATGTTCTGCCTGAGAGCGTTACATCGATCGGTGCGAACGCTTTCAACAACAACTATTCTATGCAGAAGATAACATTCCCGTCAAAGACCACCAGCATTGATATCTCAATGTTCAACATCAAGATATCTGAGGCTGATATCGAGAAGTACGGCTACACACCTATCGAAACTATCGTGGTGAACGAGAACAATCCTAATTACTCCGCTGTAAACGGCGTGCTGTTCAGTAAGGATAAGAGCATTCTCTATACCTATCCTCTGGCTAAGAAGGATAAGACCTACACAGTACCCACAGGCGTAAATACCATTTATAATTCGGCATTCTCTGCTAACCACATACTCACAAAGGTAACTCTCAACAGCGACCTTACATCTATCCAGAACAACGCTTTCAACCAGCTCAACAGCCTTGCGAGCGTTGACTTCCAGAAGAACTCCACAGTTACTTTGGGCACCAATGTATTCAGAAGCGCTGCTAAGGTAACACTTTATGCTCCTGCAGGCTCAACTGCACAGACATACGCTAACTCAAACAAGAACTATGTTCTCTTTGTTGATAACGACAAGGCTGCAGCTACCATAAAGATACTCGACGCAGACGCAAATCCCACCAACGGTACCCTTTCTGTTGAGCTCAAGAGCAGGACCTACCAGCTGGGAGTTGAGCAGAAGACCTCTAAGGGCGACACTGCTGAGGATCCCCTCACATGGACCAGCAGTGATCCTACCATAGCAACTGTCGACAACAACGGCAAGCTGACACTGAGAGCTCTGGGCGAGACACGTATCACCGTTAAGAACGGCTCGGGCGAGGTTACCGACGTTCTCGACCTTACAATAGTTGAGGACCTCAGCCAGGCTCCTGCAGACCCCGATACAGGCTCGCAGATCATGCTCCCCGAGGGTCTCAAGGCAACTGATGTTACCGTTACCTTCAAGGACGCAAGCGGCAAGACCTATAAGCCCGTTGTGAAGGATGGCAAGCTGGTTACAGGCACTATGCCAGCAGGCAAATATACCGCAGAGGTAGCAAGAAAGGGCTATACCACAAGGACCTATAAGGACGTAAATGTGGGCACAGCTCAGGTCAACCTGGTACAGGAGCTCCACCTGGTGGGCGATATCAACGGCGACGGCAAGGTAAATACCTCAGACGCAATGCTGGCAGTTACCTACGCTAAAAAGACCAAGACCCCTGCTGACGATTACGCTGCAGCTGTTACAGATGTAAACAACGACGGCAAGATCGACTCCAAGGACGCCCTCAAGATCATAAACGCAGCAAAGAACAAGAAGCCCCTTGCGTGATATGACCGCTATTATATATAGTATAATAATAGTATAAGCAAAATGACCTCCGCACTTTCGGGTGCGGGGGTCATTTCAGGTTTTTATGCAGGATAACCAATAAACCCCGCAAAATGTTGAAAAAGTTCTACACGCTAATTTTTTGGAAAAGCTTGAAAAAACGGGGCGGATAGTGTATAATATTACTTGCGTGACTGCACAGTGTGTATTATATACACACACGATATGCGATGAAGTGAAAGGTTGCCGGCGGTGTGCCGGGTAATTTTCATGGAGTATGTCCGATTTTAAACCGGGCGGCTGTAATACTGAACACGGTATGTGTTATGCTTCTTGCGAGGGGTGGCTTATGCTGTCTTTTAGCGTGGCGCATAGCGTTCGTGTGCTGTTTTTCGGTCCGGAACCGCAGATGCGGTTTTCGGAATTTTTTATTGAGAGGCAGGGAACACACGGTAGAGTGTAAATTGAAAAACTCAGGTTTGAGGTTTATGCGGTGAGGTACTACAGATAGTCTTGCGAGCCTGTCAATTGCACAAGCAGTTGACTGAAAGTAAAAAAAAGTCGATCGTTTGTGCAATTGACTGAGGCTGTGTGAGGCTTGCCCCTAAAACAATTTTAATATTGCTGTAAGGAGGCGATTTCAGTGGCAGTCAATGAGAAGATAAGGATCAAGATCAAGGGTTATGAGCACGCAGTGGTAGACTCTGCAGCAGCTAAGATCGTGGACGCAGTTAAGCGTTCGGGCGCACAGGTATCAGGACCTATCCCACTTCCTACCGATAAGGAGATAGTTACTATACTGAGAGCTGTTCACAAGTATAAGGACAGCCGTGAGCAGTTCGAGCTGAGAACTCACAAGAGACTCATCGATGTTATCAGACCTACCAAGGAGACTACATCAGCTCTTGAAAATCTTGAGCTTCCTGCCGGTGTAAACATTGTTATGGAGATCAAGTAATCTCCAAATGAGATCAAAAGGTGATCTCAAAAACCAATGTGCACGCAGGTCATGTTGAAGGGCGACCTTCAACCAATAACCAAAGGAGGAAATGAAAATGCAGAAAGGCATCATCGGAAAAAAGATCGGTATGACACAGATCTTTGATGAGACAGGAAAGGTAGTTCCTGTAACAGTAGTTGAAGCAGGCCCCTGCGTAGTTGTACAGAAGAAGACCGTTGAGAACGACGGCTACGACGCAGTACAGCTGGGCTACGGCGATATCAGAGCCAAGAGAGTGAACAAGCCTCTGGCTGGCCACTTCAAAAAGGCAGACGTTGCTCTTAAGAGAACACTTAAAGAGTTCAGACTGGCTGATACATCAGCACTGAACGTAGGCGACGTTGTAAAGGCTGACATCTTTGCTGAGGGCGACATTGTAGATGTAAGCGGCACCAGCAAGGGTCACGGATTCAGCGGTACTATCAAGCGTCACAACGGCGCAAGACTCAAAGAGACCCACGGTACAGGTCCTGTTCACAGACACGCAGGTTCCTACGGTGCTTGCTCCGATCCTTCAAGGATCTATAAGGGCAAGAAGATGCCGGGTCAGTACGGTAACGTAAAGGTAACTGTACAGAATCTTTCGATCGTTAAGATCGACGCAGAAAATAATCTTATTGCTATCAAGGGCGCTATCCCCGGACCTAAGAACGGTACGGTAACGATCCGCGACAGCGTTAAGAAGGCTTAATGGAAGGAGGAGTTGATATGTCAAAGATCACAGTAGTCGATATGGCAGGCAGCAAGGTAACAGAAGCTGAGCTGAACGACGCTATCTTCGGTATTAAGCCCAACAAGGCATTAATGCACGCAATGGTTGTGAATTATCTGGCTAACCAGAGACAGGGCACACAGTCAACTCTTACCAGAACTGAGGTAAGAGGCGGCGGAAGAAAGCCCTGGAGACAGAAGGGTACAGGCCACGCAAGACAGGGCTCTATCAGAGCTCCCCAGTGGGTACACGGCGGCGTAGCACTTGGACCCAAGCCCAGAGATTACAGCTATACACTTAATAAGAAGGAGAGAAGACTTGCTCTCAAGTCTGCACTTTCCACAAAGGTGATCGACAATAACATCGTTGTTGTAGACGCTATCAAGACTGAGGATTACAAGACCAAGGTCGTTGTAGATATGCTCAAGGCACTGGGCGCTGAGGGCAAGGCTCTTATCGTTACCGCCGAGGCAGATCAGAAGGTAGTAAAGAGCGCTGCAAACATTCCCGGTGTTAAGACGGCAACAGTAAACACTCTCAGTGTTTATGACATTCTGAATTACGATAAGTTTATCGTTTCTTCAGAGGCTGTAAAGAAGATCGAGGAGGTTTACGCATAATGAAAACTGCTCACGATATTATTATCAAGCCTATCATCACTGAAGATTCTATGGACAGACTTCAGGACGGCAAGTATACTTTTAAGGTCGCTAAGGACGCTAACAAGATCGAGATAGCTAAGGCTGTCGAGGAGATCTTTGACGTTAAGGTAGCTAAGGTAAATACCATCAGCGTCAAGGGCAAGCTGAAGAGAATGGGCAGATACGCTGGTTTCCGCCCTGACTGGAAAAAGGCGATCGTTACTCTTGAGGGAGACAAGACCATCGAGTTCTTCGACGGAATGTTCTGATAGAGGTCAGATGTAAGAGATAAGACCTGTCTTGTCTCTGCACTGCTCTTTCCCTCTAAAAGAGGTGCGCTTTATGCGCATTGCTCCGAGGACGCTCCGCTTTACCGAGGAGAGCTTCGGAAAGGCTTTGCGAGGCGGTGAGGACCGCTCGTTGATGATGTTCCGCAAAGCGTAAGTATGGAAGGGTGCTTGGCTGAAATGCTTTGCCCTTTTCGCAAAACCTGATAAGGAGTGAATTTATAATGGCAATTAAGACTTATAAGCCTACGACTCCCGGAAGAAGAGGCATGACTGTCATCGACTATTCGGGTCTGTCAAAGGTAGAGCCTTGCAAGTCTCTTCTCGAGCCGCTCAAGAAGAATTCGGGAAGAAACAGCTACGGTAGGATCACCGTTCGTCACAGAGGCGGCGGAGTAAGAAGAAAATACCGTGTAATTGATTTTAAGAGAAACAAGCTCGATATGAACGCTACAGTTCAGACTATCGAGTACGATCCTAACAGATCGGCATTCATCGCTCTCGTTGAGTACGAGGACGGTGAGAAGAGATATATCATCGCACCTAACGGTCTTGCTGTTGGCGATGTGATCAGAGCAGGCGCCGGCGCCGACATCAAGCCCGGCAACGCACTTGCACTTTCCGATATCCCTGTGGGTACTTTCATCCACAACATCGAGCTCTACCCCGGTAAGGGCGCACAGCTTGTTCGTTCAGCCGGCAATATGGCTCAGCTCATGGGCAGAGAGGGCGCTTATGCTCTCGTAAGACTTCCCTCGGGCGAGATGAGAAGGATATCTGTTAACTGCATGGCTACTATCGGTCAGGTAGGAAACATCGATCACTCAAACGTAAACATCGGTAAGGCAGGAAGAAAGCGCCACATGGGCTGGAGACCTACTGTAAGAGGTTCGGTAATGAACCCCTGCGATCACCCGCACGGTGGTGGTGAAGGTAAGTCGCCTGTTGGCCGTCCCTCACCTGTTACCCCCTGGGGTAAGCCTACACTGGGCTACAAGACCCGTGCTAAGCATCACCGCTCCGATAAGTTTATCGTAAAGCGCAGAAACGGCAAGTAAGCTGAAAGGAGGACGATGATAAATGGGCAGAAGTGTCAAGAAGGGCCCTTACGTACAGGAGGCTCTTTATAAGAGAGTTATCGCAATGAACGAGGCAGGCGAGAAGAAGGTTCTTAAGACCTGGAGCAGAGCTTCCACTATTTTCCCTGATTTCGTTGGTCATACATTCGCAGTGCATGACGGCCGCAAGCACGTTCCCGTATATGTAACTGAGGATATGGTAGGTCACAAGCTGGGCGAGTTCGCACCCACAAGGACTTATAAGGGTCATGCGGGTTCAAAGACCTCGAACAACGGCAAGAAGTAAGCGGAAGGAGGAGTACAGATGGAAGCAAAGGCTATACTGAGAACTGCTCGTATTGCTCCCCGTAAGGTACAGATCGTTCTCGATCTGATAAGAGGCAAGGACTACGAGGTAGCATTAGCAACAGTAAAGAACACACCCAAGGCTGCAAGTGAATATCTTGAAAAGCTTCTTAAGTCCGCCGCTGCAAATGCAGAGAACAATCATAACATGGATAAGAACAACCTCTATGTTGCCGAGTGTTATGTTTGTCCCGGACCTATTATGAAGAGAATCATGCCAAGAGCACAGGGCAGAGCCTATAGGATCCTGAAGAGAACATCACACATCACAGTTGTTCTCAAGGAAAAGGATTAAGCTGAAAGAGGAGGTAAACTACATGGGACAGAAAGTAAATCCGCACGGACTCAGAGTCGGTGTGATAAAGAATTGGGATTCCCGCTGGTTTGCAGATAAGAGCACTTTCGGCGATACACTGGTTGAGGATTACAATATTCGTAAGGATATAATGAAGGATCTGAACAGAAGATCCAAGAACCCCGCAGACAAGTGCGTATACGCCGGTGTTCCGAAGGTCGAGATCGAGAGATTTGCCGGCAAGGACGGCAATCAGAAGGTCAGGATACACATCCACTGCGCTAAGCCCGGTCTTGTAATAGGCAGAGGCGGTGCGGAGATCGAGAAGCTTCGTGCAAACATTGAAAAGAAGATAGGCAAGAGCGTTGCCATCAATATCGTTGAGGTAAAGCAGCCCGATATCAACGCACAGCTGGTAGCTGAGAAGATCGCTCACGATCTGGAGGACAGAATTTCTTTCAGAAGAGCTATGAAGCAGTCTATCGGCAGAGCTATGAAGCTGGGCGCTAAGGGTATAAAGGTCAAGGCATCAGGCAGACTTGCAGGCGCCGAGATCGCCAGAAGCGAGAGCTATCACGAGGGTACTATCCCGCTGCAGACTATCAGAGCTGATATCGACTACGGTACCGCTGAGGCGCACACCACATACGGTATCATCGGTCTGAAGGTATGGATCTACAGAGGCGAGGTCCTCAAGGGTGAGATCGCTGCAAGCGACAGACGTGATACAGGCGACAGAAATGACAGAAAGCGCAAGCCCAGACGTGATGACAGAAATAACGGTCACCGCAGAGATTTCAACAGGGCTAGAGCTCCTAAAAGAGAAGGAGGTAACGACTAATGCTGCTTCCAAAGAGAGTTAAGTTCAGAAAACAGCACCGCGGCCGTATGAAGGGCAAGGCGCTGAGAGGAAACAAGGTTTCCTACGGTCAGTTTGGTCTGCAGGCACTTGAGCCTGCCTGGATAACCTCGAACCAGATCGAGGCTGCCCGTATCGCTATGACAAGATATATCAAGCGTGGCGGTCAGGTATGGATCAAGCTGTTCCCCGATAAGCCTGCAACAAGAAAGCCCCTGGGTACCCGAATGGGTAAAGGTAAGGGCGCTCCCGAATACTGGGTAGCCGTTGTTAAGCCGGGCAGAGTAATGTTCGAGATAGCAGGCGTTCCCGAGGAGACTGCTAGAGAGGCTATGAGACTCGCTATGCACAAGCTCCCCGTAAAATGTAAGTTCGTAGTCAGAGAAACTGAGGAATTGGGTGGTGAGCAATAATGAAGGCAAATGAGATCAAGGATATGACCGCCGACGAGCTTAACGTAAAGCTTGCCGAGCTTAAAGAAGAGCTTTTCAACCTTCGTTTCCAGCACGCTGTGAACCAGCTTGAAAACCCTAAGAGACTTCAGGCTGTCAAGAAGGATATTGCTCGTGTAAAGACATTCATTCGTAAGCAAGAGTCCGAGGTTCAGTAAGGAAAGGAGGATAAACTGTGAGCGAAAGAAATCTGAGAAAAACAAGAGTCGGTACTGTAGTTTCCGATAAGATGGACAAGACTATAGTAGTTGCTATCAAGGATAACGTTCAGCACCCTCTTTACAAGAAGATCATCAAGAGAACAGTTAAGCTTAAGGCGCACGACGAGAATAACGAGTGCGGCATAGGCGACAAGGTCGAGGTAATGGAAACAAGACCTCTCTCCAAGGATAAGAGATGGAGACTTGTTAAGATCATCGAGAAGGCTAAGTAATTAAACATTTTCAAGGCGCCTGGCAGAAAGCTGTTTCTGCCAAGGGTGCTGAGTTTTGAAAGGAGGAACGCACTGTGGTACAGATGCAGACTTACCTGAAGGTTGCAGATAACTCCGGCGCTAAGGAGCTTATGTGCATCCGTGTTCTCGGCGGTACGAGAAGAAAGTATGCAAACATCGGTGACGTTGTAGTTTGTTCTGTAAAGAAAGCAACACCAGGCGGCGTTGTTAAAAAGGGCGATGTTGTTAAAGCAGTAATCGTTCGTTCAGCAAAGGGTCTTCGCCGTTCAGACGGAACATATATCCGTTTCGACGAAAACGCTGCTGTTATAATCAAGGAAGATAAAAATCCCAGAGGTACACGTATCTTTGGACCGGTCGCTAAAGAGCTGAGAGATAAGGATTATATGAAGATCCTCTCGCTGGCGCCCGAGGTACTTTAATTTGGAGGTGTCGTAGAAATGAGTAAGGTACACGTTAAAACAGGCGACACCGTCGTTATCCTTTCAGGTAAGGATAAGGGCAAGCAGGGTAAGGTCCTTCAGGTATCACCCAAAGAGGGTAAGGTCATCGTTGAGGGACTTAACATCGCAAGAAAGCACATAAAGCCCAGAAACGCACAGCAGCAGGGTGGCATCGTTGATGCTGAGGCAGCTCTGTACGCTTCAAAGGTAATGGCAGTTTGCCCCAAGTGCGGCAAGCCCACAAGAGTAGCTCATAAGTTCCTGGAGGACGGAACTAAGGTCAGGGTCTGCAAGAACGCAGACTGCGGCGAAGAATTTTAAGGAGGAGTAAACTATGGCTGCAAGACTTAAAGAACAGTATGTTAGCACAGTAGCTCCTGCTCTGATGAAGAAATTCGGCTACGCTAACGTAATGCAGATCCCTAAGCTTGATAAGGTGGTTATCAACGTCGGCTGCGGCGCTGATAAGGATAATAAGAAGGTCATCGACGCTATCATGACAGATCTGGCTGCTATCACAGGACAGAAGCCGATCGTGTGCAAGGCAAAGAAGTCGGTGGCAAACTTCAAGCTGAGAGACGGACAGATAATCGGTGTTAAGGTAACACTGAGAGCGGAGAAAATGTATGAGTTCGTTGACAGACTTTTCAACGTCGCATTCCCCCGCGTAAGAGATTTCAGAGGTATCAACCCCAACTCCTTTGACGGCAGAGGAAATTACTCTACAGGTATCAAGGAGCAGCTGATCTTCCCTGAGATCGAGTACGATAAGATCGACAAGGTAAGAGGTATGGATATCAACTTTATCACTACCGCTAATACAGACGAAGAGGCAAAGGAGCTGCTTTCACTTATGGGCGCACCTTTCGCTGACAAGTAAGAGGAGGATATAGACTATGGCAAAGAAGGCTATGATAAACAAGCAGCAGGCTAAGCCTAAGTATTCAACTCGTGCTTACAACAGATGCAAGATCTGCGGAAGGCCCCACGCTTATCTGAGAAAGTTCGGCGTTTGCCGTATCTGCTTCAGAGAGCTGGCTCACGACGGTCAGATCCCCGGCGTTAAGAAGGCAAGTTGGTAAAAGGAGGTCAACGGCATGCAAATTACTGATACAATAGCAGATCTGTTAACAAGGATCCGTAATGCAAGCACTGCTAAGCACGCAACTGTTGACGTGCCTGCGTCAAACATCAAGAAGTCAATCACACAGATCCTCGTTGATGAGGGCTATGTAAAGAACTTCACTGTTATTGAGGACGGCAAGCAGGGTATCATTAGGATAACTCTTAAATATGACGAGAACAGAAATTCCGTTATCACAGGACTGAGACGTGTTTCAAAGCCCGGACTCAGGATCTACGCAAGCTGTGAGGATATGCCTAAGGTAATAAAGGGAATGGGTATCGCTATCGTTTCCACATCAAAGGGCGTTATCACAGATAAAAAGGCCAGAGAGCTGGGCGTAGGCGGCGAGGTTCTCGCATTCATCTGGTAAGGAGGACTAAGAATATGTCAAGAATCGGTATTAAGCCTATTAGTGTTCCTGCAGGTGTAGAGGTCACAGTTGCAGAGGGCAACGTTGTTACAGCTAAGGGTCCCAAGGGTACACTTACAAAAACATTCCATAAGGATATGATAATCAAAAACGAAGGCGGTGTCATCACTGTTGAGCGTCCCTCTGAGGATAAGCTCCACAAGTCGCTGCACGGCCTTACAAGAACACTTATCTCCAACATGGTTGAGGGTGTTACAAATGGCTTTTCAAAGAAGCTCGAGATCGTCGGCGTCGGCTACAGAGTACAGAAGCAGGGCAAGGAGATCGTTCTTAACCTCGGTTTCTCACATCAGGTTAGATTTGCAGAGACCGATACGATAAAGCTCGATGTTCCCGATCCTAACCATGTGGTAGTTTCAGGCTGCGACAAGCAGGAAGTTGGTCAGTTTGCTTGTGAGATCCGTGAAAAGCGTCCTCCTGAGCCTTATAAGGGTAAGGGTATTCGCTATGAAGGCGAGTATGTTATCCGCAAGGAAGGCAAGGCAGGAAAAGGCGCTAAGAAGTAATAAAAGGAGAGAATCACTATGGTTAAAAAGCTTGACAGAGCTAAGGCAAGAGCAAAAAGACATCAGAGGATCCGCAACAAGATCAGCGGAACAGCTGATTGTCCTCGCCTCAACGTATTCCGCTCCTCTAAGCATATATATGCACAGATCATCGACGACGCTAACGGCGTAACACTCTGCTCTGCATCGTCAATGTCCAAGGATTTTGACGGCAACGGCGGCAACAAGGAAGGCGCACGCAAGGTAGGCGAGATGATCGCTGCAGCGGCAAAGGCAAAGGGTATCGAAAATGTCGTTTTCGACAGAGGCGGCTACCTCTACCACGGCCGTGTGCAGGAATTAGCAGACGGAGCCCGTGAAGGCGGACTTAAGTTCTAAGTAAGGAGGAGTAACGATGGCTTTAATAGATGCTTCAAATATGGAGCTTGAGGAGAAGGTCGTAGCTATCAACAGAGTATCAAAAACTGTTAAGGGCGGACGTATCATGAAGTTCTCCGCACTCGTAGTTGTAGGCGACGGCAACGGCATTGTAGGCTTCGGCATTGGTAAGTCGGGCGAGGTTCCCGATGCGATAAGAAAGGCTATTCAGGACGCTAAGAAGAACCTTATCAGGATCTCACTGAAGGGTACAACTATCCCCCATGAGATCGTAGGCAAGTTCGGCGCAGGAGAGGTACTTCTGAAGCCGGCTGCACCCGGTACAGGTATCATCGCAGGCGGTACTGTAAGAGCGGTAGTTGAGGTTGCAGGTATCAGAGATATCAGAGCTAAGTCGCTTCGTTCAAACAATCCTTACAATGCAGTAAGGGCAACTATAAACGGTCTTGCAAACGTAAGAACAGCAGAGAAGATCGCTGAGCTCAGAGGCAAGACAGTCAAGGAAATTTTTGAGTAAGGAGGATGAACAGTATGGCAAACCTGAAAATTCAGCTGGTCAAGAGCCTTAACGGCAGAAGCGTAAAACAGATCGCCACTGCTAATTCTCTTGGACTGAGAAAGATCGGGGATACAACAGAACAGCCCGATAATCCCTGCACACAGGGCAAGATCAAGCTGGTATCCCACCTTGTAAAAGTAACCGAAGCATAAGGGGGTGCGATACACATGAAACTTCACGAATTATCACCTAATGCAGGCGCAACAAAGGAAGTAAAGCGTAAGGGCAGAGGTCACGGCTCAGGCAACGGCAAGACCGCAGGCAAGGGACACAAGGGTCAGAAGGCTCGTTCAGGCGGCGGAGTAAGACCGGGTTTTGAAGGCGGACAGACCGCTCTCGCAAGAAGGATCCCTAAGCGTGGATTCAACAATATATTTGCTACAAAGTATGCTATAATCAATGTGTCAGATCTGGATAAGTTCGTAGACGGCACAGTAGTAGATACAGAGCTTCTCAAGGCATCAGGCATAATCAAGAAGGAGCTCGACGGAGTAAAGGTTCTCGGAAACGGAGAGCTCACTAAAAACCTTACCGTCAAGGCAGCTAAGTTCTCTGCAGCTGCTAAGGAAAAAATCGAAAAGGCAGGCGGGAAGGCTGAGGTGATGTAATTGTGATAGAGACATTTCGTAATGCCTGGAAGGTTCCGGAGTTAAGAAAGAAGCTTCTCTTTACATTTTTCATCATCGTCATTTACAGAGTCGGCGGTACGGTGCCCGCACCGTATCTGGATTCTGCAGTGCTGGCAAACTGGTTCAGCCAGAACGATACAGGTAACTTTTTCAGCTACCTGAACGTACTCTCCGGCGGTAACTTTTCAAAGGCGACAGTTATGGCGCTTTCAGTCGGACCGTACATCAATGCACAGATCATCATTCAGCTGCTGACCTACGCTCTGCCGCCTCTTGAGAGACTGGCGAACGAGGGTCCCGAGGGCAGAAAGGTGCTCAATAAGATCACCAAGTATACCGCACTGGCAATTTCACTGTTCCAGGGCTGGGCGTATTACAGAACTATGCTCAACGCAGGCGCAGTGCTCTTCACAGGCAAGACCTTTGAGAGATATTTTGCCGAGGCTATCATAATCCTCGTGTTTACAGCAGGTGCGTCGCTGACCATCTGGCTCGGCGACCAGATCAATGAAAAGGGTATAGGCAACGGCGTTTCGATGCTGCTGTTCGCAGGTATCATCGCAAGAGGTCCTACGGCTGTTATGTCGCTGATAAACCTTATGCGCGACGGTATCAACGCAGGCGAGGCTAAGAATGTTATACTCGTTCCTATCATTCTCGTGATATTCGTTCTGATGATAGCTTTTATCATCTTCATGAACAATGCCGAGAGAAGGATCCCTATCCAGTACGCAAAGCGTGTTGTTGGCAGAAAGCAGTACGGCGGACAGAATACCTTCATTCCTATCAAGATCGCAATGAGCGGCGTTCTTCCTATCATCTTTGCGATGTCGTTCATGTCTATCCCTTCAACACTGGAAATGTTCATCAAGCCTAAGACAGGCAGCTTCTACGATAAGTTTTTGCACTGGTTCAGCTATACTCACCCGTTCTATGCTTGTCTCTACTTTATCCTTATTATCGGCTTCAACTATTTCTATGTAAGTATGTCTTACAACCCCGTTGAGATCGCTAATAACCTGAGACAGAATAACGGCGCAGTACCCGGTATAAGACCCGGTAAGCCTACCAGCGACTATTTCAAAAAGGTACTCTCGAAGATAACCCTCGTGGGTGCGGTGTTCCTTGGTATCATCGCTATCTTCCCTATCATATTCACCGCTATCACAAAGATGAATATCGCTATGGGCGGTACCTCGATACTGATCGTTGTAAGCGTTGCCCTTGAAACGGCAAGAACTATGGAGTCACAGATGATGATGCGTCATCACTCGGGCTTCCTGAAATAAACCACACACATTCAATGTCTGATCGAGAAAAGGAGTTTGAACATGAATATTATTCTTTTAGGTGCTCCTGGAGCAGGTAAGGGTACACAGGCAGAGGTGATAAACAAAGAGCTCGGTATCCCTACGATATCAACAGGCAATATGCTCAGAGCTGCTGTAAAGGCAGGCACTGAGTACGGTCTTAAAGCAAAGGCTGCTATGGATGCAGGTGCTCTGGTATCTGATGACATAGTTATAGGTATCCTCAAAGACAGGATCGCTGAGCCTGACGCTCAGAACGGCTTTATTCTTGACGGCTTCCCAAGAACAGTTCCCCAGGCTGAGGCACTGGACGCTATGGGTGTTCAGATAGATAAGGTCATCGAGATAGATGTTCCCGACGAGACCATCAAGCAGAGACTTTCGGGCAGAAGAGTTTGCCTGAAGTGCGGTGCTACCTACCACGTTGACTTCAAGCCTTCCAAGGTCGAGGGAGTCTGCGATGCTTGCGGCGATCCCATCGTTATCCGCAAGGATGATGAGCCTGCAACGGTTCTCAGCAGACTTGCAACATATCATGAAACTACCGCTCCCCTCAAGGGCTATTACGAGAACCAGGGCAAGCTGATCTCGGTAAAGGGCCTTGATACAGTGGAGGAGACCTCAAAGGCTGTTCTGGCAGTTCTTAAGTAAGAGCTGATAAATTTCAAGCTGCGGCTTATAGAAAGTTTACGAGGCGTATTATAATGATATGCATTAAATCCAATAAAGAGATCGAAAAAATGCGCAAGGCAGGCAGCATCACTGCAGGCGCTATCCTGGCGGCAGGTGAAGCTCTCAGACCGGGTATGACTACCCATGAGCTTGACAGAGTCGTCGAAAAGTATATAACCTCACACGGTGCTAAGCCCGGGTTCAAGGGCTACGGCGGATTTCCTGCCGCAGCTTGCATCTCGGTGAACGATGAGGTAATACACGGTATCCCGGGACCCCGTAAGATAATGGAGGGCGATATAGTTTCTGTCGATACGGGAGCTTATATCGACGGATATCACGGGGATTCCTGCAAGACCTTTGCCTGCGGAAAGATTTCCGACGAGGTACAGGCGCTTCTGGATTCTACTGAGCAGAGCCTTTATGTTGCCATCGAAATGGCAAAGCCGGGCGTAAGGATCGGTGATATAGGCGCTGCTATACAGAAGTATAACGAGGACAGAGGCTTTTCTGTGGTGAGAGAGTTCGTGGGACACGGACTGGGAAGGGATCTTCATGAGGATCCCGAGGTCCCCAATTTCGGCAGACCCGGCAGAGGCGTAAGGCTCCAGGCGGGAATGGTCATCTGCATAGAGCCTATGATAAATATGGGCTCTCCTGCAATAAAGGTGATGGACGATAAGTGGACCGTTAAAACACAGGACGGCAAGTGGTCCGCTCATTTTGAGCACGCTATCGCTATAACTCAGACGGGGGCAGTTATACTGTCAAAGCCCTGATGAGCGTGAGCGGTGCAGATATAAAGGTCGGCACGCTGGTAAGAGCACAGGCAGGGCGTGACAAAGGCTCCTATTTAGTTGCAGTGGGAGTTCACGACGGCTTTGTTGAGCTCGCAGACGGCAGACGGCGTAAAGCCGAAAAGCCCAAGCGCAAGAACATAAAGCACATTTCACCTGTCGATGCTCCCGTTTACAGCGGCGAGCTGACTAACAAGAAATTAAGACAGCTTATAAACGGGTACATGACCCAGACCCGCTTGAAGCAGACACAAGACCTTTAGAATGGGGAGGTTTTTTAATGTCGAAGGAAGATGTACTTGAAGTAGAGGGTACAGTTGTTGAGGCACTGCCTAACGCAACATTCAAAGTTGAACTGACAAACGGTCATAAAATTCTTGCTCATATTTCGGGTAAGCTTCGTATGAATTACATTCGTATCGTACCCGGAGATAAGGTCACGGTCGAGATGTCACCATACGACTTGTCAAAGGGAAGAATAACCTGGAGAGCTAAGTAAAAGCTTTCCATATCAGTTGAGGAGCAGGAAGCTTCTCGTGTAAGTTAAAGGAGGTATTTCAATGAAAGTAAGACCTTCAGTTAAGCCTATCTGCGAAAAGTGCAAGGTTATCAAGAGAAAGGGCAAGATAATGGTTATCTGCCAGAACCCTAAGCACAAGCAGCGTCAGGGCTAAAAACCAATAATGGAGGTGCAGCTAAATAATGGCTCGTATTGCTGGTATAGACCTGCCAAGAGATAAGAGAATAGAAGTAGCTCTTACCTACGTTTACGGCATAGGTCAGAAAACTGCTACTAAGATCCTCGCCGAGACAGGCGTTGATCCTGACGTAAGAGTTAAGGATATGAATGAGGACGATGTAGCTAAGCTTCGTGAATATATTGATCATAATTTGACTGTTGAGGGCGATCTGAGAAGAACAGTTGCTCTTAACATCAAGAGACTGACAGAGATCGGTTGCTACAGAGGTATCCGTCACAGAAAGGGTCTGCCTGTCAGAGGACAGAGGACCAAGACGAATGCAAGAACCCGTAAGGGCCCTGTAAAGACCATCGCTAACAAGAAGAAGTAAAAGGAGGGTGTGAACAATGGCTCAGGCTAAGAAAAAGACTACTATTCGCCGTCGTCGCGAGAGAAAGAACATTGAACAGGGACAGGTTCATATCCAGTCTACTTTCAACAACACCATCGTTACAATTACCGATATGCAGGGTAATGCTATTTCTTGGGCTTCCGCAGGAGGACTTGGCTTCAGAGGCTCTAAGAAGTCTACTCCCTTCGCTGCACAGACTGCTGCCGAGACAGCTGCAAGAGCTGCCAAGGAGCACGGTCTTAAGACAGTTGAGGTATTTGTAAAGGGACCCGGCGCAGGACGTGAGGCAGCTATCAGAGCGCTTCAGTCAGAGGAGCTGGAGGTAAGACTTATCAAGGACGTTACCCCTATCCCCCACAACGGCTGCCGCCCCCCCAAGAGAAGAAGAGTGTAATAACAGGATATTTGAGTTTGCAGCTTAACTCAAAGTCGGGTAAAGCAGCATAGCGTAAGACTTGAAGCCCGATACTAAATTAGAAAACGGAGGTCATTTAAAATGGCAGTAAACAGAGAACCAATACTCAAGAGATGCAAGTATCTCGGAATCAGCCCCATGGTAATGGGCGTTGCTAAGGAAACAAAGAGAGACCCCAACGCTAACAAGCGCAGAAAGGTCTCTGAATACGGTCTTCAGCTGAAGGAGAAGCAGAAGCTGAGATTCATCTACGGCGTTCTGGAGAAGCAGTTCCATCACTACTTCGAGATCGCTCAGAAGATGGAGGGACAGGCAGGTACTAACCTGATAACCATTCTTGAGTCAAGACTCGACAACGTAGTTTTCAGAATGGGTCTTTCTATGACAAGACGTGAGTCCCGTCAGCTGGTGGTTCACGGTCACTTCCTGGTAAACGGCAAGAGAGTTGATATCCCTTCCTACAGAGTTAAGGTAGGCGACGTTATCTCACTGAAGGAGAATAGCAAGAAGAGCGTTAAGTTCAAGCAGATCATCGAGACTACTGCAGGCAGGACCACTCCTACATGGCTTGATGTAGATAAGGAGAACCAGACCGCAAAGGTTATCCGTATGCCGGTCAAGGAGGACCTTGATTACGAGATCGAGGAGCACCTGATCGTCGAGTTGTATTCTAAATAATGTATTGAAAACAGTTCTCTGCGGCTGTGCTTTAACAGTGCAGCCTGCGGGAACACTAGATATGTTTGTCGGAATATTATTATTTGAGCAAAAACAATCGAGTTTGAAACAGGAGGGTTATTAATGCTTGAAAAGATAGAAAAGCCTAAGATCGAAACGCCTGAGCTTAAAAGCAACGGAACATACGGCAAGTTTATTCTGGAGCCTTTGGAGCGTGGCTATGGTATCACTCTCGGCAACAGCCTGAGACGTGTACTGCTCTCCTCTTTGCCTGGTGTGGCTGTTACATCTGTAAAGATAGACGGCGTACACCACGAACTATCAACTATCCCGGGAGTTAAGGAGGACGTAACTGAGATCATCCTTAACCTCAAGGGTCTAACTGCAAAGCTTTACGGTGAAGGTCCGAAGACCATCTATATTGAAGCTGAGGGCGAATGCGTGGTAACCGCAGGCGACATCAAAACAGACTCAGAGGTAGATATTCTCGTACCCGATATGCATATTGCAACACTGGGCGCAGGCGCTAAGCTTTACATGGAGATAACCATCGACAGAGGCCGTGGTTATGTTTCCGCTGAAAAGAACAAGTCGCTTATGCAGAATGCACCTATAGGCATTATTGCCGTAGACAGTATTTATTCGCCGGTACTGAAGGTCAACTACACGGTAGACAACACCCGTGTAGGTCACATTACCGACTTTGATAAGCT
This sequence comes from uncultured Ruminococcus sp., assembly GCA_937894495.1. Lineage (GTDB taxonomy): Bacteria > Bacillota > Clostridia > Oscillospirales > Ruminococcaceae > Hominimerdicola. The sequence goes on along the minus strand of CALCRR010000284.1, from coordinate 989 downwards.
CACCTTAGAGGTGTGGACCGACGGAACTATCTCCGCTAAGGAGGCTGTATCAATGGCAGCCAAACTCCTCAACGAGCATCTTAATCCATTCGTTGATCTCTCGGAGGAGACCAACGTTGTGGAGATCATGGTCGAGAAGGATGACCAGGGAAAAGAAAAGATCCTGGAGATGACCATTGAGGAACTTGACTTATCCGTGCGTTCATTCAACTGTCTCAAGCGCGCAGGTATAAACACAGTCAACGATCTGATTGAAAAGTCCGCAGAAGAGATGATGAAGGTCAGAAACCTTGGCAAAAAGTCATTCGACGAAGTCAGGGAGAAGCTTCATTCACTGGGCTATGAGCTCAATTCTGAGGATAATGATTAAAGAAGTAAGGAGTGAAAATCTATGCCAGGCACAAGAAAGCTGGGAAGGACCAGTGACCAGAGAAAGGCAATGCTCAGAGCTATGGTCACATATCTTCTCGAGAACGGTAAGATTGAAACAACTGTAACAAGAGCTAAGGAAGTAGCTGCTATGACCGAAAAGATGATAACACTCGGCAAGGCAGGCGACCTCCACTCAAAGCGCCAGGTACTTTCTTATGTAACTAAGGAAGCTGTTGCCAAGAAGCTCTTTGATGATATCGCTCCCTCCTACGAGGGCAGAAACGGCGGCTACACCAAGATCGTAAAGATCGGACCCAGAAGAGGCGACGCTGCTGAAATGGCTATCATTCAGTTGGTTTAATAACTTATAGAATTATTAAAACGTTCTGCATTTTTTGCAGAACGTTTTTATTTCCCCCACCTTCCGCACTATTGTGGAGTAGGCAAGTGGTCGAGTCCTCCCCTCCGGGGTGCTCACCGCACGGGGTATTCCCCCCTCCTGTCGCACTTTTGTGTGGACGGCAGGATATCGAGTCCTCCCCGGAGGGGTCCTCACCGGACGGGGTGTTTCCCCCACCTGTGCCTCTAGAAGCAAGAAGCAAGAGGCAAGAAGCAAG
>CALCRR010000283.1 GCA_937894495.1 uncultured Ruminococcus sp. | reverse complement strand
TGTCTTTAAGTGATAAATTTTCTTCAAAATCTGCCAAAATATCTATCCTATTTTTTGTCGTTCCAAGAATACATTTTTCTAAGCTCACGACCAACGCTTTCAAGCGGATGTTCAGCTTTTAATTTTCTTGTAGTCTTGAAGTGGATTTGACCGTTATTACATTCTGTAATCCATTTTGAAGCAAAAGTTCCGTCTTGAATTTCAGACAACACTTTTTTCATTTCTTTTTTGGTTTCATCGGTGATTATGCGCTTTCCGATTTCATAATCGCCAAATTCTGCCGTATTTGAAATTGAATTTCTCATTGCTTTAAATCCGCCTTGATAAATCAAATCAACAATTAATTTCATTTCGTGGATACATTCAAAATAAGCATTTTGAGGGTCATAACCTGCTTCAACAAGAGTTTCAAAACCTGCTTGCATTAAAGCTGTAACACCACCGCAAAGAACTGCTTGTTCACCAAACAAGTCTGTTTCTGTTTCTTGTCTGAATGTTGTTTCAAGAACACCTGCTCTTGAACCGCCTATACCTGCTGCATATGCTAAAGCATTTTCCATAGCTTTACCTGTTGCGTTTTGATAAACGGCTACCAAGCAGGGAACGCCTTTTCCTTCTACGTATTCGCTTCTTACTGTGTGACCGGGAGCCTTGGGGGCGATCATGATAACGTTAACGTCTGCAGGGGGTACGATGCAGCCGAAGTGGATATTGAAGCCGTGAGCGAAAGCAAGTGTCTTGCCTGCTGTAAGGTTAGGCTCGATATCGCTCTTGTAAAGAGCTGCCTGCTTCTCATCGGGGATAAGTATCATAATAACGTCAGCTCTCTTGACTGCGTCGGCAACAGAAACTACCTCAAGTCCCTGCTTTCTAGCCTTGTCAGCGCTCTTAGAGCCCTCATAAAGTCCGACTACAACGTCAACGCCGCTCTCCTTCAGGTTGAGTGCGTGTGCGTGTCCCTGAGAACCGTAGCCGATAATAGCGACTGTCTTGCCCTTCAGCACGTTAAGGTCGCAGTCCTGCTGATAATAGATCTTTGCATCTGCCATTTTAATTTCCTCCTTTTTATATCTCCCCCACCCACTATGGCAAGCGGAAAATTATAGGGGATCTTCGCCCTCCCCGTAGGGGAGGGGGTATTTTTTTATTCATAGCTTCACCAAAGTTACACTGCGTGGACCTTGGTAAATGTTCATATATTACCCACCCACATGGCAAAGTGTGGTCTATAGGGGGTAACGCCCTCCCGAAAAGAGAGGAAATATTTCATCTCAAAAGCTTCACCCGATAAAGGCTCTACTTTTTAGCTGCAAAATACTCGGAGCCTCTTTCTACAGCAACTGTTCCTGTTCTTGCCATTTCAAGAATGCCGTATGGCTCGATAACACGCTCAAAGCGGCAGAGCCTGTCGTATCTGTCGCAGATCTCCAGCGTCATGGTGGTAAGGGTAACGTCCATTACCTTAGCGCCTGTTATCTCGGCGATGGTCATTATCTCGCTGCGCTTTTCAGCAGGAGCTGAGACCTTGACTATCATAAGCTCCCTCGCCACAAACTCGTCTCTGCCGAAGGTCTTTACCTTTATAACGTCGATAAGCTTGTTGAGCTGCTTTTCGATCTGCTCAACAGTGTGGTCATCGCCGTCGGCAACTATAGTTATTCTTGATATCGAGGGGTCGTGCGTAGGACCTACCGCAAGGCTCTCTATATTAAAGCCCCTTCTTGAAAACAGTCCCGAGATCCTTGAAAGCACGCCGCTGTGATTTTCTACCAGAACAGAAATCGTATGCTTCATAAATAAACCTCCGTATAATGCGGCTGTAAATGACCGCAAATTTAATTATAGCAAATCAATATTAACATTTCTTTAATAAAATCATACCATATCATTAAGATATCTTGCTTAGGAAAATCAATTCTCCTGAAATTGATCTCCGCAGAACAAGAATTCAGGAGCAAGGCAATGTGTCCGCAAAGCAGGCAAAATATTTAATTCGCCGCAGGCGTACCTTTATCTTGCTTCTTGCCTCTTTCCTCTTGCTTCTATAATGTAGGGAAATCCTTATCCACAACGACCTCCACCAGCAGCAGACCCTCGTCGTTTGCCAGTCTGTCAACGGCTTCGTCCATCGACTTCTCGTCATCGACCCTCACCGCAGGTATGCCGTAAGCCTCAGCCAGCTTGATAAAATCGGGTGAGCCGTCAAGAAAAACGCCTGTCTGCCTGTCGTTATAGCCGATGGTCTGCAGCTCTCTCACCATTCCCAGGCGGTTGTTGGTAAAGACCACCACCTTGATATCCACCCCGTACTGCACCGCCGTAGCCAGCTCCATAAAATTCATCTGGAAGCCGCCGTCGCCGCATATGGCAACGGTGCGCCTTGCAGGGTCAGCCATTCTCGCACCGATAGCCGCAGGCACCGAGTAGCCCATAGTGCCCATGCCGCCCGAGGTAAGAAAACGTCCTCCCCTCTTGAAGCTGTATCTTGAAGTCCATATCTGGTTCTGTCCCACATCGGCACAGATATTCACATCGGCAGGCATTCTCTCTGACATCACCTGCAAAAACTCCTTGGGGTTTACAGTGCCGTCAACGGGCTTTGCAAACTCTCTTGGCTGCTTATGCTCCTCAAGCTCTGCCAGCCATTCATCGTGGGGCTTGTTATTCTCGGGAGACTTTTTCAGGTACTCTATCATCTGTTGCAGCACCTGCTTTGCGTCGCCCACCAGCGGATAATCGGCGCCGATGTTCTTGCCTATCTCGGCGGGGGCGATGTCGATGTGGATTATCTTGGTCGTCTCTGCGAGGAACTTAGGAGATTTTACCGCCCTGTCCCCCACTCTCGCGCCGAGAAGTATCATCGTGTCGCAGCGCGAAACAGCTTCGTTCGC
>CALCRR010000282.1 GCA_937894495.1 uncultured Ruminococcus sp. | reverse complement strand
CCACTGTGAATAATAATGCGAAAACTTCCTTCATATCAATTAAAGCTCCTCATGGTCATTTTACATCGTCTCTGTCACGCTCACGTATCTTGAATACAATGGGCGTGCCGTCAAGCCCGAAGGTCTCACGTATCTGGTTCTCGATATATCTCTGGTAAGAGAAGTGATAAAGGTCAGCCCTGTTCACAAAAGAAACAAAGGTAGGCGGATTTGTTGACACCTGAGTCATATAGTAAATCTTCAGCCTTCTGCCCTTATCAGAGGGGGGCTGCACACGGTTGGTGGCATACGCCAGCACCTCATTGAGCCTGCCTGTGGGTATTCTCACGGAATTTTGTTCATAAACGTACTTTATCATCTCAAACAGCTTGTCAATCCTCAGCCCTGTTTTAGCCGAGATGAACACAAAGGGCACATAGCTCATAAAGCTGAAATCTCCCTCCAGCTTTTTCCTGAACTCGTTCATGGTCTTGCCGTCCTTTTCGATAGCGTCCCACTTGTTCACGGCGATTATACAAGCCTTGCCCTTTTCGTGGGCATAGCCTGCCACCTTTGAGTCCTGCTCGGTGAAGCCCACGGCGGCGTCGATGACCACCACTGCCACATCTGCCCTGTCAACAGCCATATATGCCCTTAGCACCGAGTATTTCTCAACAGCCTCCAGCACCTTCGACTTGCGCCTTATGCCTGCGGTGTCGATAAAGATGAATTTACCGTGCTCGTTCTCGATAGGCGTATCGGTGGCGTCTCTGGTAGTACCTGCGATATCCGAAACTATCACACGCTCCTCGCCGCAGATACGGTTGATTATAGAGGACTTGCCCACATTGGGCTTGCCGATGACAGCCACCTTGACGGTGCCGTCAGCCTCCTCGTCCTCCTTTATCTCAGGCAGATATTTAAGCACCTCGTCCAGCATATCCCCCGTGCCGTGACCGTGTACCGATGACACAGGGAAGGGGTCGCCCAGCCCCAGATTATAGAACTCATAAAGCTCCATAGGGGGCTCGCCTGTATTATCCACCTTATTCACACAAAGCACCACAGGCTTGCCCGATTTGAGCAGCATCTGTGCTACCTCCATATCGTTAGCGGTAACTCCCGACTTTATATCCGTAACAAGTATTATCACATCGGCTGAGGTTATGGCAAGCTCTGACTGCCGTCTCATCTGAGCCAGAATAATATCGTTGGAGTCGGGCTCGATACCGCCCGTATCCACCAGCATGAACTCTCTGCCCAGCCACTCGCATTTGCCGTAGATACGGTCTCTGGTGACACCGGGGGTATCCTCGACTATTGCGAGCCTTTGCCCTATAAGCTTATTAAAAAGCGTAGATTTTCCCACATTAGGTCTGCCGACCACTGCAACAACAGGCAGCGCCATATTATCATCTCCCTGATATTTTACATCATTTTATTATAGCATATCCCAGCCGAAATGTAAATATATAAAATTTAAACAAATGCGGTGTTTGCCGCAGATCCGCCTCCCCTGACAGGCGAGATAACACACAAAAAGCAGAGAAGGACTTGTCCTCCTCTGCCTAAGGTCGTTATCATCGGCGATCAGAAGGATCAGACCTCCTTCTTGATAACCTCTACACCCTTGTAATATCCGCAATTCTTGCAAACTCTGTGGGGCGAAGTAAGCTCACCGCAGTTAGTGCATCTGCTGAGTGCGGGTGCGTCGAGCTTCCATACAGCTGAACGTCTCTTATCACGTCTTGCCTTGGAAACCTTCCTCTTTGGTACTGCCATTTTGGCACCTCCTCCTCGGTAATATGCTTAATACCTTTATTTCCGAGTTATCCCTCGGAGCAATTGCAGCTGCCTTCGTTCAAATCCTGTCCGCAGACAAAGCAAAGTCCCTTACAGTCCTCCCTGCAAAGTATCTTTGTCGGCAGCTGTAACAACAGGTCTGAAATAACCAGCTCGTCCAGCTCAAGCACATTATTTTCACACTCAACATACTCATCATCATCGCTGTAAGCCTTTCTGACGAGCGTATGTGAAAAATCATAGCTGTAATCTCTGCTGAACTCTTTTAGACATCTGTCGCAGACATGGTCCAGAGTGAACTCTGTACCGAACCTGAGCGTCACCACTCCTGCACGGTTCTCAGCCCTGCCCCTGACTGCTATAGGTGCTGCAAGATCAAACGATGAATACTCTTTAAAGCTCTCAGCGCCGATCTCATAGTCGATCTGCTTCTGTTCGCCCTCAATATCAAAGAGCTCCTTCAACTGTAATTTCATAGCACACCTCAAACATCACAAAGTTCATTATAACCCGAAATTTGCGATTTGTCAATAGTTTTTTATCATTTTTTTGTAAAATTACTTGATAAAAGCTCTTACCTTTGCAGGCAGCTCCTCGGGATCAGCCGAAACTGTGAACACCAGATTGATGTCCTTAGCCAGCACTGCCAGCTTTTCTATCATAGCGCCCAGAGCCTCATAATCTCTTCCGCCTATTTTAAGTATGCCGTCAACGAATACCTCCTGGATATCGTGGTTGCCTGCCAGCAGACCTGCAACAAAGCCATAGAAATTATCATAGCTTGTGATGCCGTAGTCCTCTGCGTCTACAAGCCTTACACTGTGAGGGATATCATATGTGAGCTTCATTCCTCTCTCGATGCAGACCACATTGCCTGTAGCCTTCTCGGCAGCCTTTACGATAGAATCAACAAGCACCTTTGTCTTGCCTGTACCTTTTTTACCTGGTATCAAATTGATCATAATTAACTCTCCATTCTGCTGATAAAGCATTTATTTTAAGCGGCACTGCCGCATAATTCCTTAATTTTCAGACCAGCTTGGCTTCAAGCTCAGCCTTTCTGTCCTCATATCCGGGCTTGCCCAGCAGTGCGAACATATTCTTTTTATAGCTCTCAACACCCGGCTGGTTAAATGGATTAACGCCCAGCATATAGCCCGATATCGCGCAAGCCTTTTCAAAGAAGTAAATAAGCTCGCCCAGATTTTCCTCGTCTATATTGTCAACGTCCAGAACGATATTAGGCACGCCGCCCTCGGTATGTGCAAGGATAGTGCCCTCATAAGCCTTCTGGTTAACAACAGACATATTCTGGTTAGCAAGGAAGTTCAGACCGTCTCTGTTCTCCTCATCGGGCTCTAAGAAAAAGTCTTTCTTGGGCGTTTTGATATTCACAACAGTCTCGAACATTATGCTTGAGCCGTCCTGAATAAACTGACCCAGTGAGTGCAGGTCTGTTGAGAAGGTAGCGGCAGATGGGAAAATGCCCTTGCCGTCCTTGCCCTCGCTCTCGCCGAACAACTGCTTGAACCACTCGCCCATAAGGGTGAAGGCAGGGTCGTAGGACACCAGCATCTCAACGCCGAAGCCCTTTCTGTAAAGTATATTCCTGATGGCTGCATACTTGTAGCAGTCATTGTTATCGTCATTTGCATATTTTTTCTGTGCAGCCTGTGCGCCTGCCATAAGGGCGTCTATATCGCAGCCTGCAACAGCTATGGGCAGAAGTCCTACAGCTGTCAGCACCGAAAATCTTCCGCCGACGTCATCGGGCACCACAAAAGTCTCATATCCCATTTCATCGGAAAGCTCTTTGAGAGTTCCCTTAGCCTTGTCTGTGGTGGCGAATATCCTCTCCTTAGCCTCCTGCTTGCCGTACTTGTCCTCCAGCAGCTTCTTGAAAACTCTGAAAGCCAGCGCAGGCTCGGTAGTTGTGCCTGACTTGGAGATAACGTTCACGCAGATATCTCTGCCCTCGCAGATAGACAGCACCTCGTTAAGATAAGTGGCGCTGATGTTGTTGCCCACGAAGTAGATATCGGGGGTATCCTTTTTAAGGTTGTTGTAAAACGGCGACTTCAGCAGCTCGATAGCAGCCCTTGCACCCAGATAAGAACCGCCTATGCCGATGACCACCAGCACATCAGCCTTTGCCTTTATTTTCTCGGCAGCAGCCTTTATCCTTGCAAACTCCTCCTTATCATAATCAGTAGGGAGCTCAGCCCAGCCGAGGAAATCATTTCCAAGACCGTTTTTAGCTTCAAGAGTATTATGAGCAGCTGTAACAGCAGGCGCGATAGCCTGATATTCATGCTCGCCTATAAACTCTTCAAGATAGTTTGTCTTTAAAGTTACTGACATTTTTTATCAAAGCCTTTCTTTCAGATCCTTCCAAAGATCCTTTGGACATAGACCTGCATTTTACTTTTATTTATTATACTATATTTTTTTTAAGTTTGCAAGCAATTTCAACCGCCTCCGCCACTTTTGTGCAATTTAAACAATATTCACCAGTCAAATTCAAGCAAATTATACATAAGCTTTTTAAAGCCACACTTGAAATTCATCTTTTCTACAGAGCCTGTCGCTGTCAGTTTTGCACTGTACATCACCTCGCCGCCCAGAGTACATTCAAGGCTGCCCAGCTCTGCTCCCTTTTTAACGGGAGCGGCAGCGCTCTCCTGCTTATCAAAAGTGATATCGAATGAATATGACGAGCCCTTGGGAATGATAACAGGCTTTAATCTGCCGAAGCTCACCCCCACCTTGTCTGTCTCGCCGCCTGTCACGGGCACGGCTTTCAGCATATCCTTGGTTATCTCAGGGGTGTAGAGCGAAAATGACTCAAAGCTCAGGTCCAAAAGCTTTTTTGCTATGTCCTCTCTGTTGCTGTCAAGGTCGCAGCCCAGTATCACCACTGCAATTTTCATATTCCTCTTCTCGGCTGTCACCACCGAGCACTCCCCTGCCGACTGTGAGGCGCAGGCTTTCATGCCTGTTATGCCCTTGTAGGTACGTATCAGCCTGTTTTGACTCACAAGCTCGGCTTTGCCCTCCCTAACAGTGTCCATCCAGCAGGTGAGGTAGTCCCTGAGCTGTTCATATTTTAACAGCTCCGCCGCAAGTCGGGTCATATTCTCGGCGGTCGATACTGTCTCCTCGCTCATACCCGTACAGTCGGCAAATACTGTTGAGGTCATGCCCAGCCTGCGGGCTTCGCTGTTCATCAGCTTCACAAACTCCTCCTCATTACCTGAGATATGCTCGGCAACGGCGGTGCAGGCATCGTTGGCATTGCCTATGGTTATGGCTTTTATAAGCTCCTCAAGCCTTATCTTCTCCCCCTTGTCAAGCCAGATCTGTGCCCCCTCCTGAGAGTTGGCATTATCTGAGACTGTCACGATATCATCAAGGCTGAGCTCCTTACTTTCAAGCATTTGTGCAGCTATCAGCAGGGTCATCAGCTTTGCAAGGTGAGATATTGGCATGACATTTTCACAGTTTTTTGCAAAAAGCAGCTCCCCTGTGGTACACTCTGCCACAGCAATGGCTTTTGCAGGCATTGCTTCAAGTATCTGCTCGTTCTCCCCCACATCCACCGTTGAGGCTGCCCTGACTTTTACCTCTGCCGAAGCAGTTAAAGCTCCCACTGAGCTTATGAGCAGCATTATGACTGTAGTTAAAACAGTTATCAGGTTTCGTAATTTCATAACAAGTCCCTCCTTGATACAAGTTATTCCCCTTTGTACTGGATTATTACCCAGCAGCTTTATGTTAAAATATTTATATACTTACGAAATAATTACAAAATTTGTGAGCCGCTGCCTATTGCAATTATTATAAAAGTATGCTATAATGTTACAAGAAATTATTTGTTTTAAACAAAATAAAAAGGAGAGATTTAAATGTACAGACCTTTAAAAAAGATCGTTTCGGTCATGGCTGCAGGCGCTATCGCTTTTTCAAGCCTGAGTATGCTGTCACTGACAGCAGCTGCCGATGACGGATTTGACGACCTGGACCAGCAGGCTTTCACCGCAGCTATGGGTGTGGGCTGGAACCTCGGCAACACTTTGGAGGCAACCAACGGCAAGGGCATAGTTTCTGAAACAGCATGGGGCAATCCCAAGGCGAGTGAGGAGCTTCTGAAGCTTGTCAAGCAGTCAGGCTTTTCATCTGTAAGAATGCCTGTAAGCTGGCTTTCAAATATCGGGGACGGTCCTAACTACACAGTCAACAAGACATGGCTCAAAAGAGTACACGAGGTAGTTGATTACTGCATAAACAATGACCTTTACGTTATTGTTAATATGCACGGCGACGGCTATTATTCCATAGACGGCGGCTGGCTGCTTTGCGGCGAGGATGACAGCAAGCAGAAGGAGATCAAGGCTAAGTATGAGTCTGCATGGAGACAGATAGCCGAGGAGTTCAAGGACGTTGACGAGCACCTCATATTCGAGTCGATGAACGAGGAGTTCGACGGCACCTACGGCAATCCTACATATACAGGCTATAAGAATATCAACGAATACAACCAGATATTTGTTGACACCATAAGAAAAACAGGCGGAAACAACACAAAAAGATGGCTGCTGGTGCCCGGCTGGAACACTGATATCGACCAGACCGTGAACAGGTACAATACAGAAATAGACGGCGAAAAGGTGGAGTACGGCTTTGATGTGCCTACAGATGAATACTGCGAAGCAGAGACCAGCAGGATCGCCGTTTCGGTACACTACTATAACCCCTGGGATTTCTGCGGTTCAGACACAAACAAGCTCAAGACCCAGTGGGGTCCCGATGCTCAGAAGCTGAGATCTCCCAGCTATGGTACACCGGCTGATATGCACAACCTTATCACAAAGCTGTATGATAATTTCACCAGCAAGGGTCACCCCGTTATTATCGGTGAATTCGGCGCTAACGACAGATCTGCATATGACAGAAACAATACTGAGTTCAGAAGATACTGGTGTGCTTCTCTGGTAACAGAGGCTAAAAAGGCAGGCTGTATCCCCGTATACTGGGACAACGGCTGGACAGGTGCAAACGGCTTTGCACTGTTCAACAGAAAAGACAACACCGTATTCCAGCAGTCTATAATTGACGGCATGGTTGAGGCTATGAATTCAGAGGACGAGAATTACACCGTGCCCTCTGTGACCTTCAAAGAGCTGCCTCTTGGCGATGTCAACATGGACGGACAGGTCACATCTGCCGATGCTATGAAGATAATCGCATATGCAAAAAAGGTTCTTGTTTTTGATGAAAAGAACAAGGTTGCCGATGCTGAGGTAAAGATCCTGTGTGACATTAACGAAGATGCTGTTATAGATACAAAGGATGCTATGCTCGCAGTAGGCGCAGCCAAGAAGACCATAACTATCACAAAAACTAATAAGAGCGTTTACGGAAACGGAACTCTGTAATAGTATACGGTCGGTCTGACTGAATAAAATACGGCTGCACAAAGCTTTACAGCAAGCCTTGTGCAGCCTTTTTCATTATCATTAAAAAACCGCCGCAGTTTGTTCTGCGGCGGCTTTTGTCGTTAATCTTTCTCACCAATGAGCCAGTCATACATATCCTGATACTTATGTGCAGATGCCTGCCATGAGAAATCCTTGCTCATAGCCTGCTTGATTATGCCGTTCCACTCGTCTCTTCTGTCAACATAGATGTAGTGGGCGAACATGACTGTGTTGTACATCTCATGGGCATTGTAGTTTGCAAAGCTGAAGCCTGTGCCTGTCTTATCAAACTGATTATAAGGCTGTACCGTATCTCTCAGACCGCCCGTTTCACGAACGATAGGCAGTGTGCCGTATCTGAGGGACATAAGCTGCGAAAGTCCGCAGGGCTCAAACAACGACGGCATGAGAAAAGCATCGCTGGCAGCGTATATCTTATGTGACATAGCCTCGCTGTAGTAGATGTTATCCGATACCTTGTCGGGGAACTTCCATGCGAAATACTTGAACATATCCTCATACTTCTGGTCGCCTGTGCCGAGCACAACTATCTGTATATCCTGCTGGCAGAGCCTTTCCATCATATAGGCGATAAGGTCAAAGCCCTTCTGGTCGGTAAGCCTGCTGACAATGCCTATCATGAACTTGTTGTCGTCCCTAACAAGACCAAGCTCCTCCTGCAAAGCTCTCTTGTTCTCTATCTTCTTTTCAAGAACATTGTCGATGCTGTAGTTTGCAGCTATCATCTTGTCGGTAGCAGGGTTATAATCGTCATAGTCGATACCGTTGACTATACCTCTCAGGTCGTTTCTTCTGGCTCTCATAAGTCCGTCAAGACCCTCGCCGTAGAACTCGGTCTTTATCTCCTCGGCGTATGAGTCGGAAACTGTGGTGATAGCATCGGCGTAAACAAGACCGCCCTTGAGCATATTGCCGTCAACATCTTTAAGCAGCTTGTCATATGTCATGTAGTAGGAGGACAGACCCGAAAGCCCCATAAATCTTGCGGCATTATCGTTGCCCTGGAATTTGAGGTTATGTATGGTCATAACAGTCTTTATGCCCCTGAAAAACTCACCGCCCTGGAAGGAGTCGTGGAGATAAACGGGGATAAGACCTGTCTGCCAGTCGTGGCAGTGTATAATATCAGGTCTGAACTCGATAACAGGCAGAGCGGAAAGCACAGCCCTGTCAAAGAACATGAACTTTTCTATATCCCAGTGCCAGTCGCCGTAGGGCTTATCGCCTGTAAAGTAATACTCATTGTCGATAAAGTAGAAGGTCACGCCGTCATAAACGGTCTCAAGCACGCCGACATACTGGCTCTTGCCGGCAAAATCCATATAAAAATGGGTCTTATACTCCATCATATCCTTCCACTTCTGGGCTATGCAGGAATATTTGGGCAGCACTACCCTTACATCATAATACTTCTTATCAAAGCACTTGGGCAGCGAGCCTGCAACATCGGCAAGACCGCCTGTTTTGATAAAGGGAACTACCTCTGAAGAAGCAAACAGAACTTTTTTCATAGCAAATTTTTCCTTCCTTAGTTTTATTTATAAGCTTGATGAAAATACACAAACTGTATAGGTTAAGTATAACATATTTTGTAACCTTCGTCAACACCCAAAACAGGGATTTTCAAACTTTTTTTATTAGGGTGTGTTGCCTTAACGACGAACGGTACAAAAATATCCAAAAAGACGTGTGTTAGGCTTAGTGTCAACACACCCTAAATAAGCGCTTTTTATCCGCCGTTGTAAGAGCTCTCAGCTGATCAGGCATTAACAGGCGTGTTTCCCCGGCGCAGAGAGGGGGAAACACGCACTGATATTCGTTCTGTTCTTTTTATGCCGCTCATTTATTCTGCCTTATCACAGGCTGCAGCTGCCTGCCCTCAAGTGCGGCGGCGATGGTCTGGGGCAGCAGCTCAAAATCGGCTACTATCGAGTTGGGCTTTTTCTCAAAATTATCCTGTGCGTAGGGCACAAAATAATAGTGTCGGTAGTTTTGCAGTATTCCTATGTTTTTGGCGCAGCCTGCAAGGGCGTCGTTGGTGGATATGGCTATGACCACGGGTCCTGCATTTCTCAGGTGGCTTTTTACTGCCATGGTCAGGGGCGTGTCGGTTATGCCCATAGCCAGCTTTGCCAGGGTGTTGGCGGTACAGGGTGCCACCACCATTATATCACACAGTTTTTTGGGACCAATAGGCTCGGCGTCCTCAATGGTCTTTATCACAGGTCTGCCTGCTATGGCTTCAAGCTCAGATACATTTTCTTCGGCAGTGCCGAACCTTGATGAAATGTGTGATGCATTATATGACATAACAGGTATCAGCTCTGCCCCCAGGGCTCTCAGCTTTTTTGCAGCCGCAAAGCTTTTGTCAAAGGTGCAGAATGACCCTGTGAGACCGTAGCCTATCTTAACTCCCTCCAGTGATCTTTCATCATTCATTTCGTTTTCCCCTTTCACGCAATATATCCCGCACAGTATCTGCAATGATGATGCCTGCTGTCCCCGGCGCTGCCTTACCGGGGAGCGCCAGGGCGTGGACAGTACGTCTGTTAAGCTCCTTAGCGGCTTCAAGATCGGTGCCGCCGGGCTTTGACGCCAGATCTATTATAAGGGTATCCTTAGCTGTTTTTTCCAAAGCTTCTCTGTCTAATATCATTGCAGGCACGGTATTTATAACAATATCAAATTCAAAAAGCCTGTTTTTCATGCCCTTGATATCAAGGGTGCCAAGTCCCATCGACCACGCCTGAGCCAGAGCTGCAGAGCTTCTGGCAGCCACGGTGCAGTCTGCACCCACCGCCTTGAAAAGCAGAGCGCATGACCTTGCCGTTCTTCCAAAGCCTGTTATAAGCACTTTGCTGCCCGCCACTGTGAAGGCTGTTTCTCTCATGGCTATCTCCAGAGTGCCCTCTGCTGTGGGCAGGCAGTTTTTAACCATAAGGGCTTCTTCCTTGAAGTAGTCTGCAACATCAAACCCCTTAGCCTTGAAATATCCTGCGGCAGCTGCACCAAGTCTGCCCCCTGTGACCAATGCGCCCTTTTTGAGCTTTGGCGTAAGTCTTGTAAAGGCTATCTCGCCGCCGCTGAAGCATTTGACCTTCAGCTCATCACTGCCCATAAGCGGCAGCACCAACACATCTGCCTGCTCAGGCATATCCTCGAGACCTGCCAGAGGTATCACCTTGCCGCCTGTGCCGTTTATGCCGCAGGTGTAGACCCTGCCGCAGTCTGCAAGTGACATACTTGTATATACCTGTCTGAGATCGCCGCCCACACAAAAAATGACCTGCTCGTTCATGATGAATACCTCCGAAAACATAACTATAGTTAATTATATGTTGGTGCAGGCAGTTTAGTGCTTTCAGATGTAAGAGACTGCTTCTTTCCTGTTGCTGATAAGTTTATGACTTATAATTAGCGTAGTTGTAAAATATTTGCGTTAAATTTTGTTCATAATCACGAAAAATAATTTTAGTAAAGCTATTGAAAAGTTAGAGAAAATGTTATATAATTAATGTATGCGGTTGTTTCTTTTTGTGAATTATCACAATGAGCATATCGCAAATATTTCATAACTTCGGGGCATGGGTCCCGATAGACAGATAGGAGCGAATTACTTTGAAAAAATTTGACAGTACGAAGATCAAGAATATTGCCATAGCAGGTCATGCAGGTTCGGGCAAGACTTCACTGACAGAGGCTTTGTTATATAAAAGCGGCGCTGTTGACAGACTGGGCAAGGTGCTCGACGGCACAACAGTTTCTGACTACACCGCAGAAGAGATAAAGAGAAAAAGCTCGGTATACACCTCACTTTCAACCACTGAGGTTGGCGATTTCAAGGTAAATCTCCTTGATACCCCCGGTCTGTTCGATTATGAGAGCGGCATGGTTGAGGGTATTTATGCCAGCGGGTGCGTGCTGATAACCGTTTCGGCTAAGTCGGGCGTTAAGGTGGGCACCCACAAGGCTTATGACTGCGCTAAAAAAATGGGCAAGCCCACAATGTTCGTTGTTACCAAGCTTGATGATGACAACGCAAACTTCAACAACGTGCTCACACAGCTAAAGACCGAGTTCGGTCCTACAGTTTGCCCCGTTATCGTCCCCGTTATCGCTGACAGAAAGATAGTATCTTATGTAAATCTCATTGAGATGAAGGCTTATAAGTATGAGAACGGCAAGGCTGTTGAGACTGATATGCCCACAGCTGAGATATCCGAGAAGATGGAGTACCGTATCGACGGTCTAATCGAGGCTATATCCGAGGCTGTTGCAGAGATAGATGAAGAGCTTATGGAGAAGTTCTTCTCGGGCGAGGCTTTCACCCAGAAGGAGCTTATCGACGGCATACACAAGGGTATGAACGAGGGCGTTATCACTCCCGTTACCTGCGTTTCCTCCACCGATCTTTCGGGAGTTGATATGCTGCTCAAAGAGATCGACCTGCTGCTTCCTCCTCCCTCCGAGAAGGACGCTATGGTGGGCGAGACTGCCGACGGCGAGGCTGTTGAGGTAGAGTGCAGCGAGAGTGATCCCCTTGCAGCTTTTGTATTCAGCATACATGCAAGGCATCTTTCCTTGGTTTAATGAAGACGAGGGGGAACCCGTTCTTTGGTACAGCCCTAGCCCCCGATTCTGCCTAAAAATGGAAGAACTGCACATTC
>CALCRR010000281.1 GCA_937894495.1 uncultured Ruminococcus sp. | reverse complement strand
GGGGGAAACACCCCGTCCGGTGAGGACCCCTCCGGGGAGGACTCGATATCCTGCCTACTACACAATAGTTCGATAGGCGAGGACAAGAAAACCTTCTGAGCAGACTTACTCTGCGCGTCAGAAGGTTTTCTTATCATATCTCTTTTCCCGTTTCTCCAAAATCAAACAAGCAGGAGGCTTGTTGATAAAACTTATTTGTAGGTGTCCTCGATCTCTTTGAGGTAGTCCCTTGCCTGCTCAACCACCGTGTCGGGGGCAAGTATTTTAGCCTTGGTGCCGAACTGGAAGAACCAGCCCCAGAAGGTGGGGGCTATCTGAATGTCGGACGTCAGACAGAAGGTGGTGTCTGAGTTTCTGTGGGGGTGACAGTTCATGCCGAATTTGTCGATGACCACATTTGCCAGCGAGTTGTCAAACTGCATGGTAACGCTTTCAAGCTTTCCTCCGAACATTCCGTAAAGGGACTGGAGGTTAGCCACCTCGGTCTTTTCTTCATCGGTGAGCTTTCTTGCGTCCTGCTGGGTATTTTCAACGTTTATCATTCTGTCAACCCTGTAGCGGCAGATCTTCTCGTGCTTGTTGCAGTAGCACACAAGATAATAATTCTCATTCTCCCATACTAAAGAGTAGGGCGAAACGGTGTAATACTCACCGCCGTGCTTGAGTATCTGCTTTTTATCAGGGTTGAACTCTGTGTAGCGAAACCTTATCTCGGTCTCGTCAAATATGCCCGACTGTATCTTGTTTATGGCATAATAGATCTGTTCGTTGAAGTTTTTGGTGCGGTTGTCTACATAAATGAGCCTTCTCAGCTGCTTAGCCTTGTACTCTGAGGTCAGGGTCTGCAGCTTTTTGATAAGCTCCTGTGATTTTTTCTTGGTAAGAAAACGGCAGGAGGCTACAGCATCTGCCAACACGAACAGCTCCTCGTCCTGAAAGGTCCTTTCGCCAAGATAGTATGCGTTGGAATGACCGTCCTTGGTGGTCTCGATATCCATGCCGCTGTCGCAGAGAGTTTTGATATCGTCATATATCGTCTTTCTCTCCGCCTTGATACCGTCTCTCGCCAGTATCTCAATGAGCTTGGCGCCCGTCAGTGAATGATTTTCGTCAGTTCTGCTCTCAAACAGCTTCTTCATTGTAAGAAGCTTCTGCTTTTGTCTCGATAAACCTGCCACTTTATTTATCCTCCCCGCTTCGCTTCATATCCGAAACTTTGATCTTTGAACCGTCAGGTTCAACGATCGTCGTGTGCTCCAAGGTATTGGTAAAATTTGCCAATACACTTTGCCTATACTCCCACCTAAGGCTCTCACGCTCAGACTTCTCCTGCTGCGTAAGCTCCCTCTGACGGGAAATGGCTGTGAGCTCAGACAATCTGTCAAGCTTTTTTTTCTCCATAAATTTTTACACTGCTCCTTGATGACCCGTTTACACAAGACAGGTCTGCAAAATTATTGTCCCGATTATATTTTTTTGTGGGACGAATATTACAATAAGGATCCTCGGGGCTTACACAATACCCTTTGGAAAGTTCTCTCATTCCAAAAACTTCACGGATGTTTTTTACATTTTTTTCTTATTTTTTATCTCTTTTTTATATGTCCGATAAAATTCCCAGAACTCGATCTGCAAGACATATTATAGCACATATTTCCGCAAAAATCAACGTTAAATTAAACAAAATGTCCGATAAAATTCCCTCAATTTACACAAATTTTGGGAAAATAGGTTTTGCCCTTGACAACGACCACAATATATGGTATACTAAAATCAAGAACAATTGTTCCTGATTTTGCCTGCCTGTCCGAATAATTGCCCCGCCAATGGCACGGGTACAGCAAAAAAGACAGTTTAAGAGTACAGTAAAAAAGACATGAAAGAGAGAGGAAAAGCAGAGAATGGCACACAAGATCATCTCATACGAGCTGTCGCAGAACTATATACCCTCAGATGTGGACATCGAAAAGGACCTTACAGGCGCAGACGCCCCGACTCCCCAGCCTGCCGAGC
>CALCRR010000280.1 GCA_937894495.1 uncultured Ruminococcus sp. | reverse complement strand
ACCTTTTTTCATAACCCTATTGGTGCCTTTCGCAGAAAGGCGGATTATAAAAATGTCAAAAATTCAGATGAAAACACCTTTGGTGGAGATGGACGGCGACGAGATGACCAGGATCATCTGGCAGGAGATCAAGGATATACTCATTACACCCTATGTTGACCTGAAGACTGAGTATTACGATCTGGGTCTGGTACACAGAAATGAGACTGACGACCAGGTAACTGTTGACTCTGCAAATGCCACCAAAAAGTACGGTGTAGCTGTAAAGTGCGCTACCATAACACCTAACGCTGCAAGAATGCCCGAGTATAACCTGAAAGAGATGTGGAAGTCTCCCAACGGAACTATAAGAGCAATGCTTGACGGCACAGTTTTCAGAACACCTATACTTGTAAAGGGCATAACACCCTATATACCCACCTGGACAAAGCCTATAACCATTGCAAGACACGCATACGGCGATGTTTACAAGAATGTTGAGCTGAAATGCCCTGCAGGCTCTACCGCCGAGCTGGTATGCACCGACAAGGACGGCAATGTTACAAAGGAGACTATCTATAACTTTGAGTGTGACGGCGTTGTACAGGGTATGCACAACAAGTCCACATCTATAGGCTCATTCGCAAGGGCTTGCTTTAACTTTGCACTTGATACCAAGCAGGACGTATGGTTTGCTACCAAGGACACTATTTCAAAGAAATACGACCACACCTTCAAGGATATTTTTGCCGAGATCTTCGAGAATGAGTATAAGGAGAAGTTTGAAGCCGCAGGTATCGAGTTCTTCTACACACTTATCGACGACGCTGTTGCAAGAGTTATACGCTCAAACGGCGGCTATATCTGGGCTTGCAAGAACTATGACGGCGATGTTATGAGCGATATGGTGGCTACAGCCTACGGTTCGCTGGCTATGATGACCTCGGTGCTGGTATCGCCCGACGGCATTTATGAGTATGAGGCTGCCCACGGCACAGTTCAGAGGCACTATTACAAGCACCTCAAGGGCGAGGAGACCTCAACAAACTCTGTTGCAACACTGTTCGCATGGACAGGCGCATTCCGCAAGAGGGGCGAGCTTGACGAGCTGCCCGAGCTTATCGACTATGCAAACAAGCTGGAGCAGGCTACCATACAGACCATCGAGGACGGCATAATGACAGGCGACCTCTACCTGCTTTCAAGCCTTGAAAACAAGACCAAGGTAAACACCGAGGACTTCCTCAAAGCAGTTGATGAAAGACTCAAAAAGCTGTTAAACAAATAAAATTCATAAGTAATCTCCCGTCCGACAAAACACGGACGGGAGATTTTTTGACATAAAAAGCACAGAGCGAGAAACAAATCATAGCTCCTCACCCTGTCTGAACGTACAGTAATTATGAATTATGAATTATAAATTATGAATTATCAAAGCCACGTGCCGTCAACACGAAGGACCTGACCGTTGATGTATGAAGCCGAGTCGTCGGCAAGGAATAAGGCAGCGGTGGCTATGTCATCGGGAGTGCCCATTCTGCCTGCAGGTATCTCGTCAGTTACGGCTTTTAGCTCCTCGGGGGATAAAACAGCGTTCATTTTCGTGTCGATAAGTCCGCAGGATATGCAGTTTACACGCACGCTGCTGGGAGCGACCTCCTTTGCAAGCG
This sequence comes from uncultured Ruminococcus sp., assembly GCA_937894495.1. Taxonomy (GTDB): domain Bacteria; phylum Bacillota; class Clostridia; order Oscillospirales; family Ruminococcaceae; genus Hominimerdicola. The sequence continues at coordinate 373 of CALCRR010000280.1, read as the reverse complement.
CCTTTGTAAAGCCTATGAGCCCTGCCTTTGCCGCAGAATATGCCACCTCGCAGGAAGCGCCGACCTCCCCCCAGACGGAGGAAATGTTTATGATAACTCCCCTGTGGGCGCTTATCATGCCGCCCAGCACCTGACGGCTCATGCGCATAGCTCCCAGAAGGTCAACGTTTATCAGCTCACACAGGCGCTCGTCAGTGATGTGGGTAAACAGCCCGATATCCGCAATGCCTGCGTTGTTCACCAGCAGCTCTATCTCGCCAAAGCGCCCTTTTACCTCGCTAACGCACCGACTTATACTGTCGTTATCCGATATATCGCAGTGAAACGCCCCTGCGGTATAGCCCTGTGATTTAAGCTCTGCCGCAAGGCTCTC
>CALCRR010000279.1 GCA_937894495.1 uncultured Ruminococcus sp. | reverse complement strand
AATCAGAAAAATAATGGGTGAGGACTTGTTTTGGGGTTAAGTGATTGACAGTGAGGTAATAGTAATTATACTAATCGTGTTTACTATCTTTCTTCTTTTATTCATAATACTAAATATTAAGCTTTCAAGGAAATCAAAAACGCTTATAGATGCAGCTTACAATTCCAAAGGCAATTACGAGTCATTTCAGTGTGAACTGTCAAAGCATGACTACAATACAATTGTCGCAGGAAGCACAGGCATATTAGGAGAGACATCCAATGATTACATTTGGGAATATAATGTAAATCATATTCATAGTATTTCATGGGGATTTGGTGCATATTCATATATTAATGACTCATGCGATATATATTGTACTGATGGAACTCATTATGCTGGATATAGTAATAGACATATTAGATTAGAATGGAAATGGAATATAAAAAAAGGCAAATTTGAAGCAGTTAATGTGTATGAATATATTACACCAGGAACTATAAACTCTTTCTTTGATATGATCTCATAGAAGGCTGTAGTTTTGTTACTTTAGTTAGCACTATAAATAAACTAAGCCATTGTCACACACAATTATAAGGTGCTCTCTTAGAATTGTTTCTTAGAGAGTGCCTTTTTTCTTTTTTTACTTGTTAGGTTACTTGTTTGCATGCTAATCTATATAATTGGTAATGGTTCAAGCAAAAAACTTGCCCTTGCTTTTAGTTGTTTTATCCACTCATATTAACTAAGTACACTCCATATATAATTGTGACTGCACAATAAACAGAGTTTTATGTTGGAATAAGTTTTATATAAGAGCATATAATATAAGTTGCAAATGTAAGTATTGTGTACTATCCTTGAAAAAGTCTCTTTCAAAGCATTCAGGTTTCAACACTTTGTTATGGACTGATAGTACGTTATGATATAGTCAATAGACTACAAAACAAACTGTGCGCCAGGCAATTAACCTTATGAGGCGTAATATTATAAGCAGTGCGCCGATCAAATCCACCGCACTGCTTTTTGTATATGCACAAACAATAACTATTTATTAATTAGGAAATTTGTGCAGCCATACAAACATTTCCAAACAGACTTCATTATCACCCTCTGCCATTCCCTTATAGGTAGAGGGTGAATTTTTTTGTAAAGCAGGGGTCTCAAAATACCATTCCCATTCCCCTATATATAGAGGAACTTTTTCATCATTGCTTCATATAGTCATAATTACTGAAACCGTAGCTAAAAAACTGTAAAAAGTGATGAAACTCAAGATGTAAATGTAAATATTATATAAACAACCCTGAAAAATAGCCTCGCTCATTCCCTTGTATATGAAGTGAGAAAAATTTTTTTGAAAAATGGGTGGTAAAAATGCTATCCCCATTCCCTTATAAGTAGAGGGATAATTTCCAATAGCAAATGCAATAGTGATTATAACTGAAAATCCGTTCGTAAATCTGTGCAGCTTTACAAAAAGCAAAAGCTAAATATAAACTTTTTGTAAACCGTCCGTATAAGCACCGCCCTCTGTTCCTTTATTGGTGAAAGGCAAATTATACATAGCCGTACAGATCGCCACAGAATTATTCAAGCGGCCATACACCCGATAAAAATATTTCAGTGGGCTACAAACGGCTGAAAATCTATAGCAAAAGAGAAAAAGAGGTGCGTAACGAAACAGTGCGCTGTATTTTTCTTTTGCAGTGAAAGGAGTTCTATACATGGACTTAAACGAACTGATGAAAATTGAAAGCGACATCTTTGCCGACACAGAGTTTGGGCAGCTTGATTACGTTGAGATAAACGGCAAGCTGTACTTTCCTGCATCCGATTGTGCAAAGGTGCTTGGCTACCACAATCCGAGGAAGGCTATCATCGATCACTGTGATGAGCCTGTCAAGCTGACTGTTCCTCATCCGCAGAGTCCTGCAAAGACGATAGTGAAAAATTTTATAAGGGAGAGCGATCTCTACAGTCTCATATTTCATTCACGTCTCCCGATAGGCAGACAGTTTCGTGATTGGATATGCGATGATGTTCTTCCCTCTATTCGTAAATACGGTTTCTACATCACACCTAAGCTGCGAGCCGAGTGCGGTAACGACCCCGACAGGATAAGAGCAAAGCTGGCGGAGATCGCACTCAGGCAGTTCACAGACTACTGCCGCGATCACCCCGATGAAGTGCCCGAATTGATGATGCAGTTTTGCAGTAAGCTGTAGGTGCGTAACGAATCGGTTTCGTCCTTTCATTAGGGGCAGCTGAAACAAATTGCAGGTCTTGCTCCGAAACAAGCGCAGAAACCGCCTGTGTGGGCTTTTGAACGAGAGGCCGGGAAACTGCACCGCCTGACCTCTGAAAACGGCACACAGGGCATTTGTTGGCGTTCTGGGGCAAGGTGCGGAGAAGATTATTTTTACAAACGGAAAAAGATGAGGAAAACAACTGTGGGTATTATGCACAGAAGCATCGAGCGGCAGGGTCGCTCGATAGTTCGCAAGTTAAAGTTCCGGCGTCAAAGCCGCCGGAACGGTCACAGCGGACGGCAAAGCCGACCGCAAAAGCAGCGTAATTACGCCGTTTGCGAGCCTCGACTGTCAAAATACACAATGGTGTCAAAATTAGTTTTGACCCAAAACTGTGGTGTCAAAACCTTGAAAAGTGGCGTAAAACAGCGAGTTTTAGGGGCGTTGTGGCTGGAGTCAGGAGAAAAATAAGGAGGTCTTTATGGCAAAGAAAAGAATGACAATTTATATGAAACCCGAGATTGAAAAGGAGATAGAATTCCTCTATAAGGATGATAACTGTGCGTCAAAAACGGAGTTCATTGAGAAAGCAGTTAAGTTTTATCTTGGCTACTTGAAAGAGGAAAATAACATCAACTATATCAGCCCAATGATAACCGAAACGGTCAAGGCGCAGATCAAAGGTACTGAGCAGCGGCTCGCAAGGCTGATGTTCAAGGTCGCTGTTGAACTTGCAAAGCTGTCAAATATATCAGCAGCAGTAAACGAGGTCGATGACGAAACTCTGCGTAAGCTGCATGAGATGTGTGTGGTTGAGGTTCGCAGGATCAACGGCATTATTGATTTTGAGGATGCATTCGAGTATCAGCAGAGCTAAAGCCATACCTTGACTATGAGCATCAAGGTAGGTCGTGCAGTACGACCCACCTGCTCCGTAACGATAAGGTGATTGTCATAGGGGCTGCGTCATCATGGCATAGCATATTAAGTATAAAATAGAATGATATTTAACATAGCGAAAAGAAGAATATCTTTATTACTGCAGCAAGTAAGATAAATTAATGGTCTGTGATGTTAAAAGCAGAACAATAATATGGGGGCTCGCCGTTGAGGTTGGCGGCGATACATTGCGGCTTTTTTCCTTTGCAAATAAAATGTCTGACCTAGGTTTGCTTTGATTAGAACAAGGCTATCATGAAACGTGATACCCCTACAGAAAGGGGTCGGCGTTTTACCGTACCCTTAAAAAATAGAAGGATGTGATGAAAATGAACAAAGAAAATACTGACGAAGAATAAATATTTTAATCATCAGGAGGACGTACATGAAAAGAAACACAGAGGACAAGATCAGGATCAACAAGACGGTGTTTATCGTCAAGCGCAGCTTCAGCGGAGAGGCCTCGCTTGAAAATATTATGACCGAGTGGGCGGTCAGGAAAACTCTTGAGGCGGCAGAGAACGAGCTCGTCAGCACAAAGTCCGAGCAACTCGGCAAGCAGCTGCAGACCGCAGTGTGAGAACAGCGGCGGCGCGGTGTTCCCCGCCGCCGATATTCTGTTGGCTATCCACAAATTCAAAGGGAAAAATCTATGCACCCTTGTGACTGGATAGTCGGAAAATAAAGTGGTATAATGTGTTGCTGATCAGAGGTTCAATACGCCAAAGGAGGTTGAAAAATGGACGAAACTAAGGTTGGGATATATGTCAGACTGAGTCGCGATGACGCACGCTACGGCGAGTCGATGTCGATAGAAAACCAAAGGCTTATGCTGACAGATTACTGCGACAGAATGGGCTGGCAGATCGTTGACGTGTATGCTGACGACGGATTCACAGGCTTGAACTTCGAGCGACCCGAAATGCAGAGGCTCATCGCAGACGCTAAAAGCGGCAGGATAAACACGATACTCTGTAAAGACCTCAGCCGCTTCGGGAGGAATTATGTAGAGGCGGGACAGCTCATAGAGGACCTGTTTCCTACGCTGAACATAAGGCTCGTAGCGCCGAATGACGGGGTAGATACACTACAGAACCGCAACACAGATTTTATTCCGATACGCAATGTGTTCAACGAGTATTACAGCCGGGACATAAGCCGTAAGGTAATTTCAGCGAGGAGGGCAAGCGCAAAGCAGGGTAACTTCCAGGGTGGTGCGGCGCCATACGGTTACAAGCTTGACCCGAATGACAAGCACCATCTGCTGATCGATGATAAATCGGCAGAGGTGGTAAGAAGAATTTTTACGATGAGGGTAGACGGCAAGGGCGTTGTGCAGATAGCCGACGCGCTCAATACCGATAGGATATTGTGTCCGAGGGATTACTACTATCACTGCAAGGGCAAGCTGAATCCGAGAATGAACGAAACGCACAAATGGATAGACACAACGGTAACGCATATCCTCAAGAACGAGGTGTACATCGGACATATGGTTCAGTTCAAAACAGGCAGAGTGTCATTCAAAAATCGTAAGACTGTGAACAAGCCGAAGGAAAGTCAAGTGAGATGTGAAAACACTCATGAGCCTATCATTGATATGGAAACATGGGAGATCGTTCAAAAGAGCTTTGAAAAATATGCGGGCAAGGGCAGAGTCAAGGAGAGGAAAAACGGTGAGATGCCGCTGTTCTCCGCTCTGCTCGTGTGCGCCGACTGCGGCAGCAAAATGGATTTCAGAACGGGAGAATATATAAATAAAAAAGGTCAGCCGAGAGGGCAGAATTATTACACCTGCCGAGCCAACAAGTCGAGCGGCTCGTCTGTATGCACATCGCATCTTATAGGAGAGAAAGATCTCAAGGGGCTCGCGGAAAGCGAGCTGGCGGCGTTTGCAGACGAGATAAGCGTGGACGAGCAGGGACTAAGGTACAGGCTCATAGCGCAGCGTACAAAGGCTGTGAAAGCCGAACAGGAGGCTCTGAAAAAGAAAGCCGCCAATATACAAAATCGGCTTGCCGACCTTGATAAAATGCTTGAAAGGCTGTATGAAGAACTGCTGCTCGGTCAGATACCGAGAGAAACTCTGATGGATATGTCTAACAGATATAACTCAGAGAAAGAGGAAAAGAAAGCGGAGCTTGCCGAAATAAATGCAAAGCTGGAGGAATATATAAATGCCTGCGATGACGTGGAAAAATGGCTTGATATGCTGAAAAAATATATGCAGGGACAAGCCCTCGACCATACGCTTATCCACAAGCTGATAAAGAGGATAACAGTCGGTGAAGCCAAGAAGATAGACGGTATGAAAACACAGCCGATTGAAATAGAATATACTTTCTGAGAGGTGAGAAAATGAACGATATACGAGTCGGAATATATGTAAGGCTTTCGGTAGACGATCTGCTTGAGGGCGAGTCGATGTCCATAGAAAATCAAAAGCTGCTGCTGACGGACGTGTGCTTCCGTCAGCAGTGGAAGATAATCGACATATACTCGGATGATGGGTTTACGGGGCTGAATTTCAACAGACCCGATGTTCAAAGACTTATAGCGGATGCAAGGTCGGGAAAGATAAATCTGATACTCGTCAAGGATCTAAGCCGATTCGGACGCTCGCACTTGGAGTGCGGTTACTACGAGGAGGTGCTGTTCCCGTCTATCGGGTGCAGATTCATAGCCTTGAACGATGGCATAGACACAGCCTCCGACAGCAATGATCTTCTGCCGTTCTACAACCTTTATAACGAGCAGTACAGTATAGATCAGAGCCGCAGAGTAACCACAGCAAAGCGCGCAAGGGCAAAAGCGGGAAAATATATGGGCGCAGTTGCTCCTTACGGCTACGAAAAGAGCGAGAACGGTCTTGTGATAGACGAAACAGCGGCAGAGACAGTGCGTATGGTGTTTAAACTAAGAGCAGACGGAATGACCTGCGGAAAGATAGCGGCTCACATGAACAAGCTGGGGGCTGTTACTCCTTGGGTCTATCACTGCGGAAAGGAGAACATTCCAAACCGCCGAAAATCATGTCAGAAATGGACAGAGGGCATGGTGTCGAGGATACTTAAGCAGGAGATGTACATCGGCACGACTGTTCAGTTCAAAACGCATAGCTTATCGTATAAAAATCACACGCAGATAAAATCAAAAAACGATGAGCGGATACGCTGCGAGAACGCTCATCCAGCAATAATCGACAGAGCGATATGGGATAAGGTACAGAAAATGTGGAAGCCGAAAAAGGAACGCGATTCTAACATACCGAAACGTTACGCACCTCTGTTCGGAGGTCTGCTAAAATGCGCAGACTGCGGCAGCACAATGAATTTCAAGCCCGACGTCAACCGACGAAAGGACGGTATATGCCTTGAACATCACGCCTACACCTGCGGCACATACAAAAATGGAGGCAGACTGGCTTGCAGCTCGCACTGGATATTGGAGATGAACTTGACCGAACTGGTGCGTAACGATTTGGAATCCTACGTGCAGGAGATAAAGAAAGACGAGTCATCGCTCAGACGGGCGCTTATACAGCAGTACTGCAATGACACCAAGTTCAGCCGAGAGCAGATAGAAAGCGACCTTCAAAAAGCAGAATTCAGGATAAGGGAGCTTGACAATATGCTCGGAAAGGCGTATGAGGAAATGCTCATGGGCGAGACGTCAAGGGAAAGGCTGACAGAGCTTGTACAGAAATACTCCGCTGAGAAAGCCGACCTTCAAGGCAGGACTGAAACGTTACGCACCTATCTGAAAGCCTACGAGGACAAGACCGCCGAGATCGCAGGGTGGATAGGTACTGTGCAGAGATATATGTCGGGGGCTGTGCTTGACAGAGAGTTGATCGGTATGCTGATAAGAGAGATACGGATAGGTGAGGCTCAGATAGTAGACGGAGAGAAAAGGCGGGTGGTGGAGATAAAATACAGATTTTGAAAAAAATCCACTTGACTATAAAAATTATTTGTGATATAATATTGTTAGAAATATAACGAATATTATACAAAAACATATCATAGAGAGGTGAGACAATTGCCAAACTTAGGGTACAGCAGATTTATCAGAGATCGAATCAACAGCACCGGATATAACATTCCTATACTGAACAGCATTATAGCGAAGAAAATGGCTGATAAATATGCCCTTGATCTGACATATGCTCAGCGCATAGTAAATCAAAATATGAAGCGATTGGCAGATCAGGAGATCGTAGTACACTTTGCAAAGGGAGTGTATTACAAGCCTGTTATTACACCATTCGGCAGATCTGTTCTGAACAAGACGGATTATTACTATAGGGCGCTGACTTGTCCAAATGGCGAGCATATTGGATATGAGGGTTGCCCGTCTGTGTTGAATACAATAGGACTGTGCAGCGTTATGACTGCTGAAAAGAATATTGTTACAAATTTGCACAGAAAGTCTTTGCCGGGGGATATAAGGCTTACGGTCGAAAAGCCCAGAGCAAGTATCAACGAGCAAAACTATAGATATTTTCAGCTTGCAGATATATTATGCGGAATGAAAAAATATCTGGTCGATGCCAACGAGCCGAGGACATTAATTGATAATTACATGAGGGAATTTAACATTGAGCCGCTCAAGCTCATAGCGTATGCAAAAAAATATTATACTGAAAATGAATTTGAAACCATAACAGATTATTTAACGGAGGGTTTAATATGAAACTTCACAATGATAAGGATGCATTTTTATATTTGCTTACAACGGTAAGTGAAAGAACCGGAATAAGGGCAGATATTCTGGAGAAAGACTACTATGTCACACTTATGCTTGAAGAACTTTCGCAGAAGCAGGAAACTGTTCCTGCGTATTTCAAAGGCGGTACTGCGCTGTATAAGGCGCTTGGGACTATACGGAGATTCTCGGAGGATATTGATCTGACCGTTGAGATCAGAGATTGTTCAAATACTCAGGCTAAGAAAAGGCTTGAAAATGTATCTAAGAGATACTCAGTGTTAACTCGAACAGCCGACAAAAACCTTGAGATTGATAAAAAGGGGAACATAACATCAATATATGACTATACTCCGATCGTTACGGTTGATACTAACGATCCCTTGCAGCGATTTCGATATGTAAAGGTAGAGGCGACCTCATTTACAGTTAGCGAACCATATGAAACGGATAGCATTTCTGCCGCCATATATATGTATGCAAGCGATGATGAGAGAACGATACTAGAAAACACTTATGATGTTAAGCCGTTTGATATCAAGACTATAACGCTTGAAAGGATCTTTGCAGACAAGGTTCTTGCAGCAGAGTATTATTTCAAAAGACAAGAGTTTTTTGATACCTCCAAACACATCTATGATATAGCTGTTATGGTCGATGAACCGAGGATAAAGGCATTGCTTGAGGATGAGGAAAAGCTTTGCGAAATGATCTCATTTAAGCGTGACGAGGAAAGCCGCAGACTTGGCAGCGATCTATCAGATAAACCTTTTTCCGAGTTTGAAATATTCGACAATATACGAAATACCGAACTACAGAGGGCTTTTGAGACAATGCAGAATGTATATGTGTTTAATCCTGATGACAGAATGGAATTTGATTTTGCGGTCTCAAGAGTTCAAGAATTAAAAGACATTTTCTTGCATCAGGATGAGATTATGGATCAGGCTGAGGATGAGGGATTGGATCAGGATGGCAGTATGAATATGTCATAAAAATTCTTGACAAAATGTATAAATAGGAATATAATACAATATAGGATGGATTATGCGTTAAATTGGTTTAAAATAATACAGGAAGGATGTAGATAATGAATAGACTTAAAAAAATAGCATCAGATATACGCAAATATTTAGATTTATTGAGAAAAAGAAATCCAAAAATATTTGATAAAATATCTAAATTTATTCAATTCATTATCCCTTTCTTGGGTGCATTTGCACCAGCATTAGTCACAAATATATGGTGCATAATGATTGGAGAAGCGGTTATTTTTTCAAGTGTCCTTCTATTTCAATGGGCAATACTTACAAACAGACGCATCCGTGAAGTAGATGAGGCTTTAGAGGATCATATTAAAGAAATAGATGAACTAAAAGACAAATATAATGAAGATGAGGCCATTTTAGAGGAATTATATTTAAATGACAATAATAAATTGGTTGCGCAAAAAATAAAAGAAATCGATTGTTTGAAACATCAGATAAGAGATATTGCAGGTTTTTCTTATGTGGTATCAGATCAAGTAAAAAAATTATCAACGGAATTTGAGTATTCTCAAGATGCAGTAGTTACAAATCACATTACTCTTTTTTTGCAAAAATGTCTCAATAATATAGAAGAATTGCTTGGAACTTATTATCAAGTTGAAATAAGAGCTAGCATCAAGTTAACGGCTTCAGCAAATGTTTTAAAGACTTATGTACGCAGAAAAAACAACATTGAATCACGTGGTGGTGTTTTTAGAACAAAAGAACTAAATGAAAAAAACATACCTGTTAAATCCAACTATGCTTATAATGCTATCGTTAAGAAAAAAATGAAATTCTTTTCTGAGGCAGACCTACATAATATGCATAATAAGGTTAAAGAGAGTGATATTTTCTTTTGTGAGTATGGTGATAATTGGAGTGATATATTTATTTCTACAGTAGTGATGCCTATACGAATTCCTATATATACTGCCGAATTTGAGGATCACAATATATTAGGAATTATATGTATTGATTGTAATGAGATTATTCCTGAGTGGTCAGATAGAACATTTCCAGATAAAATTGGGTATCATATTATAGCTGATCTAGCTGATAGTTTAGCAATGCTTTTTAAATTATTTAAGAATGAGGGTTATAGCATATGAAAATTATAATTAGACCAAATAGAAAAAAAAAGAAGATGATTATTAAATCAAGCCCAATTAGAAAAAGGAAGTTAGGCAAAGTAGCATATGTTTCAATATTTAATTCCACAGAACAGGAGCGTATATTTGCAGCTAGTGCAAGAGATACAATGTCAAAGGATGCAAAATTAGAATGGTAAATTTTATTATATAAAGTTAGCGTCTATCCCCTATGGGGTAGGCGTTATTTTTTTACCGTAAGGTACAACACCTTGGACGATAATTTAAAGAATAGTCCCTATGTATAGCGGTGCTGTGATTATCGGGAGGGCAAGGAGTCCTCCCGAGATTTCTTAAATTTTTGATAATTCCCAAACTATTCGCTTGACTTTCTCGCTTAATTGTGATAGAATATAAGCAAGAAAGGAGATGACCAAAATGAGCAAGACGGATATTCTCGAAGAGCTTATCAAGAAAAATAACGGCTATCTTATTACGGCACAGGCAATGAAAAAGGGCGTTTCAAAAACATTCATTTCTGATTTTGTTAAGGAAAAGGAAATGGAGAGATTAGCTCGGGGCGTGTATATCACAGAAGATGCATGGCCGGATTATTTGTATGTGATCCATCTGCGAAACAAGGAAGCGGTTTTTTCCCACGAATCCGCACTTGCAATGCACGGACTTATGGATTGTGAGGCACCGGGAATCAATATCACTGTAAACAGAACCTACAATGCAACTCATTTAAGAAAAGAAGGCTGCACCGTGTATACTGTCAGTCCTGAACTGTACGATATGGGATTGACTGAAGGTACGACCATGTTCGGAAACAAGGTTACTATGTACGATATGGACAGGACCATCTGCGACATTATCAAGCATAAAAAAAGAATTGAACTGCAGACCTATCAGAATGCTGTTAAGGGCTATATGAAAAGCCCTAAAAAGAATCTGAACAATCTGATGAGATATGCAAAGGCACTCGGAGTTGAGGATACTGTAAGACTTTATACGGAGGTCATGTTATGATAAAAACTGCAAGACAGCTGAAGGATAAGATCAGAAATATGACCAACGGCTTAAACGCTGTGCAGAAGTCAGAAAAAGCGCAGATGCTTATCAGAAACTATTTCATGGAATGTCTTCTGGAACGCATTTCAGTATCAAAATACAGGAATAATTTTATACTAAAGGGCGGTATGCTTGTTGCATCATATGCAGGGCTTGAATCGAGAGCCACAAACGATATTGATACGACCATCAGAGCATTTGACCTTAAGGCTGAAGATGCCAGAAAGGTACTCGAAGACATCTTCAATATTGACCTTGGTGATGGTATTCACTATGAAATAAGCAGCTGCTCGGATATTATGGAGGATTTTGATTATCCCGGATTGAGATTTATGGTAAATGTGCAGTTCGATAGGATCATTAATACTATCAAAATCGATATGTCCACAGATGACGTTATCACACCTGAAGCAGTTGATTATGAGTATAAGCTGATGTTAGAAGATCGATCAATTCCCATAAGAACGTACAACCTTGAAACTCTGCTTGCAGAAAAGCTGGAAACCATTGTTTCAAGAGGTGCTGCAAATACAAGGATACGAGATTTCTATGACATCCATATGCTTACAAAATTGAAGTGGTCAGCCATTGATTTTGATGTGTTAAAGGCAGCATTTGAAGCCACAAGCAGAAAGCGAGGAACATTTGAAAAATCTTCTGAAATATACGAAATCATCAATTATTTTTCGACTTCCGATGTGGCGCTGTCAGCATGGGAAAATTTCAAAAGAGACAACTATTTTGTGAATGATTTGGAATGGACAGTTGTAATAAGCTCTGTTGAAGCTTTCTCAAAAGTGGTCATTCCGATAGATGAGGAATTATCTGAAACTGAAGATGAAGAACAATCACCAATAATGTTGTAATATTTTTCAAACAGGCATCGTTCGAAAGATCGGTGCCCTAATTTTTTTGAAAGGAAAAGCAATATGAACTTTTTTGAACAGGAATTAAGAAAGGTCTGCTCTTTGAGCGAATATATCGAGCATCCAAAATTTGTCGGAAGAAGCTGTTTGTTCAGGCTTTCTGATGATATTACCGGCAAGATGGAATTCGTGGAAAGGGGTCATGCAGACCACTTTACTGCTCTCAGGCTTTCGTTGTTCAACCGCAGAGAGGGACAGATAGACTGTCAGGTCATTGATCTGACCGAGCTGCTGGGCAGAAAAGCTATGAGAAGCGGTGAAACAGTCAATCCTCACATTTGGCGCTATGGAAATGACGTTTCATGGTACGGCTTTACGCCGACTGGTCATGACTATACTGCTATGGCAGAGAACGCAGATGACTACTTGTCCTGCTTTTCAGATCAGGAAATGACCGAGGACGAGGGCTTAAGTATAGACCTTAAATGAGAGGTGAAAAGAAAAATGATGAAACGATATGCGGCTATCGCAGCCGCTATTTTTATGATGTCGCTCACAGCCTGTGGGACATTCGCTCCTCCGCAAGCAAGTGAAACAACGACAACTACCACAACGGTGACTGAGACAACAACTGTTTCTCCCGTGACCACCGTACCGGCGGATAGTTCAGAACCGGAAACTACAACAAAGGCAACAATGTCCGAGGAAGAAAAGAAGCAGATCGCAGCCAACACTTTTATTGCCGAGTTTTTTGACTCTGCCATAACCTTTGAGGAGAAATCTGCCCTGACTAAAGAGGTGCTTAAAAAATGTCCCTTTGAACATTCTGAAGAAAGCACCAACGGTCTGCAAAGAATAACCCTTAAGGGCGATAACGGCAGCGGTACGATAGACGTACTGTGTATTGATCTGTCAAACAGTGATCTCGATTATGAACTCGGATATATCGTCAGCACCTTTGGTGACTATTATTACGGCTTCACAGTCGGCAATATGCAGGGTGTGACCGAGGATAATTTCACAACGAATTACCGCCTCACAAATACAGTGGTCTCCAAGGGAAAGTACCAGCAATACGGTTCGCTCCAGAAATCCGATGGAATGGCCAATCAGTTCGGCTATGCCGAGACCTATGCAACGCTTGTGGATAGCAAACTGACAGTAGTTTCGGGGCAGTTTCTGTCAACGGATATGATGGAACGTCAGAGCTTCACAGGGCTGATGATGGAATTCAAGGAGAAGATACCGTTTTAAGGAGGACGTATGAAAATAGATGTTATTGGGGAGCAACTCCCCGAGGAAGAGGTGCAGGCATATAGAAGATATGTGCATGAGAAATATCCCAATATGAAGATCACAAGACTTGTGATCGAAGCTGACGGCGATTTTGTTGACCTGACCTGCTGCACAGAGCCTGTTCCGTTTGAACGTATAAGGCGCATCACAGGCTACCTTGTAGGCACTCTCGACCGTTTCAATGACGCAAAACGTGCCGAGGTCGGGGACAGAGTCAAGCACGATTTCGGGCAGTCTATGTGAGGTGAGAAAATGCCATATATACCATTTACAGATGAGCAAATAGTGCTTGCTAACAGTGTCGATCTTGAACATTTTTTGCGTATGCGAGGTGAAAGGCTGGAACGTGTCGGCATTTCATCAAAGCTCATTTACACCGACGGATCAGGGACTAATGACAGTATTATGATACACGGAAACGAGTGGTACGACCATAAGAACCAGACCGGCGGCGGTGCGATAAAGTTTATGCAGGAGTTCTACGGAATGAGCTTTGCCGAGGCTGTGCAGGAGCTGCTTGGCGTTACTGTTTCACCTGTGTCACACAGGAGCATTTCAGATATGCCGAAAGAGGAAAAGAAGGAGTTCATACTCCCGGAGAAAGCCCCGAATATGCGGAGAGTTTTTGCTTACCTTATCAAACAGCGCTTTTTACGTTCCGACGTGCTGGTGCATTTTGCAAAGGCAGGCAAGCTGTTCGAGGACGCAAAATACCACAATGCGGTATTCGTGGGACTTGATGAGAACGGTGTCCCCCGTCAGGCAAGTAAGCGAAGCACCACCACTATGGGCAAGACTGTTAAGCTGACGGTCGAAGGTTCGGATACGAAATACAGCTTTGCCCACTATGGAACTTCGGGCAGACTTTATGTGTTTGAAGCACCCATTGATATGCTGTCATATATATCACTGCATCCCGAGAATTGGCAGGAGCATTCATATATCGCCATGAACGGTGTGTACGAAAGTGCGGTGCTTTATGCCCTTGACACTCACAGCAATATAGATCACGTTATACTGTGTACGGATAACGATGAGGGCGGCATTGACGGTGCGGAGCGTATCAGGGATATCCTGAATGAGCGTGGTTTTACCAACATCACAAGGCTATATCCGACCAATAAAGATTGGAACGAGGACTTGAAAGCCCGTAACGGACAGCCAGCTATTAGCGCCGAACCTCACAAGAGAAAGGCTTTGTATTACGGCTATGTTCAGCAGCTGCGGTATTATCCTTGCCGACCGGATAGGTTATCCGAGCAGATAAAAAATGCTTTTAAATACGGACAGACTAAATATCTCGCCGAGTATGCGCTTGCAGGCTCGGCATTTTTTATGCGGGTAAAAGGTGATTTTGTGCAGATTTCCGGTAGTGGCAGTAATTTTTATGCTTCCGGAAATCATAGAACCATCTTAAACGGTGACTCCTTGCAAAACGTTGATCTTCAAAGTACAGATGTTCATTTTGCAACTCTTGAATTGCAGAATTTTTCTGAAGATGGAGTATATTTTAACAAGGCTATTAATGCATCAGAATTTATACAGAATGGATGCAAAGTAAGTTTTCAAGATTCGGGAATTTTTGGATGGGTTCTTGAAGATGATTATACATATACAGGTGCTATGAATCTCGTAGGTGACACCCTCGACCTCAACGGTCACACCCTCGACCTCAACGGTCACACCCTCACGGTAAACGGTGATCTCACACAGTCCGGCGGAAACATCAAGATCAACGGCGGCGAACTGATTGTCAACGGAAACTACAAGATCCAGACTACCGGAAACGACGCAAGTTCGGGAACTCTTGAAATGAAAAACGCTGATGATAAGGTGGCTGTTACAGGCGACTTTGTAACTCGCTCGACTGCTAACCACAGCAGCCTGCTTACCGCAGGTACTATGACCATCGGCGGAAACTTTAATCAGTACAACAGTAACAATAACTACTACAATTTCACGACTTCCGGAACGCACAAGGTAATCCTTAACGGTTCTAAAAAGCAGACTGTAAACTTTGCTAATTCGGGTAATTCGTATTTCAATGAGATTGAAATAGCGAATACCTCTGAAGATGGCGTTAATTTTTCGACTACGACATATGTAATAAAGTCACTGTATGATACCGATTCTGCAGTTACGGGCAGCGCAAGACTGTATCTTGGAAGCTCTGCACAGCTTGCAGATAACAAGTGGTCATATGATCTATGCATAGATCATAACAGAACTCTGAGTGATGACTGGAAAATCGGCGGTTCACTGTATATTACAGGCAATACATTCGATATTAACGGAAAGAAGCTGATGGTCGGAAAAGATATTGGTATCAACAACGGAACACTGTATGTAAATGGAGGTACAGTTGAAACCGGTAGGATCTATGGCTATCTTAATTATGTGAGACCTGAGAGGATAGAGCTTATCGCCGATGAGATGATCGCAATTAAAAGCGATATCGACAGGTGGCGGGAGAAGAAGGAAAGTCAGAAGGCAAATGCTGCGTATAACAGTGTGCTGAATGACGGGCTTGAGGACGATGATGAATAAAAAGCCGCACCCGACGGGAGATGTCTCCTGTCGGGTGCGATGTTGTTAATCAGATTTTATAGGTCTGTACTTCTTTCAACAATATAAAATATATGTGCTCATTTATTCTCCCCTGCTCTTGTGTATATTTCGTTCATGGTGATACCTCTATCATAGTTTATACTGCATGAAATTATTGTTATGGGTAAATCCGAATGCTGTGTACAGCTTTACTCCCATATCAGACGCTGTAATTTGTACTGTTCCGCAGCCGTAGCTTCTTGCTTCATCGACCACACGCTTCAAAAGCTCGCTTGCGATGCCCTTACGTCTGTATTCTTTATCCGTAAACATACTCGACAAAAGCCCGATTTTACCGCTGGGGCAGCTGAAATAAGGCGGCTTTTCAACAAATGACATTCCGCTTGTGCCGATGATCTTGTCACCGTCAAAGGCGAGCCACGCCACAAAAGTGCCGTCAGCCATGTGCCGTGTATAATAATCTTCCAAAGCAGGATATAGGTCAATATCTTCCTTTGCGCCTTCCTCGCAAAGCTGTGCTATCCGCATTTTTATAAAAGAATCAAGTTCAGCCTGAGCGAGCTTTTTATATGTGATATTCATCTGCATACACCTCACGTTGTCATGTTATCCACAACTAAATCCTTGCCCATATCAAAAGCCTTCCTACATTCCTGCTGAAAAACTGTATCATGGCGCTCTTGCTTTGCTGCCGGGTCAAACATTGACCACTGCCAGTCGGTCTTGCTGTAATCACTGAGCTGGAGCGTATTGCCGCTGACAAATACTTCTGTCGGACCGACGAAGCGGCTAAGCGTCTGCTGATAATTTTTCAGAAGTCCCTGATATGCGGTATCGGGGGCATTGCTTGTCATGATAAGCAGTACAGGTATCACATTCTGATTCACACAGGGAGTTTCAAGATTATATGTCAGGCTCTGAAAGATCAGGCGCTCATATAGCGCACGGAATGCTGCCGTCATCTCAGACAGGTAATTCGGTGAGCCTATAATAAGTCCGTCAGCTTTCCTTATTGCATCAAGAACAGTTGTCAGACCGTCCTTACATACGCAGTGACCTTTGAACCTTTCCTTTTTACAGCCAAAACAGGAGATACAGCCCGTATATTTATCTATCCTGAACAGATCAAATCTGATGATCTCTGCTCCTGCGTTTTCTGCTCCTTTTGCGGCTTCTGTAATAAGTGTATCTGTATTCCAGCCCTTCCTCGGACCTGCGTTAACTACTACGATTTTCTTGCTCATGATCGTATTCTCCGTCCCTTCTGATTATATGGCTATTTTTGTCGGGTGTGTTGTTATGGTAAATAACAGAATTTATATACTACATTTCTTTTCTGAAAGCAAACATTCCTTCATTTCCATCTCCGATAAAATCTTCCAGAGAATCAGGCATAGGGTGCTTTTCATTGAAAAATTCTGTGATATAAAAGCCACAAACATTCACATAAAAATGGATATTTCTCTTTTCAAAATATGGAGTACAAGTTTCCCATACTTTTGTATCTGAATGCCTTTTTTCGATTTCAAACAATATTTTCTTCCCTATATTTCGACCTTGCAATCCATATTTCACATAAAGCAAATCCAGATGATTGTGCTGTGTTATTTCATTGATTACTACAACTGCTCCTCCGACCATTTCACCGTCAAGCATTGCTTTATAAGCAACAGCTCCTTTGGAATTCAAAGAACAATCAATATCATTTTCGGGCAAAATAATTTCATTTGTTTTTCCAAATCTTTGTTCAAAGCTTTTTTGAAATGCTTCCTGCAAATCTGCTTTGAACTGTTTCAAATCCTTATCCTCTAATCTTATTAACTCAAAAGACATTTTTTACCTCACATAAATTCCGATCTATAGCATAAAAATGCGTTTTTACATTTCCTATTATACCACACTCCGCACTGTTTTTCAACTGCTGTTATCGCTGATACGTTTTTACTTGATTACCGTATATGTGCAAGCGGGAAAGCTGTAAATGCAGGTGTTTATGAAACAGGAGTGCTTTATTGTTCATTATTGGAAATACAAGAGACTTGATATATGTCAAGCGATTAGGCTGAAACGAGAAAAAATCTCTAACCCCCTTGATTTTTCCAAAATAATGGTGTATAATAATATTAAATCACGATTTAGTAAATCACGATTAGATATTTGAGGTGTTATTATGTTTATAGGCAGAAAACAGGAATTGCAGTTTTTGAATGACAGATATAACAGCAAGGGCGGGCAGATTGTTGTGCTTTACGGACGCAGGCGTGTGGGAAAGACTGAGACCCTGCGTGAGTTCTGCAAAGGTAAGCAGCACGTTTTCTACTCCTGCCGCGAGATCTCTGACAAGCTCCAGCTTAAGAGTTTTTCCGAAAAACTCCTGCGGGAAAATATACCTGCTGCAAGCTATGTGAAAGAGTTTGCCGACTGGGAAACAGCGTTCAGGAGCATGAATGACCTTCCCTATGGTGATAATAAAAAGCTGTTGGTAATAGATGAGTTTCCTTATATGTGCAAGGGCAATGAAAGCATTCCGTCTGTGCTGCAAAACCTCTGGGACGAGTTGTTCAAGGACGAAAACGTGATGATCATTCTCTGCGGCAGTGCTATGAGTTTTATCGAAAAGGAATTGCTCGCTGAAAAGAACCCTCTATACGGCAGGGCTACGGGGATCTACAAAATGGAGTCGATGGGCTTTTATGATGCTGTAAAGTTTTTCCCTGATTATTCTGAACGTGATAAGATAATTGCTTATTCTATACTCGGCGGTATTCCTCACTATCTGCGGCAGTTTGACCCGCAGCTTTCTCTGGAAGATAACATCAAGAAAAACATTCTAACAAAGGGCTGTGCACTTTACAGCGAGGTGGAATTTCTTTTGCGGCAGGAGCTTCGTGAGACACCTCTTTATAATTCTATCATAGAGGCTGTTGCCCTCGGCAATACAAAGCTTAATGATATAAGCACAAAATCTCTGGTGGAGGACACATCAAAAACGAGCGTGTATCTCAAAAACCTGATAGAGCTTGAGATAATCGAGCGTGAGTTTTCAGTTGATGACGGAACAAAAGAGAGAGCAAATACTAATCGTGGACTTTACCGTCTGACCGATAACTTCTTCCGCTTCTGGTATGCCTTTGTATTCACGAATTACTCCGAACTTGAAGGCGGAGATGTTGATGGAGTATTTGAGTATTCTATCAAACCAAGCCTGCATGAATTTGCGTCCTTTGCCTTTGAAGATGTCTGCCGCGAATACATCAGGAAGCTGCAAAAAGCAGGCAAGCTTCCTTTCCGTTACAAGAATATGGGACGCTGGTGGGGCAAGACAACTGTCCGCCGCAAAGACAGCATCGAGACTGCTGAGACTGAGATAGACCTGCTTGCTGTATCGGTCAAAAAGGATAAGTACCTTGTAGGCGAATGCAAATTCAAGAGCAGGCCGTTCAGCTATGGCGAATATCTTGACACCGCAGCCAAGCTGTCAACTCAGAAGGAAAAATCAGATTTTTACTATATGCTCTTTTCCGAGAGCGGCTTTGATGAGAAGCTGACTGCCGAGGCTAAAAATGACAAGAGGATCGAGCTGGTGGGGATTGAAAGAGTTGTGGGGAATAAATGAGATAAACTATTAGAAACGAAACAGAAAAATATGACCAAGAGGTGTTACTGTGGAGCAGAATAATTATTCTGATAATAATATGGGCAAAGTCGATAGACTAAAAAAACGAATTGTCGAGCTTGAACGGGAAAATCTGTATTTAAGATCATTATTGGATAATGCAGGGATCTCTTATGCTCAAAGTGACATAATTACACCCTCATCACAAGTATCAGACCAAGGCGGCAGAATTATCCCTGTTCAGATCACACAAAAGCACGCTCGGGTATTTTTTTCATATTTCTGGGGACGAATGGACGTTTTCAGTAAAAGATATCAGAATAAAAAGACTGGGAAAGCAGGATATTTTCCACAATGTGATAATTTCTGGGAAAATGGGATATGTCCGAAAGCATCAGGTTCAAAAATCAAATGCAAGGATTGCCCTGACCGCAAGTGGACAAGGCTTCAGGCTTATCATATCGAAGCTCATCTTATCGGAAAAAGAGATGATGCCTCAGATGTAGTCGGGATATACCCTCTTTTCCCGGATGGAACCTGCAGGTTTCTCGTATTTGATTTTGACAATCACGATAAAGGCTCAGAAAAGAATGATAATGCAAATTCAGATGACGTATGGATGGAAGAAGTTGATGCACTCAGAAAAATATGTTCTCAAGCTCAGATACCAACATTAACTGAACGTTCAAGGTCGGGACGTGGCGCTCATATATGGATATTCTTTGATTCGCCTGTTGAAGCATCTCTTGCAAGAAAATTCGGATTTGCTTTACTGAATAAAGGCGCTGAATCAGTCAATCTGAAATCATTCAAATACTATGACAGAATGCTCCCTGCACAGGATACCGTAGAAAACGGCGAAGTCGGCAATCTTATCGCACTTCCTCTGCAAGGACAGGCTCTTAAAAAGGGAAACAGCGCTTTTATTGATGAAAACTGGAACGCTCTTCCAAATCAGTGGAAAGCTTTGATCTATACTTCAAAATTATCAAAGCAGCAGCTTGAGGGTTTTATTGCAGATAATTATTCCGAACAGGACAGCACATCAATGCACGATGATATAAAACCTTGGGAGCGAAGCTCCGCTTTTCACAAAGAAGACGTTAAAGGAAATATACAAATAGTCCTTTCAAATGAGATATATGTAAATACAGAAAATCTGAAACCGAGAATACAAAATCAGATCAGAAGGTTGGCAGCATTCTCTAATCCTCAGTTTTTCAGAAACAAAGCAATAGGGCTATCAAACTATGCAGAGTCAAGGTTTATTTATCTCGGTCATGACGAAAGCGGTTATATCTGCATTCCCAGAGGATTATTGGAAACACTTCGGGAACGGTGTGATAATGCAGGGATAGAAATAAAACTCACTGTCAATCACTTAACCCCAAAACAAGTCCTCACCCATTATTTTTCTGATT
>CALCRR010000278.1 GCA_937894495.1 uncultured Ruminococcus sp. | reverse complement strand
AAGAAATTTCCCAAACAAACAAAGTCTGAAAAGGGGACTCTTGCTTCTTGCCTCTTGTTTCTTGCTTCTAGAGGCACAGGTGGGGGAATTACCCCGTGCGGCGAGCACCCCCTCCGGGGAGGACTCGAGTGCTTGCCCACCACACAAAAGTGCGATAGGTGGGGGAATTACCCCGTCCGGTGAGGACGGGGAACTAAACATACTTGACTTAAAAGCTGTTTTGTTGTATAATGAATTCTATGGGGCAGAAAAATATGGATATGTGCTCTGCCTTAGTTTTTAAGATCAAGAGGGAATGTAAAATGGGAAAGCTTTTGCTGGATATTCTTTTGCTGATAGTGGGCTTTGTGCTGCTTATCAAGGGGGCGGATTTTTTTGTGGACGGCGCTTCGTCGCTGGCTAAAAAGATGAAAATACCCTCGCTGATAGTGGGGCTCACCATCGTGGCTATGGGTACAAGTGCGCCTGAGCTGGCGGTCAGCATATCATCGGCGGCTAAGGGGGCTAACAGTCTGGCTGTCAGCAATGTTATCGGCTCTAATATGTTCAACCTGCTTATGGTGCTGGGCGTTTGCTCAATAATCATGCCTATCGCCGTAAACAGCACTGTTATGAAAAGGGATTACCCCTTTTCGGCGGCGGCTATGCTGCTGTTCGTCATCTTTATCATCAACGGCAAGCTTTCAAGGATAGAGGCAGCGGTGTTCATCGCAGCCCTTATCTGCTATATGATCATTACTGTCAAGGACGCTATGAAAAATCCCACCGAGGACGAGCCGCTGGAGAATTTCAGCGCCGTTAAATGCGCACTTTGCATTGTGGGCGGTGCGGCGGCTATCGTGCTGGGGGGCAATATGGTTGTTGACCATGCCCAGAGTATCGCACTTAAATTCGGTATGAGCGAGACGCTGGTGGGACTCACCATATGCGCTATGGGTACAAGCCTGCCCGAGCTTGTCACCTCTGTGGTGGCTTCCCATAAAGGGGAGAACGACATGGCTGTGGGCAACGTAGTGGGCTCTAACATCTTCAACGTGCTGGCTATACTGGGCATTTCGGGAGTTATCTCCCCCATCACCCTGGCAAAGGGTGCAGACGTCAGCGCCGTTACCGACTCCTGCATTCTGCTGGTGATGTGCCTGATAACCTTTTTGCTGTGCTTGCAGGGCAAAAAGCTGGTGCGCTGGAACGGTGCCATTCTTGTGACCCTGTATGCGGCTTACATGGCGTTTATTATCATCAGAAATTAAAGGGGATATAAATATGAGAAGAACCATTGCAGGGCTCACCGCTCTGTGCATAGCTGCAGGGCTTGTCTCCTGCGGCAGCATAGGTGAGAACGGCGGCAAGCGCAAGGCTGATGTGCAGGCAGGTATCGCCGCCGCCGAGAGCATGAGGGCTGAGAAAAAGGAGTCTAACGGCATTATTTTTACCGACGTTTCCTCACAGCCTGCCGTTACTGCTGCACCTGCCGATAATGAGCTTACATCAGGCGAGGATATTTACGAAGCCCCCGTGACTACAGCTCCAACGGCTGAGGAGAATGGCGGAGGTGAGACTGCCGCCGAAAGTGAAGCTCCCAAACAGCAGACACAGCTTGAAAAGCCGCTGGTGGTGGATTATTACTCGCCCGAATACAAGCCCACCGACGCCGAGATGTATGACCTGGTCATGCTGGCTGTCAAGCAGTATGAGGCTGCCAGGGACAAGGACAAGCAAGGCTTTATCGACAGCCTGAACTTCGGCAGCGTGGTAAGGTCGGATAACTTCGGCAAGCTGCTCACCGATGTGGAGAGCTATGAGGGCGGCGAGGCACAGGACGCTGTGTATTTGCAGACGGTGCTGATCTTCGTTGAGGACTACGCCTACGGCAAGTATAAAGAGGTGCTCACCGAGCTGGAGGGCAAGGAGGACCAGAGCAGGTACCTGAGCGCACTTTCCAGCGCAGTGGACGAATACTCCCCCGACAACGCAGGCAAGCTTTTTGATAAGGACGGGCAGGGCATTTACGCCCAGCTGGAGTCGAAAGACAGCGGTATGCCCGAGGACTTTGAGACTAACAAGGCAGGCTACACCATTGATGACACCGCCTTTTACTACGCCGAGGTATCCCGGAGCGAAAAGGTGGGCGAGGACCTGTTTGTGACCTTTGACCTTATGGTGCTGAGCGGCGACCACACCTATAATTTCTACGACGTATGCGCATGGAGCACAGGCAGCGGAAAGGGCGCAGTTGTGGGCTCGGTAGGCATAAGCGACAACCCCTACAAGGGCAAGAGCACCCGGGAGCTGGAGGGTGTGGCAAAGCAGGGCATTTCAATAAACCACGCAAACGCCCTTGCCAAAGACGCTTTCACCGAGACCAGCCTTTATCTGGCAGAGCGCCAGACCTCCAACGGCGAGAACGCCAACACGGTATTCACCTCGGGGGCATTCGCCAAGGCTTCATCGGCAGAGGGTCTTGACCTTTCGGCAGGCGAGCCCGAGGCAGCAGGCGACAAGGCGCTTTACGATTCATTCTTCAAAAAAGGCATTAAAACGGGCATAGTTTTCTCGGGTCCCACCGCCGACACCGCCAGCGGCTATTTCACCCAATACCGCACCGCTGCCGACTCGGACATAATAGGACAATACCCCGACCCTGCAAGCCTTGATAATTATACGGATATAGTTTTCTCTAAACATTTTTAGCCTAGTGAATAGTGAATAGTAAAGGTACCGCCTTTGTTATTCACTATTTTTTTGTTCTTACAAAAGAAAAAGGGCGGTCACAGACCACCCATTTTGTTTAAACATTATTTAAAAAGGTGTACAAAGTCAATATTGTACACAGTTCGTCCTTCACCATTAACAAATCAAAATTTGTATAGTTAATTTCTAGCGACTAGCAGCGCAGGTGGGGGAATTACCCCGTCCGGTGAGGACTATATCTCGTTTCGGTTTTCTAAAGCTTTGAATAGCGTTATCTCGTCGGCGTATTCAAGAATGCCGCCTATGGGCAGACCGAATGCCAGCCTTGTTACCTTGACGCCTAAGGGCTTTAACAGCTTTGAGACGTACATGGCGGTGGCTTCGCCCTCAACTGTGGGGTTGGTCGCCATTATCACCTCGCTGATACCGCCCTTGCCTATCCTTGCAAGCAGCTCCTTGATTTTAAGGCTGTCGGGAGTTACGCCGTCAATGGGCGATATAAGCCCGTGGAGAACGTGGTATACCCCCTTGTATTCCTTGGTGCGCTCAAAGGCGGTTATGTCCTTGGGGCTCTCCACCACGCAGATGGTGGAATGGTCTCTCCTTGGGTCTGCGCAGACAGGGCACAGCTCCTTATCGGTGTAGTTCTGGCAGCAGCTGCATAAGTGTACAGTTTTATGTACATTTACGATAGCGTTTGCAAACTCCCTCGCCTCGCCCTCGCTCATAGTCATAACGTGGTAAGCCAGTCTCTGCGCCGATTTCATGCCGATACCGGGCAGCCTTGCGAACTGCTCGGTGAGCAGCACCAGCGGCAGTGCGTTAGTTTCAGCCATTTAGAAAAGTCCCGGGAATGAAACGCCGCCTGTGAGCTTCTGCATCTCAGCGTCGCTCACCTCATCAAGATTTGCAACAGCTGCGTTGAAAGCGCTCATGATAACGTCCTGCAGGTCCTCGATAGCCTCGGGGTCAACAACCTCGGGGGCGATCTTCAGGTCGAGCACGTTTCTCTTGCCGTTGATAGTTACCTCAACAACTCCGCCGCCTGCTGTGCCCTTGAACTCTCTCTGCTCAAGATCAGCCTGCAGTGCGGTGATCTCGTCCTGCATCTTCTGCGCCTGCTTCAGCATCTGGTTCATATTGTTTGATGGTCCCTTTGCCATACCGTTTGGTACTCTTGCTCTCATTATTGATTACTCCTTTATTTTATAATTTACATAGCCGTCTGCAAAGCTCTTAAAGCCCCGTGATATGGGCTTTGCTTTGCCTTTTGGCTATTTACGGTCTTTGTTTTTTACTTCTTTATCTCTACCTCGATATCCAGCTTTTTAGCCTTATCAAGCAGCTTGTTTATGGGGTCCTCCGTGTCCTCGGGGGGGACGTTTTTGGCGGACTTGACCCTTATGTTGAAGGTCTGCCCCAGATTAGCCTCCATGACCTCGTTGATGACCGAGTTGGCATTCTGCGACTGCTTGAAAAGCTTTAAAAAGAAGTCGTTGTCCACTATCAGAAACAGCGAGTTTGAGTTGCGAAATGCCTTTGATTTGCTGAGAAAACCGCTTATCGAGGGGTCTTTGTCGCTTATCTGCGCCACCATAGCCTCCCAGTTGTTAAGGGGGACTATCTCGTCGATACCGTTTTTGAAATCGGGGTCAACAGGTCTGGGCTTTGGCTTTTCTTCGACCTGCTGCGGCGGCTGAGCTGCAGCTGCGCCGTTTTTAAGGGCATTTTCAAGGTTCGCTATCCTGCCAAGCAGTGCCGATACATCTACACTCTCAGCCCCTGCCTGCGCCGTGCTCTGCACCGCTGCGCCCGTGGGGGCGGTACACAGCCTGATCATGCACATTTCAAGCTCTATCCGCTTTGATGTGCTCCTGGCAAAACGCTCCGAGCACTCCTGCAAAATTGATATGCACCTGAGTATCTCATCAAGCTTCATTCTGCGGGCTATGCCCTCCAGCCGCTGATATTCCTCCGGCAGACAGGTGATAAGCTCCCTGCCGTTGTCGATGGTGGATATGAGCATGACGTTTCTCATCTGCTCCAGCAGCTCCCCTGCCAGAACTTTGAGGTCCTTGGACATGGAATAAAGCTCGCTGACCGTTTTAAGCGCACCTGCGGCGTCACGGTCGGCTATATTATCGAGAATGTCAAAAAGATAATCTCTGCCTGCAATGCCCGAAGCCGCAGACACGGTTTTAAGGTCGATATCGTCGCTGAAAGCCACACACTGGTCCAGCAGCGAAAGCGCATCTCTCATGCCGCCGTCTGACAGCCTTGCTATCAGCCCCGCTGCGTCCTCATGCAGAGTAAAGCCCTCCTGCGAGGCTATATACATCAGCCTGCTGACGATATCCTCAGTGCGTATGCGGTTGAAAGCAAAATGCTGGCACCTGGAAACTATGGTGGCAGGCACCTTGTGTATCTCGGTAGTCGCCAGCACGAACTTTACGTGGGGGGGCGGCTCCTCCATAGTTTTAAGCAGCGCATTGAATGCCCCCACCGAGAGCATATGCACCTCGTCAATAATGTAAATTTTGTACCTGCACATCTCAGGGGTGAACATCACGCCCTCCCTGAGCTCCCTGATATCGTTGACACTGGCGTTTGAGGCAGCGTCGATCTCTATCATATCAGCCAGCGAGCCGTTATCGGCTGCCTTGCATATCCTGCATTCAAGACAGGGCTTGCCGTCGCGGGGGTTTTCACAATTCACCGCCTTGGCGAAGATCCTCGCACAGGTGGTCTTGCCCGTTCCCCTGGAGCCTGTAAAAAGATAGGCATGGGCAGTTTTGCCGCCGGCTATCTGGTTTTTGAGTGTGGTGGTGATGTGATCCTGCGAAACAACGTCATCAAAGGTCTGAGGACGCCATTTTCTGTATAATGCCTGATACAATCTATCACCTCGTTTTTAGATGTAAGAGGTCAGAGATAAGAGGTAAGAATACCCCTATCCTGACTTTTCTAATTCATAATGCATAATTATTGCACGTTTTATGGTTTGTGCAGAAATCAGGTCTGTTCTTCGCACGAATTTTTTTGAGCTGCCGTAGCAAACGGAAGCAGGAAGCCGTTTTACACAATTATGCGGTAAACCGCACAAATGCAAAGGTTTGGAAATAATTCCACACAATTTTAGTGGGGGAAAAAAATTCTTATCAAAATCACCTAGGCGCTCAAAGTCTTTTAGAAGTAAGAAGTAAGAGGTAAGAGGTAAGA
>CALCRR010000277.1 GCA_937894495.1 uncultured Ruminococcus sp. | reverse complement strand
CAACATAGCTTGTGATATTTGCTGATACTTCATTGGCAGCGGAGGAGTTCACTGATGTATCAAGCTCAGGCTTTTCGATTTCTATCTTGTGTACATCGAAATCTGGCATATCGAAGGATTTGCTATCCTCTAACTCTGCAAGCTCCTCTTGCAGTAAGTCGTGAATGCCTTCTTGATTCTGTTCGTTTTTAACTCGTACAGTGTCACCATCCTCTGAAACTGACACCACGTCGCCAAACTCCTCAGCTACAATATCTTTCTTGGATTCGGAAACATCAGCCGCTTTAGAAGGAGCAGTATCACTTGCTCGTGGGTTATAGGTACACGATTGTGTTTTCAGATAAGTGCGCCGACGAATCTGTAATAAATCCGAACGGTCTGGACGGTCTCGCCGTCCACGCACTCTTTTTCAGATACTTCGATCTTGTCGATCAGTCTGTTAAGGAGTTCCGACGATAACTCCTTGATTGTTGTTGCCTCTGCGAGTTGGTCTGCGAACTGCTCAACCGCCTCCGCATCGGCTTCGGCTCCTTCAATCTGATCTTCGAGTTTCTTAATCTCTGCATTGGCTCTTGCCTGCCTCTCCTCGATTTTTCCCGATAACAGCCTGAATTTGCCCTCGGTGATGATCCCATTTGACAGATCATCATACAGCTTTACATAGCGCTCGTCCGCCTCCGCAACCTCGGATTTCAGCTTCTTTATCTTATCCGAGTAGTCCTTTACCTTGTCACGGTTGACCGTCCCCATTCCCCGCATTACATTTCGGATAAACCTGTCCTTATCCTTGATTGCTTTTTCTGCATGTAGCTGCACATCTGCAAGGACCGCCTCCATAAGGTCAGCTGCGCTGATGCGGTGCTGCGAGCAGCCGTTCTTTCCAAGAACACGATAGGTACGGCAATCAAAATGCGTCCGCTGGTGCAAAGGCTTGTCGGGATTACGGTTATCCACATGCATCAGCATAGACTTTCCGCAGTCCGGGCAGAAGAGCAGTCCCCGGAAGATATTGTCATAACCGCTTTCACTCGGCTTGACCTTCGTATGCCTGTCGAGGATATCCTGCACTGTATCCCAGTCGTTTTGGGAAACGATTGCTTCATGGGAGTTGTCTTACAAAGTAAATACTTTTGCACCCCCTCCTTATGGACATAAAAAGAACCTCGCCATCATATGACAGCGAGGTTATAGAACCATACTTCAGCTCATATCATTCATGTCAGGACAATACCAACTCGGAATTCGTTTTGAGCTTTTCTATCAGCCCATGCATCCCTATACGCATATCCGCTGATGTCAGTTCAACAATTGCAGTCGTCCTGTGAACTCCTGCATCCTTTGATGATGCTCCGCACAGGAACATCTGCTCCTCTGGCTCACCATAGTCCAACACAATAAAACGGTCATGCATCATACCTTCCGATGTCTGGAAGGTGATAGGGATGTTTGGAAATTCCGTCTGAAAATCGGTATAATCGCTCAGATGAAGCTTATTGTACCTGTTATCGCTGAACACGGTCACTGTAACTTTAGGTTTCACATCCTGTAAGAGCCGGAGTGTTTTTATATTGATGTAGTCGTCCACAATATAGACCGTTTCCTTAGCTCGGCTGTAGATATCGATGTATGTCTCGTCCGCTTTTGCAGGCTGGCCGTTCAGAAGAAGGTATTCCTTCTGGTCATCCGGCTTGCTGAAGTCCAAGAGGAACGGAGAGATTTCGGACCGCTTTAGCATTTCATTCAACCGGCATAGAATGTCAGAAAGTTTATCATCGTGATCAAGCAATACCGTTTGGATTCCCTGTATGGATTGCGTATTCTCTGATGTCTGCAAAGAAAGACGAAGCAACTCTCGTTGACCAAGTAGCGGCTGATTTTCGATGATATAATCCTTCATGGCGCGGAAAGTGCGAATGAGGACTATGCTTTGCCTTGTTGCAATTTCACTTTTCAAAATTGTCATGAGCATATAGACACCAGATTCCGTAAATGCGGTCGGCAGGTAGGCTCTGCCGCCCTTTACTCCTGCCGTCTGTATCGAGGTAACATTTTGTGACCTCGATAGTTCTTCAATTTCTTCCCGTGTGAGTGTGAACATAAAATCATCAGGAAATTTTGCGACGTTACGTTTGACCTGCTGATTGAATGCTTTTGTAGTATATCCGTATATCTCTGCCAGATCGAAATCCAGCATCACCTGAACACCACGAACAATATAAATTTTGCCACGGATGCTGCGCTCATCAATGATGGCTATTTCTGCTTTCCCATTATCTTCGGACAAGGCAATATCCTTGTTTTCTTTACTCATAGTCGCTCCTAAATACAATTTTGGGTAAAAATCCACAAATGACATCATAGCACAAATCACAAGCATCCTCAACAATAATGCCCTAAATCTTCACATTTTCCTATCCCGGTCAAATAACCTATGACGCAAAAAATCCCCGCCATCGAAACGGTCAATCTCTCACTGACCCGTCCCGACAGCGGGGCTGAAAAAAGGAACTCACATTTCTGTGAAGCCCCTAATCTCGAATGTTTCCTATGAAGTTGTAGATGATCTTGATATCCTGCTTTTTGACTCCATCGACCTCCTGCGCTTGTCCGACTTCGATGCGCTCAATCAAGGTGGCGACGATCTCTGGTGTCAGTTCCTGCATTTCCGTGAACTTCCTCACAATCTTGGCGAACTGCCTGGCATTGTCCGATGTCTCCCTCGCCGCAGTGATCTGGGCTTGAAGTTCGCTGCACCTGTTCCTCAGCTCGCCCTGCTCAGTCTCATAGGTTGACAGCATACTGGAAAACCGCTCCGGGCTTAAGTTACCAGACACCTTGTCCTCGTAGAGCTGGTTGATGATCCTGTCAATCTCCCCGATCCTTGCTTTTGCCTCGGCATAGTCCTTCTCGGCTTTCCGTGCCGCATCATCGCCATGCTGTCTGGTCTTTTTTTCAACCAGCTTTATGAACTCGTCCTCATGCTCCCTGGCAAAAGCACAATCCGCCTTCAGCTGCGCAAGCACCGCAGGCTCAAGCTCGTCCCTGCGGGTGTAGTGAGATGAGCATTTCTTGTAATGAAGGTAGTACCCGCACATATAGACCCCGCTGGTCTTTAGCTTGTGGTCTGTCACAATTATCCCGTAACGGAGATGTGGTTTCTTTGAACCCGTCATTATTCTATACCTGTTCCTGTTCCCCTCATTGATTGAAAATCTTATCTGTTATGCTATCACAGAGCATATTGGGTTACAACAAGATAGTACATAACATTATTTTGGAAAAACGCCCTTCTTTCCAATATCCCCACAGTATTTTTCGTTCATAAGGCTACCATTTTTGATACAAAATAACGATGCACCCCCTTTTTGACTTTTATGGGTGTGCATCGCAAAAAGACCCTCAGAAATCTGATTTTCTGAAGGTCTTGTTGAAATTAGCCATTATTTGATCGCCTTATATGCAGCAATGCACTTGGCTATGTTATCCTTGATATTGCTGTAGTAAAACGTGTAGTCTTCATTATGGAAACTGGCAGGCCCGAAGATACTAATGAAAAACTCGGGCATCTGACTATGGTGGGCTTCGCCGTTCGACACGATGACACCACGACTGGGGACCACCTGTGCGTCTGCACCCACATCACCTATCTTAGCTGTGAGGTTTACCGCATCTACCACGAGCGATCCAAGATTTTCGGTCGCTGGTGCATAAGTATCATCGAGTTTCCAGTTAAGCGGGTTGATGCTGATGGCGTTCGGCAGTAGCACAAGGTTCGGGGCGTTCTCATCCACGCTCTTCTTGCCCTCGGTGTTCCAACTGATGATAACGCCCGTGTCTCTCTCGCCTGTAGCGAACTTCAGATGCGGGTTGGCCTCAAG
>CALCRR010000276.1 GCA_937894495.1 uncultured Ruminococcus sp. | reverse complement strand
CTTTCGGTTCTGCTCACAGAGCTCACGCTTCAACAGCAGGCGTTACAAAGTTCGTTAAGGAGACAGCAGTCGGCTATCTCATGCAGAAGGAGATCAACTATCTCGGAAATGCAGTAGAGACACCTGTAAGACCCTTCGTAGCTATCCTTGGCGGCGCTAAGGTTGCGGACAAGCTCAATGTTATCTCAAACCTGCTTGAAAAGTGCGACACACTGATCATCGGCGGCGGCATGGCTTACACCTTCCTCAAGGCGCAGGGCAAAGAGGTCGGCAAGTCTCTGGTGGACGACACCAAGCTGGATTACTGCAAGGAGATGATCGCTAAGGCTGAGGCTAACGGCAAAAAGCTGCTTCTGCCTATCGACACTGTAGTTGTTGACAGCTTCCCCGATCCTATCGACGCTGAGATCGCTGTTGAGACAGTTGACTCTGACAGCATTCCTGCTGACAAGGAAGGTCTTGACATCGGTGAAAAGACAAGAGAGCTGTTTGCCAACGAGGTAAAGTCTGCCAAGACAGTTGTTTGGAACGGACCTATGGGCGTTTTCGAGAACCCCACACTGGCAGCAGGCACTATCGCAGTAGCTAAGGCTCTGGGCGATACAGACGCTACAACTATCATCGGCGGCGGCGACTCTGCGGCAGCTGTTATACAGCTCGGCTTTGCAGATAAGATGAGCCACATCTCCACAGGCGGCGGTGCTTCTCTTGAATACCTCGAGGGCAAGGTACTCCCCGGCATTGATGTTATCGCTGATAAGTAATTAAAAGCATATCAAAGGGCAGACGGTAAGGTCTGCCCTTTTTGTGTTATAGCTCTCTATGATATACTGACATACAGCTCTCTGCTCTGAGCGCAGGTATCAGCTCAAAAACTCCCTCATATCCTGCGAGAGCTTTTCTTCTAAGCTTATGAGCCGCTTGGTGAAGTCCTTCGAGTGCTCGTCGGCTGCCTGATACTGGTTGAGATAGCGTGACAGCGACTTTACTCCCATGTTGCAGCCGTCGATGATATATTCTGCGGCGGCGCTGTCACTGCCCTCAAAGGAGAGCTTGACGTTGCTTTTTATCTTGCTCATGGCTTTCACCATAGCAGGGGGGTCCTTGCCCTCGTCGTGGTAAACGTCCAGCAGCTTTATAAGCTCCTTGTTTATGGAGTCATGCTTTTCCATGTTATCTTTGAGCATTTGCCTGAGCTTGCCGCTTTTGACGTATTTGATAGTATCATCAATGGCAGATACTCCCATTTGTATGCCCGAGTCGCATTCTCTCAGCAGCTTTATGGTATCGCTTTCGATCATGTTTATCATTCCTTTCGGTGGGTTATGCTCTTATTATGTCCGAATACAGAAAAATATTCATATCTGCGATTGACCTTCTCACTCAAAAGTGGTATAATTATTACCGAGGTGCTTTAAATGAGAAAAATTTATCCGTGTGCAGGTGCGGCACTGGGACTGGCAGCCGCTGTGATAGGTATGCTCGGCATAAAAAGCGGCTGGATATTCGGGCTGGACTCGGGTTATTACGGCTTGTGGATAGCCGCCGTGCCTGTGACAGTCTCAAAAAAGCCTTTGCCTGAGGAGGGCTTTGTGAACTCGGCGCTGTTTATTGCAGGGGCAGCCCTCAGCTATTATCTTGTGTCGCTTATCAGGGGCAGCTCGCTGCCGACAGTGGGCGAGGGGCTGGTGAAGTGGGCGTTTTTTGCGCTGCTGGCAGGCTTCTGGAGCGCTTTTATGTGCAAATATAAGGACGTAAAGTCCGCATGGATATTCCTGTCACTGCCGCCGCTGGGTATCATCATAAGCGAGGCGCTTGACCTTTTTCTGATGTTCACCCACACCTCATCGGGCTTAGTGCCCATGATAGCCGACCTGGTGTGCTTTGCGGTCTGCTTCCTGCTGCTGTTGAGGTCGATGAATACTCCCCGCAGTTATGAAGATGAGGAGCTTTCGGGCGAAGATGACGAGGAGGATATCCCCATGCTAACAGAGGACGAAAAATGGCTGCTGTAGCTTTCAGATGTAAGAAGTAAGATGTAAGACCGGAATAGGAGAGTTTGTGATGAATGATACGATATTTAAACTTATGCTGCTGGCTGAGGAGGAGGACGTGACAAACCCTTTTAAGGGGTCGCTGAACGGTGTGCAGGGGATAATAGGCATAGTGCTTATCGTTACGGGGCTGCTTGTTATTTATTTCGGAGTCAAGGTCTATCTGGGCTATAAATTTCTCCCCGAGAAAAAGCAGAATATTCCAAAGGAGGATAACTATCTGCCCATGGAAGCCAAGGTGCTGCAAAAGAAAAAGACCCGTATGCCCTCATTCAACGGCGGCGAGGATACCGAGCTTATCCAGTGGAAGATAGGCTATGAGATAGACGGCGAAAAGTACACCCAGCTGATACCCGACGACGGCTACAGCAAGGGTGACTTCATAAAGATCAAATACGACCCCGATGCCCCCGGTGAGTTCTACCTGGACGACCGTGAGGAGACCGAGCCCGAGGAGGACGATGAGGAGGAAAACACAAAGAACTCCAACGGTATCATGATAGTTGCCCTGGGCGTTATGGTGGCTGTGGCAGGCGTGGTGCTGGTATTGTGAGAAATACTGCATAAATACTATGTGAAAATGTTGACAATCGGGTCAGATTGATGTATAATATTAATTGAACGCATATAATACAGCCTTTACGGAGAATGTGATATGAATTATTAAAAAAATACACTGATCTATGTTCTTAAAAAGAGCTTTAGCCTTGGGGTGTTTGGTCTGGCACTTTTTGGTATTACCTGCCTTGTAATTGGTGAGATATCCGTTAAGCTTGCAATTGAGCTGCTTGCTTTATGGGCGGCTTTTACGGTGTTAATGCTGGTTTTATCCTACAGGGCTTTAAAAAGATCTGAGCCGTATCTTTCGGTATTGCGTGAAAAGGGCTACTGCGATGAGTTTATCAGCGCTTTTCGTAAGGTTTGTATTGATGTGCCTAAGCCGCAGGAGTCAAACAAGGTAAGGCTGGCAAGCTATTTGCAGATAATGGGCAGGTATGACGAAGCCTTTGCGGTGATGAATACGGTGGGTCCCGAAGTCAGAATGTTGAGATCTGACAGGTTTTTGTATGTTAATGACTACACTGCCTTAAATCTGGCGGTGTATAATACTGCCGAGGCTGCCAATGTGTTTGCTGCCGAGGGCAAGTTCATGTTCAGCAACTGCAAAATAAACAGGAAAATGGGAGCCTGCTGGAAGGATAATTACCTGACCCTGCTGACCCAGCAGGGGCGGTTTGCCGAGGCTGAGCAGTACTTTAACGCAGAGTTCAGACCCCTCGATAAAAACGACCTGCTGTATTATGCGGCGCTTATGTCGCTGGCAGAGGGGGCAGTTTATAACGGGCTGGAGGACAGAGCGGCATACTATGCCGACGCTGCAAGAAAATATCTTGACAGCATAAAGGAATATGAGTGCAGCTGGACAAGACAGTTTTACCTTGACAGGCTCGAAGTCCAGATGAACAGGGCTGCCGATATGCGTAAGCAGCGTATGATGCAGCAATACTAACGTAAGATAATCCCCCAAGGGGAATATTATAAAAAATCACCGATGTGTTATCGGAAACTGAAAAGGAGTTTTTTGCTATGAAGAAGTCGGTAAGAAAGGCTATAATTGCCGGAAACTGGAAGATGAACAAGACAAGACCCGAGGCTAAGGAGCTGCTTGAAGCTATCAAGCCGCTGGTCGCCAATGCAGAGGGCAATATCGAGGTCATCGCCTGCGTACCCTTCACTAACCTTGAAACAGCTGTTAATACCACAGCAGGCTCAAATGTCAAGGTGGGCGCTGAGAACGTTCACTTTGAAAAGAGCGGCGCTTTCACAGGTGAGATATCGGCTGATATGCTGGTAGAGGTAGGCGTTGAGTATGTTGTTATCGGTCACAGCGAGAGAAGACAGTATTTCGGTGAGACTGACGAGACTGTAAACAAGAGAACTAAGGCTGCGCTGGCTGCAGGTCTCAAGCCTATCGTTTGCGTTGGCGAGCTCAAGTGGGAGCGTGAGTGCAACATCACCGAGGAAGTTATCGCAAGACAGATAAAGCTCGACCTGTGGGATGTTACAGCTGATGAGGTAAAGAACACTGTTATCGCTTATGAGCCTGTATGGGCTATCGGCACAGGTCTTACCGCTACTCCCGACCAGGCTGAGGAGGTTTGCGCATTTATCCGTGCACAGCTTGCAAAGCTTTATGATGAGGCTACAGCCGAGGCTGTTACTATCCAGTACGGCGGTTCTATGAACGCTAAGAACGCTGCCGAGCTGCTTGCTAAGCCCAATATCGACGGCGGACTCATCGGCGGCGCTTCGCTGAAGGCTGAGGACTTCAACGTTATCGTTCAGGCTGCTGTTAACGGTTAATATTTAATTACATATTTAGAAAGGACAAAATATCATGTCTAAGAAAAATCCCCTTATACTTGTAGTTATGGACGGTGTGGGAATATCTGTCACAGGTCTTGGCGACGCTGTTACCGAGGCTAACACACCCACCCTTGACAGACTGAGAAAGGAATGCCCCTACACCACTCTTAAAGCTCACGGCAGCGCCGTCGGTCTGCCCACAGATGACGATATGGGCAACTCTGAGGTAGGACACAACGCCCTTGGCTGCGGTCAGATCTACTCACAGGGCGCAAAGCTCGTGAATGAGTCTATCGAGAGCGGCAAGATGTTTGAGTCTGCCACATGGACAGAGCTTGTGGATAATGTCAAGGCAAAGTCCTCGACCCTCCACTTTATCGGTCTGCTTTCAGACGGCAACGTTCACTCCAACATCTCTCACCTCAAGACCATGATAGCTAAGGCTAAGGAGCAGGGTGTGGGCAAGGTAAGAGTTCACGTTCTGCTGGACGGCAGAGATGTGCCTGCCACCAGCGCACCTATCTATATCGAGGACCTTGAAAAGTGCATGGCAGAGCTCAATGACGCTTCATTCGACGCTAAGATCGCTTCGGGCGGCGGTAGAATGAAGATCACTATGGACAGATATCAGGCTGACTGGAACATGGTAAAGCTGGGCTGGGATACCCACGTAAAGGGTGAGGGCAGACAGTTTGCAAACGCTCTCGAAGCTGTTGATACTTTAAGGAACGAGACAGGCGCTATCGACCAGGATCTGCCTGCATTCGTTATTGCCGAGAACGGCGAGCCTGTTGGCAAGATAACTGACGGCGACAGCGTTATCCTCTTCAATTTCAGAGGCGACAGAGCTATCGAGCTTTCAATGGCATTTGACGGCGGAGACGAGTTCAAATACTTCGACAGAGGTGCAAAGCCCGATGTGATCTATGCAGGTATGCTGGAGTATGACGGCGATCTGCACATACCCAACAAGTATCTGGTGAACCCTCCCGAGATCAAGAACACCATGTCGGAGATACTGGTGAAGGCAGGTCTCAGCTCCTATGCAGTTTCAGAGACACAGAAGTACGGCCACGTTACATATTTCTGGAACGGCAACCGCTCTGAGAAGTTCTCTGACGAGCTGGAGGACTGGAAGGAGATACCCTCTGATAAGGTATCCTTCGACCAGAGACCCTGGATGAAGTCTGCCGAGATCACTGATGATCTTATCGAGGCTATCAGGTCTGAGAAGTATGACTTTATCAGATGTAACTATCCTAACGGCGATATGGTAGGTCACACAGGCTCGATGGACGCAACTATCGTTGGTGTTGAGTCGGTAGATCTGGGACTGACCAGACTGCTCAAGGTGGCTGAGGAATACAATGCAACAGTGCTTATCACAGCTGACCACGGCAACGCTGATGAAATGCTGGAGAAGAACAAGAAGGGCGAGATCACTGTAAGAACAGCTCACTCGCTCAACAGAGTTCCTTTCTACATCGTAAGCAAGGATAAGTACGTTATCAAGGACGCTGACAGCGAGAAGTACGGTCTGGCAAACGTTGCGCCTACCGTTCTGAAAATACTGGGTATTGAAGCTCCCGACTGCTGGGAGGAGTCAATGATCTGACCCACCGCTTGATACTATGCCGCTCCGACCTATCGGGGCGGCATTTTTGCGTTTGTTGAATAGTGATAAAAATACTTAACTTAATTAAGTAAAAAGTCAATTGACAAGGGCGGGTTTATCTGTTATAATTTGATAGGTTTTTCAGAAAGTGCGGCACTGTGCGTCAGTGCTGAAAATACGGGCTCATAGAGAAAGCAGGATATCTGCGCTGAGCCCCTATAACAGATTTTGAGGTGTTACCATGAAAAGAAAACTAACAGCGGCAGTGTCGCTATTGCTGGCGGCGGTCATGACTGCCTCATGCAGCCTTGGCAGCAACAGCAGCTCCGATAAGGATGAAAGCAAGGCGCAGAGCAGTCAGGCGGCAAGCGAGAGCAGCGGGACTGATAGCGATACCGGCAGCAAGACCGATGACGAGAAAAAGTCTGATGATAAAGAGACCACCAAGGAGGA
The DNA here is from genome assembly GCA_937894495.1 of uncultured Ruminococcus sp. GTDB lineage: Bacteria > Bacillota > Clostridia > Oscillospirales > Ruminococcaceae > Hominimerdicola. Next base: position 3,190 of record CALCRR010000276.1, on the reverse strand, counting down.
GAGCTCGGATAATACCCAGCAGCCCGAAGCGCCCAAGGAGGACAAGGAAGCGCTGCCGCCCTCGGTAACTTTTTCAGCCGAAAGCGGCGTTTATGCCGAGGAGTTCGAGCTCACCCTCAGCTCTGAGGAGGAGGGGGATATCTACTACACCACCGACGGCAGCGACCCCACCGTGAGCGATAGCGCAGTTAAGTATGAGGGCGCAGTAAAGATAGCCGACAGGTCGGGAGAGGCTAATGTGGTATCAGCCGTTGACCCTGTGCTGATATCGGGCAATTTTAACGAGCCGAACACCGATAAGGATAATTTTGTCACCGATAAAAAAGCCCCCGAGGACGGCGCTGTGGATAAGTGTACCGTCATAAGGGCAGCGGTGAAGAAAAGCGACGGCAGCTTTTTGGGCAGCTCGGCAAACACCTATTTTATAGGCACCCCCGAGGAGCACATACAGGGGCTTGCCGAAAGCTGTGCCGCTTCGGGTCATAGCCTTGCGGTGGTGAGCCTTTCGGTCAACTATGATGACTTTTTCGACAGCGAAAAGGGCATTTACGTTAAGGGCGATATTTTCGATAAGGACCTCTCTGCCTTTTTGCAGAGGGAGAAAAAGGTCACCGATAACGAGACCGCCAGACAGCTTGACGCAAACTATAAGCAGCGCGGCAAGGAGTGGGAGCGTGAAGCTGCCATGACCTTTATGGAGTTCACCGCCGACGGCGCCGAAACGGTGCTGACCCAGAACTGCGGCGTGCGTATACAGGGCAACTATTCACGCTCAGACCTGCAAAAGGGTCTCAGGCTATATGCCAGGAAGGATTACGGCGAGAATAATTTTGACTATGCCGTGTTCGGCGAGGATTACTTAAACGACAGCGGCGAGGTAATGGACAAGTTCGATACCCTGATACTGCGTGCAGGCGGAAACTGCGCATTTACGGCAAAATTCAACGATACCTACTGGCAGTCGATGATAGAGGACTTTGACTGTGAGACCAAGAAGTCAAGACCCTGTGTTGTTTACCTCAACGGCGAATACTGGGGACTTTACGTGCTGGAGGAGGACTACACCAACGACTATTTTGAGGACCTCCACGGGGTGGACAAAAAGCAGGTGATAGTCTATAAGGGCGATGCCGAGGCTTACAGCTCGGGCTATACACTTGACGAGGGCGATGTACCCGAGGGCGAGCGTGAGGGTTATTATTTCAGCCAGCTCAACGAGTTTTTCAGGACCCACGACGACGCTGCCTCAGATGAAGCTTATGCCGAGCTGACCGCACTGGTAGACCCTCAGTCGGTAATGGACTATTTTGCGGTGGAGTGCTGGATAAACAACAAGTGGGACTGGCCCGGCAAAAACTGGTCCATGTGGAAGACCGCCGAGGTGGACGAGAATAACGAGTATGCCGACGGCAGGTGGAGATTTATGTTCTACGATGTGGAGTTCGGCGGTGTCAGCGGAAGCAGCGATGCCAAGACCAACACCATCAAGGAGGATAACTACAAGCCCAACGGTCTGCTTGATATGGGCACCAACAACCCTGCGGTGCTGAGCTTTGCGTATCTTATGACCAACGAGGGCTTCAGAAACGAGTTTTACGACAGGCTCACAGGGCTCTCTGAGGGCGAGTTCGAGCAGTCGGCAGCCCTTGAAAGGCTTGAAGAATTTGAGGATATCTATTCGCCCCTCTACGACCAGTTTTTCGAGCGCTATCCCGATACGGGCAGCAAAGATGAAGCACTGGAGGGCGGCTATGCAAGCTCACAGTGCATAAGAGATTTTCTTGAAAAGCGTGCGGATAATATCGACAAGCAGATAAAATACTGCGAGAGGATACTTAAATAGGACAGATAATTTTGTATATCTCCCTTGCTTTTGGCAGGGGAGATATATTTTGCCAGCTTTAAAGCACTCACTGCAATTAGGGTGTGTTGACACTAAGCCTAACACACGTCTTTTTGGATATTTTTGTCCCGTTCGTCGTTAAAAATCCTTGCAGGGCGACAGCCCAACTGCGGATTTTTGCCTAGAACGGAACAAAAATATCTCAAAAATCCGCGTATCAGTTTAGTGTCAACACACCCTAGTACAAAATATATCAAAATAAGTTGACAAAATCGTCAGTTTGGAGTATAATAATATAGTATGCTGAAAAAATCTTATTGAAGGAGTGTGTACAAGTGGACGATGCCGTCAGTTGCCGATCACAAACAGCTTTATCTGCAAACAGGCTCTGTCTGCTTGCGTGTAGTTAGCTTTCTGATGATCGTACATGGTATATTCCCAGTAAGCGGTCTGTTTGAGCAGGCGGCTTAAAGTCGGCGCAGTTTTGCTGTGCCTGTTATCAGGAGGGATCATTATGTATGAGAGGGTTCTGGAGCTTCTTAACGAGAGAAATTTCAAAACTATCCGAGAGATATTCATTGATATGAACGAGGCGGACGTGGCTGCGCTGCTGCAGCGCTTTCACGACGACCATGAAGCCGAGAAGCATGAGCTTATAGTGCTTTTCAGGCTGCTCAACAAAGACGTTGCGGCAGATGTATTCGCTTATATGGACAGCGATATGCAGATGATGCTCATAAACTCCTTTACTGATAAGGAGCTGCAGGACGTTGTAGACGATCTGTATGTTGACGATACCGTTGACATGATAGAGGAAATGCCTGCGAATGTGGTATCGAGGATTTTAAGGTCTGCCGACAGCGAGACAAGAAAGCAGATAAACCAGATACTCAAATATCCCAAGGACTCGGCTGGGTCTGTTATGACCACCGAGTATGTCTATCTGAGAAAGGACTCCACCGTTAAGGAGGCACTTGACAGGATAAGGCATATCGGTATGGTCAAGGAAACGGTGTATACCCTGTACGTTACCGAGAACAGAGAACTGGTGGGCGTGCTGTCGGTACTTGATCTTATCACCGCCGACGAGGACGACAGGATAGAGGATATCATGGATACCAACATAATATCTGTTGATACCCATGAGGATAAGGAAATAGTTGCATCAAAGCTGGCTAAATACGACTTTATCGCCATGCCTGTGGTGGACCGGGAAAACAGGCTCGTGGGTATCGTTACCTACGATGACGCTATGGACGTATTGCAGGAGGAGAACACCGAGGACTTCTCGAAAATGAGATCGGAAGAGCGTCGTGTAGGGAAAGAGTGTAGATCTCGGTGGTCGCC
>CALCRR010000275.1 GCA_937894495.1 uncultured Ruminococcus sp. | reverse complement strand
CTTTGGAAAGGGGTCTGGGGAATAACCTTTCTTCAGAAAGGTTTTCCCCGGTAAGCACCCCACAAACAAAACAAAGCCGCTCCTCATACACCGAGGGGCGGCTTGATCTATTACTGATAAATTTTTTCACTGCTCACGCAGGCTCTGATACTTTTGTGACCGTCCAGTCTCCCGAGCTGTTTTTTTCGATGGTCAGCCTGCAAAGTATGTTGCTGCTGCCGCTTATCAGCTCGCCTGTTTTGTCATATCTGTGATAGGTGTATGTGACCCACACGCTGCCGCTGTCACCGTCGATAAGGGCGGTTTTCAGCTGCACCTCGCTGTCACAGCTCGCAGTCTCCTTGTAGTGCGGAAAGTAATAGAACCTGCCCAGCTGCCCCACATTCGGCGCACTTTCTTCATCGCCCGAATATTCGATAGTGTCCTTTAGTCTTTGGGCTATCATCTCGCCTGTCTCTTTTTCCTGCTCGGTGGGGGTGTGCTCGGTCTCGGCGGAGATCTCTCTGCCGAAAAAGTCCTCCTGCCAGCTGCCTGTTTTTTGGTCGTATCTGAAAATATCCGTCACAACTATAACGAGTATCCCCACAAGCAGCAGCGCCGCAAAAATGCCGAATATCGGGAGCGTTGGGTAGTATTTTCTGTCTTTTTTATCTCTGCGCTCCATATCATCACGTCTCCTTCCGCAATAATGCCGCTGACTGTTTACAGCGTTATTCCCACAGCTTTTCGGGATAAACCCCGTCAGCTATGAGCTTGGCGATAGCCGCCTTTACGCCCGGCTTATCCTCGGCATAGGTAACGCCGAACCACTTGTCACGGCTTTCAAGCAGCTGACAGTCAGCCTCGTTATTTTTTATCAAAGCGTCTATCCCCGCAGGCAGCAGAAACTCGGCGGTGATATCGCTGACATTCTTCTTTAAAAACTCCTCAAAAAGCTCCCCCAGCCTGTCGATAAACCTTGCAGGGCAGCCCCACATATTCATTGAAACATAGCTGTCCTCGCTGAGCTCGGTGGGCTCCTCCTTGCCCGAATACACTCTGCCGTCAGCCTCACGGCGAATGCTGTAGGTCTCCACCACATCTAACAGCATACCCTTTTCATCGACCTTGCATACGCCCCTGTTCACCGAGCCGTATTCGCTTAGGGTATTTTTAAGCACAAACCCAGCCATTGCCAGGCTGAGCTTATCGCCCTCCTGCTCCTTATTCAAAAAATCGTGGAGCTTTACATAAGCCTCCTTGCCGTAAAAATCGTCGGCATTTATCACCGCAAAGGGCTCGCTGACTACCCCCCTGCAGCAGCATACCGCATGGCCGTGCCCCCAGGGCTTGACCCTGTTTTCGGGCACATCATAGCCCTCGGGCAGGCAGTCCAGCTCCTGAAAAACATAGTCCACCTTAACATATTTCGATATACGCCTGCCTATCATCTCATCAAAAGCCGCCTTAATATCACGCCTGATGATAAAGACCACCCTGTCAAATCCTGCCTGAACAGCGTCGTAAATTGAGTAGTCCATAATTATCTCGCCATTGGGACCAAAAGGCTCCAGCTGCTTGATACCGCCCTTGAACCGAGAGCCGAGACCGGCAGCCATAATAACCAAAGTTGCGCTCATAACAATTATCCCTCACTGTAATTTTTTTATATTATCTCATATTTCCACCACTTTGTCAAGTCCGGTCCTCGGGCGGACGGCTCACTTCCCCCACCTACCGCAATTTCGTGTGGTGGGCAGGTACTCGAGTCCTCCCCGGAGGGGAGGGGGTGCTTTTGTGGCTGCTATTATTTTGATGGCTGCGCCAACCCTGTAAAATGTTGATTTGGTGCGCCTTACCGCATTATGATTTGGATTAATTGCGCCCCACTAAAACAGTGCAGAGATTTTCCGTAACTTTGTATTTGTACGTTTTTCCACATAATTGAGTAAAACGGTTTTCTAGCCACTAGCACTCTAACGACTAGCGACTAGCAGGGTAAACCGTTTTTCTTACCTCTAAAAGCGCCTAGCGACTAAAAAACTCTCCCCTCATAACATCGAGGGGAGAGCATTGTTTTGTCAAAGTGCGGTCTTGTTTTTAACTGCATTTATAAGCATC
>CALCRR010000274.1 GCA_937894495.1 uncultured Ruminococcus sp. | reverse complement strand
CTTCAGCGCCAGCTTGTGAGCCAGGGATATTGGCAGCGGCATAAGCTCAGGCGTTTCATCGCAGGCAAAGCCGAACATTATGCCCTGGTCGCCGGCGCCTGTGTCAAAGGCGTTATCCTCTCTGCCCTCCAGAGCGTTGTCAACGCCCATGGCGATATCGGGGGACTGCTTGTCTATGGTGGTCATAACAGAGCAGGTGTGGCCGTCAAAGCCGTATTTTGCCCTGTCATAGCCAATGCCGATCACAGTATCTCTCGCTATCTGGGGGATATCCACTTGCGCCTTGGTGCTTATCTCGCCCATGCACATAACAAGCCCTGTGGTGGTGACAGTCTCGCAGGCTACTCTGGAATACGGGTCCTGCTCCAGCAGAGCGTCTAAGATCGCGTCAGACACCTGGTCGCATATTTTATCGGGGTGACCCTCAGTCACCGACTCGGACGTAAACAAAAATCTTGACATAAAAATTCCTCCTTTTTTATCCGGAAAAACGTTAAAATAGCCGTAAAAAAGCTCTCACCCGAAGAATGAGAGCTGAAAGATCATTTGAAATTTCCTCATCTTTCGGAAATACACCGCAGGATTTGGCACCTTTGCAATGCTAACGCTATGCGAGGTTGCCGGGCTTCACAGGACCTGATTCCTCCGCCACTCTTGATAAGGCTATTTAATTTTTTTTACAAATACATTATACTACATTATCCGCCCATTGTCAACAGCTTTTGAGCTAATAATATTAATTTTTTATAAATTTTACATTTATCCTATAGGGTAAGTATATTTTCGATGGGCTCATTTTTTAGCAGCATTTTGCCGTTGCGCTCTGCGAACTCCTTGAAATCATCATATTTTTTAACTATCTCATCAAAGCCCACGTTTACGGTAACGTGCTCACGGTCTATCCTGTGGAAGTCTGAGCCCAGCACGTGTACAAAGCCCGAGCCTATCAGCTTCAGGCAGCGCTTGCGGGTCTTGAACTTTGTCATAGACACGGCGTTTATCTGCCCCATAACGTCCAGCCGCATGAGCTTTTCAAGGCTTTTCATCGAGGTAAAGTTCAGATACCTCTCAATATGCGCCACCAGCACCTTAACATCGCCCCTGTTGACTATGGCTTCAACACCGTCGATTATCTTGTCAGTCAGGTCGGTGTAGGGCATTTCCAGCAGTAGGTAGTCGGTGCCCTTAATGCAGAGCTTTGGCAGCTGCTCATGGTTCACCAGCGCCTGGTCAAAAAGCACCTCAGCGCCGAAGCCTATTCCGGGGTGGGTTGGCTTTATGTGGGGTCTAAGGCGCTCATAAGCGTGGTCACGGTTTTTGATAAAGCTGTCTATCGACTGCTCGCTGCAATAAAAATGGGGGGTGGCGATAAGTATATCGGTGTGGTTCTCAGCCATTTTGTCGAGTATCTTCACCGACTCCTCAATACTTCTCGAGCCATCGTCTATCTGCGGCAGAAAGTGTGAATGAAAATCTATATACATCATTATCCTCCGTATTTATCTCTCACCATAACAGTATAGCACATTTTTTTATTTATTGCAAGCTTAGTTATCACAAACTTTTGGGGGAGCTTTTGATATTTTTTGGCAAATACAACCCCCAGCCCCGCCCCACACCCCGTGTGCCGTGACTGTTTGTGTGCTTAAAATAATATGTGTAAAAATATTAAATTTTGCTATCGACTTTTTTGTAAAAATATGATAAACTTTTTAATAAGTAAACCATGTTTTAAGGCGAAAATAAAAGGGTAATAAAATATGAGTGCTGCAAAAAAGGCTTTGCGCCCTGGGCGTGGCGCTGATAATGGCGCCGGGGCTTATGATAATGCTGCCCGAGGGGATAAGGGCAAGTGCGCTGTCGGGCTATGGTTCGCAGGATAACCCTTATGTTGTTACCACATATGATGAATTGCAGAGCTTAATTTACAATAAGGGGTCAACTGTATCCCAAACCTGTTATGTTGTCCTTGGTGATGATATCTCGGTCGATGATAATGTTAATGACCACAACTTATATCTTAGCTCTGCGTATGCATGGACTGTTCATCTTGACCTTGCAGGACATTCTTTGAGCAGGACCGCAAGAAGTTTGAACCAGTCACTGTTTGTGCTGAGCGCAAATGCGACCATGACTATTGATGACAGTGTGGGCGGCGGCAGTATATATTCCAAGATAGACTGCGGTAATCAGAGTTCTTCACTTTTCGGCGTTTCGAGCAATGCCAACCTGACTATTAACGCAGGGACATTTGAAAGTGTTAAAGGTAATGTATCAAGCTCATGTTACTGCATTCTGGCACAGGGCGGAACTGTAGTAATAAACGGCGGTACATTTAAAAGTGATCACTGCATAGTCGATAATGCTTATGGTGACATTACAATAAATGACGGAACGTTTGTGCAAACTAAAGACCTGGCTGTAAATGCACAGCCGCAGGGCTTATATCTGTCTAGCAACAGCGGTAATACTATGATCAATAAGGCACATATTACTGCTGACGGAACAAGAGTGGCTGTAACCATTGGAGGTGTCGGAATTGCTACAAGCAAATATTTAAAAGACCACATAGGCTCAAACGCAGCTGTTACCGTTGACGGTGAAAGGGTAACACTTGGCGATACTCAGGAGGACGTTTCGGGCAAGGATATAACGATAGCTGTTCCAAGTATTAAAAATGTTGACCTCGAAGTTACTTTGCCAAAAGCAGGCGAAAACGTAAATGAGGACATGATCATAAATACATCTCTGGTGGTCGCATACGGCAGAGAAAACTATGATGACAAGTGCATTTGGTATGATGAAAACGGCAATGAGCTGACAACTGCCGATGTTTATGAGGAAGGCAGAACATATACCCTTTGTGTGAGAGTGTCTAAGCTGAATAATTATTTAGGCGACAAAAACGAATATACATACATTACCAAAGACACAGTCGTTACCGTAAACGGCGAGTATAATGCAGTTTATCAGGGCAAATTTCCCCTGAACGTGTCCTATAATGTTTACACGGTCGATTTCTGCATACCCGAAAGCTACAAGCTGGGCGACATAAACGCCGACGGCAGTATAGACTCAAAAGACGCCATGCTCTCAATAAAATACGCCAAAAAAGGCGCAGCCCCCAAGGACGGGGAGCAGTTTAAGAGAGCCGACGTAAACAAGGACGGCGTGCTTGACACCAAGGACTCCATGATACTTATCAAAGCAGCTAAAAAGCTGATAACAATTGAATGATCTTACGCCCTCTGTGTTCAGCAGGGGGCGATATTTTTGCCCGTTTGATCTGAAAGCCTTATCATAAAAAATTGATATATGATCTGATAAGCCGGACTCTTGAAAAATTAACGGGAATGTGCTATAATACAATAGTTATCAAAAAAATTTCGGAGGACTAAGTTTGAAAACAAAAACTAACATTCAAAAACAAAAAGAGCGCACAAACCCCCG
>CALCRR010000273.1 GCA_937894495.1 uncultured Ruminococcus sp. | reverse complement strand
TGCTTCTTGCCTCTGGTTTCTTGCTTCTAGAGGGACAGGTGGGGGAAATACCCCGTCCGGAGAGGACCTAAATACTTGCAAAAAAGGAAATAACGTGGTATAATATGTGTAGGCTGTATCCTGATGTGTTCAGATAAGTGTCAGGATCATTGAATTATCTGCCCGACGGCTAAGGAGTGAAACGATGTTGGAAAAGACTGCTGTAAGTAAAAATACAATACGCAGAAAGGTGCTTGTGGTGGATGATGAGTCGGTAAACCGCAAGCTGCTGGGATTTATCATCAGTAAGGAGCATGATGTTATCTATGCCGAAAACGGCGCTCAGGCGCTGGAGGTCATAAGGGAGAACGAGCGGCTGCTCTCGCTTATACTGCTGGACCTGCTCATGCCCGAGATGGACGGCTATGAGCTGCTGGAGATACTCAGAAACGACCCGACTCTCAGAAGGATACCTGTGATAGTGCTCACCTCAGAGAGCTCTGCCGAGGTGAAAAGCCTGCAGCTGGGGGCTGCGGATTTTATCCCCAAGCCCTATGATATGCCCGAGGTCATTCTCGCAAGAGTGCGCCGCTCTATCGAGCTCGCCGAGGATAACATCATAATCCATGAGACGGAGACAGACGCCCTGACAGGGCTTTATACAAAGCAGTTTTTCTTCCAGTACGGCAGACAGTATGACCACTATTTCCCCGATACGCCTATGGACGCACTGGTGCTGAATATCAACCGCTTTCATCTCGTTAACGAGCTTTTCGGCAGAGAGTTCGGAAACAGAGCTCTGCAGACCGTTGCCGATATCATCAGAGAGTTCACCGACAGCACCAACGGCATTGCCTGCCGCTGCGAAGCCGATATGTACTATATCTATATCCCCCACCGTGATGATTACAGCCGCCTGCTGGGCGAATGTATCAATAAATTCAATAAGGCTGTTGATAACTCGCGCATAAGCTTCAGGCTGGGGATTTATGAGAATGCGGATATGAGTATAGATATCGAGCAGCGCTTTGACAGGGCGAATATTGCCTGCACCAACTGCCGCAGCAGCTATTCAAGCTCATACTCCCTGTATGATACCAAGCTGCATGAGCGTGAGCTTTATAACGAAAGGCTTATCAACGATATGGATAAAGCCCTTGAAGAAAAGCAGTTCAGGGTGTTTTATCAGCCTAAATATAACATCACAGGGGACAAGCCCCGGCTGGCAAGCGCCGAAGCGCTCATACGGTGGTTCCACCCCGAGCTGGGCATGGTCAGCCCCGGCGCATTTATACCCCTGTTTGAGGAGAACGGTCTTGTGCAGAAGCTGGACCGCTATGTGTGGAGAGAGGCAGCAGCGCAGATAAAACGCTGGAAGGACGAGTACGGCGTAACAGTCCCCGTGTCGGTGAACGTGTCGAGAATAGATATATATGACCCTGAGCTTGAAGCAATGCTGCTGGATATCGTCCGCACAAACGGGCTTGGAGCTGATGAGTACCTGCTGGAGGTGACCGAGTCAGCCTATACCGATAATTCAAGCCAGATAATCGACACGGTGAATAAGCTGAGAGCAGACGGGTTCAGGGTGGAAATGGACGATTTCGGTTCGGGCTATTCATCGCTAAATATGCTGGCAGCGCTGCCTATTGACGCTTTAAAGATGGATATGCGGTTCATACGCAATATCTGCCAGAGCGAAAAGGACCTGAGAATGGTGGAGCTCATCATTGAGATAGCAGAGTTTTTAAAGGTGCCTGTTATTGCCGAGGGTGTTGAAACGGAGGAGCAGTACAGACTGTTAAAGCAGATCGGCTGCGATATCATACAGGGCTACTATTTTTCAAAGCCCGTGCCGCCTGAGGAGTTCAACAGGCTTATAGAAGCTGAAAATAAGGAGGAAGTAAAATGCTGACTTTAGATACGTTGAGAGAATACGGCGCTGATGTGGAGGACGGACTGAAAAGGTGCCTCGATAACGAGGGCTTTTATATCGACCTGGTAAAAAGCGTTATACCCGATACAAGAGTGGCAGAGCTTGAAAAGGCGATAGGGGATAACGATCTTGATAAGGCTTTTGAGATAGCCCATGCTTTGAAGGGTATGTATGCAAATCTGGCGCTCACCCCCCTGACCAAGCCTGTTTGTGAAGCTACAGAGCTTTTAAGAAGCAGGACCAACACCGATTATTCGGCGCTTATCACCGAGATAAAGGCGCAGAAGGCTGCCCTTGATAAATTAGCCGAAGCCTGATAATACTTGAGCCGCTGTATAAAAAGACCAAGCGGCGAAAATGAGACAGAACTGAGAAGAGATAGAGGTAAGATTAGGGTGTGTTGACACTAAACTGATACGCGGATTTTTGAGATATTTTTGTTCCGTTCTAGGCAAAAATCCGCAGTTGGGCTGTCGCCCTGCAAGGATTTTTAACGACGAACGGGACAAAAATATCCAAAAAGACGTGTGTTAGGCTTAGTGTCAACACACCCTAATAGGCGTTTTCTGCCGCCGTGACGGCGACCATAAGCTTGCGGCTGTGCCTGCTGACAGAAAAGAGCCCAACGGACGGGTGATATGCAGCTGCCTCAACCACAGGATATTTTAACGCAGGACAGGTCACAGTCATAGCCGTGGGAAGGAGTTATTATGCAGCGACTTTTGCTAATGGACGAAAAAAATTACGATGATACCCTGCCCGAGCTTTGCAGAACGGCAGTAAGGGCGATCATCTTTATACAGGATAAAATGCTGTTTATCGAGGATAACAAGGGTGAGCTGAAGCTCCCCGGCGGCGGTATTGAAGAGGGGGAGGACGATACCTCTGCACTGATACGTGAGGTGCGTGAGGAAACGGGCTGCAATGTTATCCCCGAGAGCATAAAGCCCTTTGGCTATATCGAGGAAAAGAGAATGTCCTTCAAGGAGGAGATGATCTTCCACCAGTTCAGCCGCCTGTATTTTTGCAGTGTTGACGATACCAGAGGTGAGACTGAGTATTCCAAAAGCGAGATAAGCCACGGTATGCACGTAAAGACCTGCACCCTTGATGAAGCCATTGCCGCCAACAGAAAAATGCTCGATAATATGGGCGAGCTGGCGTGGAACAAAAGAGAGTACAGAACACTGCTGCTGGTAAAGGAAAACAGGGGCGGCTAACACCTTTCCAGCTTTGTTGAGTACCTGTCCTTTGATGATATCTTTGGCAGCGAGGTGGGGTAATCGCCGTTGAAGCAGGCTTTGCAGCAGCCCATGTGGGCGTTGAGCTCGTCAAGGCAGTCGGCCGGCAGATAGCCCAGACTGTCTGCGCCCATTTGCCTTGCTATCTCCTCAGGGGTGTGGCGGCAGGCTATCAGGTCTTTTTCCGAGTCGATATCGGTGCCGTAATAGCAAGGATGCAAAAATGGCGGCGCCGATACCCGAAAGTGTATCTCCTTAGCCCCTGCCTCACGCAGAAGCGATACTATCCTGCCCCCTGTGGTGCCCCGAACTATCGAATCATCGACCAGCACCACACGCTTGCCCCTTACGGTCTCGCCGACGGCAGCCAGCTTTATCCTTACCTTATCGGTGCGTGAGCTCTGGGTGGGGGAGATAAAGGTGCGTGCTATGTATTTGTTTTTTATAAGCCCAATGCCGTATGGAATGCCCGACGCCCTTGAAAAGCCCAGCGCCGCATCTAACCCCGAATCGGGCACGCCTATAACTATATCCGCATCGGCAGGGCAGGAACGTGCAAGTATGCTGCCTGCTTTTAGCCTTGCCTTATGTACCGATACGCCGTCGATGACCGAATCGGGACGGGAGAAATAGATGTACTCAAAAATGCAGGCTTTTCTTCCGCGGCTGCCGCAGCGGTCCTTTACCGAGCTGATACCTTGTGATGAAAACACCAGCATCTCCCCCGGCTCGATATCACGCTCAAAGCTTGCGCCTATGGCAGTCAGTGCGCAGCTCTCGGAAGCCACAGCGTATGAGCCGTCAGGCAGAGTGCCGAAGCAGAGCGGTCTGAAGCCGTAGGGGTCTCTCACAGCAATAAGCTTTGTGGGAGACATCACCACCAGCGAATATGCCCCCTCGATGATATCCATAGTGTTATACACCGCCTGCTCTATAGAGGGGCTTTTTAGGCGCTGCTTGGTTATTATGTAGGCGATAGTCTCGGTGTCTGAGGTGGTGTGGAATATCGCCCCTGTCAGCTCCAGCTGAGACCTTAGCTCCCCTGCGTTTGAAAGGTTGCCGTTGTGGGCGATAGCCATTCTGCCCTTCTGGTGGTTGACCACTATGGGCTGGCAGTTGCGCCGCTCGCTGCCCCCTGTGGTAGAGTATCTCACATGACCCACCGCCATGCTGCCCCAAGGCATTTCCGAGAGGGTGCGGTGGTCGAACACCTCCCCCACGAGCCCCTGGTCCTTGTGGGCAGTGATAACACCGTCATCGCAGACAGCTATGCCGCAGCCCTCCTGACCACGGTGCTGCAGCGCATACAGCCCGTAGTATACCGTTTCAGCCAGCGCTGTGCGTTTTGGCGAAAAAATACCGAATATGCCGCATTCCTCATGTAAAGTGCTCATTCTTATACCTCCGTGTACTCACTTTTTTAGTGAGCTTTTTTATTGTTCTGACTGCCCATATAATGCTTAATTCCCCACAGTGTTTTATGACTGGCACTTTCGGGTTCCTGCCTGCGGTGGGGAGAAAAAGCTGCATAAAAATAAAAAGACGCCCACAGATAAAACTGTGAACGTCATCGTTCCAAAGTATTTATAACAGAATGCCGCCTGCTGCATGGGATATCCTGTTGCCTATATTATTTTATCACCATATCCCCGAAAAGTCAATAAGCCTGCGAAGATTTGTGCGTGATACACATTAATTTTTAAACCTCCTGCCGTGGGTTAGCAAAAATTAACAAAGTTTGTTTTATGGGGTTGACAAATGCAGAAAATGGGTGTAAACTGTAACTGTAAACAGCAAAGGGGCTGTCGGTCAGATAAGACCGACAGCTTTTTTGTTTAACAAGCGCTTGATATTTTTGCACAAGGGAGTGCGTAGACAAAGGTCTATGCGCCCCCTTTTTTCGGCTCGCTGCAATGAAGCAGACAGGTCGGTTTTCGGAGAATTTCGTTTGAAGGAGTAGAGAATTATGGATGTTGAGAGGATCATAGAGCAAGTGACCCAAAGCACCGATAAGACCGTTTTCGGTGTGTGGTTCATGATAGCGGTAGCGCTGGTGTTCTTTATGCAGGCAGGCTTTGCCATGGTTGAAACGGGCTTTACCCGTGCAAAGAACGCAGGCAACATCATTATGAAAAACCTTATGGACTTCTGTATAGGTACAGTAATGTTCATTGCCATAGGCTTCGGACTTCTTTGCGGTGAAGACCTCGCTGGACTTATCGGTAAACCTGGGTTTGACATATTCACTGATTACAGTAATTTTCCATGGGACGATTTTGTATTCAACCTTGTATTCTGTGCAACAACAGCAACTATCGTTTCAGGTGCAATGGCTGAACGTACTAAATTCTCTGCCTATTGCGTTTACTCAGCAGTAATATCTTTGCTGATTTATCCCATTGAAGCACACTGGATATGGGGCGGAGGCTGGTTAAGCAAAATGGGCTTCCATGACTACGCCGGCTCGTGCGCTATTCATATGGTAGGCGGCATTGCTGCTTTAATAGGTGCTGCCGTTCTTGGAGCAAGAATGGGTAAGTACTCAAGAGACAAAAACGGAAAAGTTACGAGAATTAATGCTATTCCCGGACATTCAATACCGCTCGGGGCATTGGGAGTTTTTATTCTCTGGCTCGGCTGGTACGGATTTAACGGAGCTGCTGCAACTTCGCCGTCTGAACTTTCTTCGATTTTCTTAACTACGACTATTGCACCGTCTGTTGCAACATGCACGACCATGATTTACACGTGGATTAAAAACGGAAAACCCGATGTTTCGATGTGTCTCAACGCTTCTTTGGCAGGGCTTGTCGGAATAACCGCCGGCGGTAATGCACGGGACGTGCTCGGAGCCCCTACTGGCGGCATCGTCTCGG
>CALCRR010000272.1 GCA_937894495.1 uncultured Ruminococcus sp. | reverse complement strand
CGTCGGTCGCGGCACGGGACTGGGACTTGCAGTAACAAAGCGAGCAATAGAATGCCACGGCGGTGAAGTGAACGTTGTCAAGGCAGATGATGGGTATACAAAAGCCTTTGTGATAAAGGTGTAGTTACGGCAGGATAATTTTCACACATAAAAAATAAGGACAGATACCGCTTCCTCATGGTATCTGTCCTTTTTATTCGTCATTTACTGTACTGCATACCTGCAAGCATCTGATAGTCATTGAACACAGGCTTGTCTGAGCCTACGCCGATAAAATCCTTGCCGAAGAAATCAAACATACTGCCCTTCATGGTAAACTCAGGCAGACTTCCGACAAACCTCTCACCGTCGCAGAGAAATGCCTTCTGTACGGGAGTTACGTACTCTCCCTTATCGTTGAAATCACCGCCTGCAGCCAGTATCGGAACTACTGTCAGTCTGCCGCCCAGCAGCTCCTTCACGGTCTTGTCCGAGGGCTTTATCTTGAAGTTCACATTCCCGTTGAAGGGTATGTCGGTCATGTTAGCTCCTGCGCTGCCCGTGTGCGGTACGCCGTATTTGTCGGCAGTGTGCTTGTCTGCAAAGCCCGATTTCACAACACCGTTTTCGATATAAACAAATCTGTCCTCGGGAAGGACCACGCCCTCGCCGTCATAAAAGGTTGTGAACCAGGCAGCCTCGTCCGAGACATCGTGAGCCAGCGTGAGATCGTCTGAGAACACCTTTTCTCCCACCCTGCCGGTCAGCAGCGAAGTGCCCAGAGCAATGTTCTCGGCGTTCAGACAGTGATAGAATTTTCCCAGATATGTATAATACTGCTGCTGTATGATAAGCTCCTCAGGCAGCTGCGCCTGAACGGTATAGGCGGACAGATAGTTATCAGCCATATCGGTGAATTTTTTCATATCAAAGGTGCGCTGTCCCAGAGAGAACCAGCCGTCAAAAACATCCTTGCTGTCCTTGTGCTTGTAATCAATGCTGATATCTATTGCGCAGTCGGTGTTGGAGTGATCCAGCCCGAGAGAATTTTCCATAGCTTCCGCAGTCTTTCGGCAGGTAACAGAGCCGCCGATACGAAAATCGGGAAAATGCCTTTGCAGATATTCCAGAGCTTCTCTGGTGATATCCATAAGCTCCTTGTCGGAATACTCCTGCTCGGTCTTGTCACGGTGACGGCTGCCTGTTTCAAGTGAGAACCTGTAGGGGCGTTTAAGCGCAAGGTTTTCCTCAGCCTGTTTGTAGCCCTCATCATCGCCGATGTTTCCCAGATAATACTGCACTCCCGCAAATTCGCCGTCATACACTCTGAAGGAGCTGTTTCTGAAGCTTTTTTTGTCAAAGCTCATCAGCTTGTTTTCTTCTATCACGATCTTTCGCAGGTTAATTATAGATGTGATCTTTTCTTTCTGCATGAGCTCACCCCCCCTTAGTTTACATTCAGCGATCTGACGCGGATAGTTGGACCTGCGCTGGAAACCGGCAGCCACTGTCCGCCCTTGCCGCAGGTAGTATTCTCGCAGAATTCAAAATCATTACCTACACCGTCAATGTCAAAAAGCGTCTGGAATACGCTGCCTGAGATCACGTTGACACGCAGCGGCTCGGCAAGCTTGCCCTCTCTTATGCGGTAGCTGATGCCGGGCGCCATTGTGAATGTGGAAAAGCCTGTGCCGAACTGAACGTTGTAAACGTAAACGCCGTCCTTAACGCTGGCTATGAGCTTCTCAGGCGGCGTTTCTCCTGCCTGCATACAGGTGTTGGTCATTCTCACCATAGGCGAGCAGCCAAAATCCTGAGCTCTGGCATTGCCAGTCACCTCTTCACCCAACGCAGCCGCCGAGTGTGCATCGTGGAGCCTGCCCGAAAGCACACCGTCCTTGATAAGCCAGGTCTCCCTGACAGCTGTACCCTCGTCGTCATAGGCTATGTATCCTCGGTGGGGGAACATATCGCCGCTGTCGAAAATGGAAACGAGGTCGCTTCCCACCTTTTTGCCGATCACCCATTCATCACGCAGAGCCTTGTCGTTGAGCATATAATCTGCCTCGCTCTTGTGTCCGAAGCACTCATGCGTAAACATACCCGTGACCGAGGGAGCCAGCACGCAGATGTAGTCACCGGGCGTGACGTCAACAGCGTTCCTGCCAAAATCAAGATACCTGTCCCTTTTTTCAAGTATCTTACTCTCGTGCCCCGGAAGGTCCTCAAAAAACATAGACTGGAACTGCCCTCCGCCCGACAGGGGAATATCGTTGATGACAAACTCATACCACACCCAGACAGCGCACTGCTGATAGTCCTGCACTATCTCGGCACCCTTGCTGGAATAGAACTCCTTGACCGTATGATCGTGAGAATAGCCGGCAGACCACTTTTTGATTTCCTCTATCGAGTCATCTATGCAGGCAGAGATATAGCCCTGAACAAGCTTCTCACGCTCTTCACGAGTGACCCTGCGGATATCCTTGCCGCCCTCAAAGTGCAGCACCTTGTCCTTGTGGACCTCATAGAGCTTCACTGTGGGGTCGTCGGCGATAGCAGCATTCTTCTCGGCTATCTCAGCGAGAGCGTCAAGCTCTGACTGAATGCTTTCAAGATCATTGGTAACGCTGGTATACCATAGCTTTCCGTCATAGACCCTTATCATTGCCCCTGCAACGGAAGTCTCGGAATTTTGCTTGATCTCGCCGTTCTCCACTGAATAATTCGCATTATACGTATGCTCGATACGTATATCGGAATACAGCCCTTCGGGAAAACTGAACATTTCTTGACCCTCTTTTCTATATTAAAATAGTTTTAATAATGATACCAGAAAATATCGAAAATGTCAAGGTCAGGATACCTGGTGAATTTGTTCGATAATACTTGTAATTTCTGTAAGAATGTGGTACAATAAGATAACACATTTTTCAGGAGCGCTGCCGATAACAAATGATAACCTAACAAGCCGCCGAAATTCCACCCCCTGTTATAACTGCTTTTGCAAAGCACATCGGTGCTGAGCTGACAGTTATGTAAGAGGGAGCACCGGTCAAATACAGACGAGCAAATGAGGTATCTCGATCGGTGGCTGTCAGAAAAACCGGCAAATGATATGAGATAGTTCAAAAATGAAAGAGAGCGAAAATAATTGCAAGTGATAAGCTTTTATGAAAGCAAAAGGCAGGAGCACAGGGAGAAAATATGGTAACAAAAGAACAGCTGAAAACGGCAATTGAAAAGCTGGGGATCGAAAAGGTCAAGCTCCTTAACGTCAAAAACATCTATTTCGGCACACAGATAGAGTTTGCCGATATCGGTGTCTGCTGCGGCGTGGTGGCTGATATATAGGCAACACCGCACAACTACCGCCTGACGGCTTTGCACGTCATCTGCTTGCATATTTTCCGTCATATTAGCCAAATTCGTCTTGACTTGCGCCAGCAAGCCTACGACTCGTTTAGCCAATCTGACGAAAAATCTGACTGCGCATCTGACGCACAATAGTTGTGCGGTATTGCCTATAATTCATACTTATATGCAGCTGCAGCGTAGACGGCAGCGAGCCTGAGATCGTTATCTATAAAAGGAGATAACAAACTAATTTTGTGTACGGCACAATATATGGTCGATCATTAAAAATGTATAAAAAAATTTTCAGGAGGTCATTATCATGAACATCAGAGAAGCAATTAAAAACCGTCACAGTGTTCGTCAGTTCAAGGATATGCCTATCGGCGAGGCGGAGGCTGAAAAGCTGCAGGCGGTCATTGACGAGTGCAACAGCGAGAGTGGGCTGAACATTCAGCTAATACAGAATGACCCCGACTGTTTCAGCACCTTTCTGGCGCATTACGGTAAGTTCAAAAACGCAAACAACTACATCGCCCTTGTGGGCAAAAGCTCCCTCGATGACCTTGAGGAGCTGGTTGGCTATTACGGCGAGAGGATAGTTCTTGAAGCGCAGATGATGGGACTCAACACCTGCTGGGTGGCAGGCACCTACGGCAAGGGCAAGTGCAAGGCTGATAAGCAGGCAGGGGAGAAGATAGTCTGTGTTATAGCGATAGGCTTGGGCGAAAACCAGGGTAACCCCCACAGGTCAAAGCCCCTTGAAAAGCTGTGTGCATTAAAGAAAGATGATATGCCCGTCTGGTTCAAAAACGGAATGCTTGCGGCTGTGCTTGCGCCGACGGCTGTTAATCAGCAGAAATTCTTTATTGACATTGAGGGCGAAAATGCTGTCATAACCCCCGGAAGATCGCCTATGGCTAAGATAGACCTGGGGATAGTAAGGTACAATTTTGAGGCAGCTTCGGGACATAAGTGCATTACAAAAAAATAAAAAGGCGGTAAATGATATGAATATTGAAGTGCGTTATTACACAAAAACAGGTAACACAAAAAGGCTCGCCGAGGCAGTTGCAAAGGCAGTCGGAGCTGAAGCAAAGCCCATATCCGAGCCTGTTGCGGAAAAGGCAGATATACTGTTTCTGGGCAACTCATACTATGCGTTTTCTATTGACCCCGAGGTGAGAAATTTCATCAAAGCCCTCGATAAGGAAAAGGTGGGAAAGATAGTTAATTTCGGCTCGGCAGCAATGCTCAACTCCACCTACAAAAAAGTTAAGGCTGAGGCAGATAAGGTCGGCATTGAAGTGGACGAGCGTGAGTTCCACTGCAAGGGGGAGTTCAAGGGGCTTCACAAGGGCAGACCGAATGACGATGATATAAAAGCTGCGGCAGAGTTTGCAAAGAGTATTATCGGCGGCTGATAATACTGTAAAGACACTGCACCTGACAGGACAGCTCAGCTGTGACCCCATAGAGCCGGAACCGGCGTACCGGGGCGGAATATCCGTAACTACTGTAATGTATCTGAAATAAAAAAATGTGGCATACCTTCTGATCGGGTATGCCGCATTTTGTATAAATAAGCTCTTACGCATTATCATTTTTCTGATGGTCATGTGTATTCAGAATAAATATCAGAACAGCGCAGGCAGCTAAAACCGCCGCAGCTGTGTCGTCTTTTCCGCTGAGGTTAAGACCAAAAATGCTGAATAAAATGAAATTCCAGATACTATGTAGACCGCAGGCTGCCCAGATGCTGTCAAACCGAATGGTCAGAAGTGAAAAGATGATAGATATAAGCACAAGGTCAAGTATGCCGATCAACACAAAAACCGTCCTGCCCCCTGAAAGCGATGAAATGTGGGGGACGGTAAACACCAGCGTGCTCACCCCTATCGCCACAGGCAGAGGAGTTTTGTCTTTAAGCGAAAACAAAACAACTCCCCGACAAAGTATTTCCTCTGTAGCCCCCTGTATGATGAAGCCGCCCAGCATAAGCAGTATCACAGCAAAGTTTATGTTTTTGAATATGCCGTGATATTTTACAGCACCTGTGAGCATGATGGCGAGCACACAGATGACCACCAGCAGCACACCTGCCGCCGCACCGATGAAGTAATTGCTGAACCGCTTTGTAATACCCATTTCGGACGGCGCTTTTTTCTGGAACAGCTTCCAGTACAAAAGCGTTATCCCGATCACGATGATATACCCGTAATATGTTATCAGCGTGATGGTCTGCGGGTCAAACATTTCACCCTCCAACGGATTTTTCCCCACAGCAAAGTGTATCAGTATAACAACGCCTTCAGCTGCTATCTCACCAACAAACTTGCATACCAAAAATGCAAGTATCATCTTTATCACATAAATTATCATCGGCATTTCACTTGCGTTATTGAACGGAGATATGTTTTTCAAAAACTGTTTCATTGCTCTTTGCCCCCCTGCATATCTGCAATTCCTGTGAGTATAGCTTTAAGCGCATAATCAAAGGTATCATTCAGCGGCACGGGATTTCCGTAACCGCCGTGACATTCGATACTGCAAAAGCCCTGCATAAATGCCCTTATCATACGCACAGTGTGTACCTTTTGCTCCTCTGTCAGCCCGTAAGAGCTTAGCGCTCGGAACATCACATCGACCGCCCCCTCGGAAGCCTGCAAATGTTCATCGGACAGATACATATTATACCACTGCATAGCTTCATACAAGCCCCTGTGCTCACAAACAAATTCCCGATAAGCATAGCATAGGGCTATCACAGCATCGTCCTTTGCTTTGCCGATAACTGCTTTTGTTATCTCACCGTCCAGAAGCCGCCAGCCGTACAGCATAAGCTCCTTGTTAAGCTCATCAAGTCCGCCGCTGAAATGCTTGTACAGCGAGGGCGACCTTATCCCCAGTACGTCTGCCAGCTCCTTCATTGTGATGGCTGAGAAGCCATTTTCGTCCGCCATTTCAGCTGCCGTTTTGATTATGATCTCCTTTGTCAAACCATTTTTCATAACAGATAATCCTTTCTACGACTTAGCTAATCCTATTAGCTATTATAGCAAAGATATTCACAAATGTCAACTGTTTTTAGCGTAGCCGATGTATTTTTCGCTGAATAAAAAAGTGAATGACAAAGGTTTCAGCTCTGCAAGCTTTGTCATTCACTATTGTTTATTCGTTTTTTCAGAGGTCAGTCCTGCCGTTTTACTGTGTATTTTCAGCTGCGCTCTGTGCGTCCTCCTCGGTCATAATGCCCACGTCCTCGGTGAGTCCGAAAACTCTCCAGTAGCCCGAGGTCTTTGCCACATACATATACAGCTTGGCTTCATCGGTCTTTTTAGAGCCCTCAAAGGTGATGTTCACCACCATCTCATACACCTCTGAAATGCTTGGTGCAGAGCCGTGGGCGGTCTTGTAGCCGCTCATGTCATACTCCTCGGGGTCTAGCTGCGTCTCGCTGCCGAAATCCACCGTTATGGTGTAGTCCTCACCGTATTCCTCCTTAAAATCAGCATAAAGGGCGTCCATATAGTCGTCCTTTGATAGCTTTGAGGTCTCACGGTCCGCTTCGTACTCGCTTTTTATCTCTTTGGGAAAGCACTTTACAAAGCTGTCAAAATCCCCCGTCTGTATCGACTTGAAATACTGCTCCACCACCTCTGTGCGGGTGTTTGAGAATATAGCGCCGCTCTGGTAAAGTGCGATAAAAATTATCAGCACCGCCACCACAGCCACAGCCCCCAGAAAAGCTTTATTGGCATTTGGATTTTTTGCCTTTGCCGAAGCCTTTTCCTCAAGCTTTTCTTTCTCCCACTTAGCATAAAGCTTTTTGTCCTCCTCGGTCCTGAACCTTTCGGGCTTGGTGGCTTTTTTATACTTAGCAGGTATTTTCGAGGGCACGTTTTTTTTGCCGTAGCCGCACTTATCGCAGTAATCGCCGCTGTAGTAATTACCGCATGACTTACATTGCTTTGCCATAGTTGCTCCTTTTAGAAATAACAAGTAAGAGGTAAGAGCTTACTTACCTCTTGCTTATATAATGCTCGTAATTTCGGATATTACTCTATATCGCCGTGGTGAGCCTGCAGAGACTTGACGCCGAAGTGGGTGTTTTCCTTAACAGCCTTTATGCCCTCAGCACTTGCCTTTGCGGCAGCCATTGTGGTTATATAGGGCACTCTGTGCTTGATAGCAGCCTTTCTTATGTAGCTGTCATCATGTATGCTGGTCTTGCCTGCAGGGGTGTTGATTATCAGCTGTATCTCGCCGTTTGCGATCTCATCGGCGATGTTGGGTCTGCCCTCATACAGCTTGTATATCTTCTCAGCAGGTATGCCTGCTTCCTTTATCATCTCAAAGCTCTTGCCTGTTGCGATTATCTTAAAGCCCAGGTCGCTGAATGCCTTTGCGGTCTCCACAAGCTCGGGCTTGTCTCTGTCGCATACGCTGAGCAGTATCGTGCCCTCTGAGGGCAGCCTTGTCTGAGTAGCCTCCTGAGCCTTGTAATAAGCCTCGCCGAAGGACTCGGAAATTCCCAGTACCTCGCCTGTTGATCTCATCTCAGGTCCCAGCACAGGGTCTACCTCCTGGAACATATTGAAGGGGAACACAGCTTCCTTTACGCCGTAGTGCCTGAGCTTTTTGTCCTTTAGCTCAGGCACGGGTGAGGGCTTGCCTGTCAGGGCTGAGGTTATTATCTCGGTAGCTATCTGCACCATGTTTATGCTGCAAACCTTTGATACCAGCGGCACTGTTCTTGAAGCTCTCGGGTTAGCCTCCAGCACATAAACAGTGTCACCCTCGATAGCGTACTGCATATTCATAAGTCCGCAGACGTTCATCTCAACAGCTATCTTTCTGGTGTAGTCCTTGATAGTTTCGATCTGCTTGTCGGTCAGGTTCTTGGCAGGCAGTATGCAAGCCGAGTCGCCCGAATGCACACCTGCAAGCTCGATATGCTCCATAACAGCAGGCACAAAGCAGTGCTCGCCGTCGGATATTGCGTCAGCCTCACACTCGGTGGCGTGGTTGAGGAAACGGTCTATAAGTATAGGTCTGTCAGGAGTTACGCCCACCGCTGCCGACATATAAACTTTCATCATCTCGTCGTCGTGAACTATCTCCATACCTCTGCCGCCCAGCACGTATGAGGGTCTAACCATTACTGGATAGCCTATCTTATTTGCTATCTCCAGCGCCTCGTCAACGTTGACAGCCATGCCAGCCTCGGGCATAGGTATCTCCAGCTTGTCCATCATCGCACGGAAGTGGTCTCTGTCCTCGGCAAGGTCGATAGTCTCGGGAGTAGTTCCCAGAATATTCACGCCGTACTTTTTAAGGTCGTTAGCCAGATTGAGGGGAGTCTGTCCGCCGAACTGTGCAATAACTCCCACAGGCTTTTCCTTTTCGTGTATGCTGAGCACGTCCTCCAGAGTAAGAGGCTCAAAATACAGCTTATCTGAGGTATCGTAGTCGGTAGAAACGGTCTCGGGGTTGCAGTTTACGATTATCGACTCAAAGCCCAGCTTTTTAAGAGCCAGTGCCGCATGAACGCAGCAGTAGTCAAACTCGATACCCTGACCTATCCTGTTAGGACCGCCGCCCAGTATCATTATCTTGGGCTTGTCTGTGTTAACAGGGCTCTTGTCCTCATCAAGATGATAGGTTGAGTAGTAATAAGCCGCATTCTTGGTGCTGCTTACGTGAACACCCTCCCAGGCTTCCTTTATGCCGAAGCCGATACGGGCATTTCTTATCTCCTCCTCAGTCACTTCAAGCAGCGAGCTCAGGTAGCGGTCGGAGAAACCGTCAAGCTTAGCCTGCTTCAGCACTTCCTTTTCGGGAACAGCGCCCTTGTTTTTAAGCAGAGCCTCTTCCTCCTCAACAAGCTCCTTCATCTGCTCCAGGAACCAGTGCTTTATCTTGGTGAGCTCCCATATCTCGTCGACAGAAGCGCCTTTCCTCAGTGCTTCATATATTATAAACTGTCTTTCACTGGTGGGGAACCTCAGCTTGTCCAGCAGCTCCTCCTTTGAAAGCTCATTGAAATTCTTAGCAAAGCCCAGACCGTATCTGCCTGTTTCAAGACTTCTGATAGCCTTCTGGAAGGCTTCCTTGTAGGTCTTGCCTATGCTCATTACCTCGCCCACAGCTCTCATCTGTGTGCCCAGCTTGTCCTCAGCGCCCTTGAACTTCTCAAAAGCCCATCTTGCGAACTTTATTACCACATAGTCGCCGTCGGGAACATACTTATCCAGCGTGCCGTACTTGCCGCAGGGTATCTCATCAAGAGTAAGTCCGCAGGCGAGCATTGCCGAGATAAGCGCAATAGGGAAGCCCGTAGCCTTTGAAGCCAGTGCGGAAGAACGTGAGGTCCTGGGGTTTATCTCGATAACGACTATCCTGCCTGTTTCGGGGTCTCTTGCAAACTGGCAGTTGCAGCCGCCTATTACCTGTATCGACTCGATTATCCTGTAGGACATATCCTGCAAAGTTTTCTGTACCTCCTCAGGGATAGTCAGCATAGGCGCCGAGCAGAAGCTGTCGCCGGTATGCACGCCGATAGGGTCGATATTCTCGATAAAGCAAACTGTTATCTTGTTGTTGGCAGCGTCTCTTACTACCTCAAGCTCCAGCTCCTCCCAGCCGAAGATACACTCCTCCACCAGTACCTGACCCACCAGTGAAGCCTGCAAGCCTCTTGCGCAGACCACCTTCAGCTCATCTACATTGTATACCATTCCGCCGCCTGCGCCGCCCATGGTGTATGCAGGACGAAGCACAACGGGGTATTTAAGCTTTTCAGCTATCTTAACTGCTTCATCTACCGAGTAAGCCACCTCGCTCCTGGGCATTTCGATACCCAGCGCACTCATGGCATTTTTAAATTCTATCCTGTCCTCGCCTCTCTCGATAGCGTCCACCTGAACGCCGATGACCTTAACGCCGTACTTTTCCAGCACGCCGGCCTTGTCAAGCTCAGAGCAAAGGTTAAGACCCGACTGACCGCCCAGGTTAGGCAGCAGAGCGTCGGGGCGCTCCTTATCTATTATCTGTGTGAGCCTGTCGAGATTGAGGGGCTCGATGTAGGTGATATCTGCCACATCGGGGTCTGTCATTATGGTGGCAGGGTTCGAGTTTACTAAAACTATCTCATAGCCCAGCTGTCTTAAAGCCTTGCACGCCTGCGTGCCAGAGTAGTCAAACTCGCACGCCTGACCTATGATGATAGGACCCGAGCCGATGATCATAATTTTGTTGATATCCTGTAGTTTAGGCATACTTAATACTCCTTACCCGTGCAGATATTGCACGATTTATTTACCGTTTTACAAAACGGCCAAATTACCTTACCTTATATCATAACATAAATCGAGTCAAATTGCAAGGGTTTTGACCATGTAAAATCAATTTTGGGGATTTTGAACAGTGAGGCTGTCAAAATATGCCTTGCCGCCCATAATGCCGCAGCTCAAAATTTTTCTTTACATCAGCCCGATAATGTGCTATAATCAATAACGGCGCAAAAACCCGATACATGAAATGAGGGATATTGATTTGAACATAAAGACCGACTACAGACATACGGCTGCGGCTTGCTATATCGGCTATATCACCCAGGCGATAGTCAATAATTTTGCACCGCTGCTGTTTGTGACATTCCACAGAGAATACAATATATCGCTTGATAAAATAGGACTGCTGGTTACGCTTAATTTCGGCACTCAGCTGCTGGTGGACCTTGTATCCGCCGCTATCGCCGACAGGGTAGGCTACCGCAGGCTGGTAGTTGCTGCCCATGCCTTTGCGGCGGCAGGTCTGGTGGGGCTGGGGGTGCTTCCCGGGCTTTTCGGCAGCGCCTATGCAGGCATAGCTGCGGCAGTGGTCATTTATGCCATTGGCGGAGGTCTCACCGAGGTGGTCATAAGCCCGATTATCGAAGCCTGCCCCTTTGACAAAAAGTCCTCAGCCATGAGCCTGCTGCATTCCTTTTACTGCTGGGGCTCGGTGCTGGTGGTGCTGGTCTCAACAGCAGTGTTCTCGGCTTTCGGGGTGAGCTGCTGGAGAGCCGCAGCCTGCCTCTGGGCGGTAATACCTTTTTTAAATATGTTTTATTTCACCCGTGTGCCCATCGGCGAGCTGGTGGAGGGCGGCAGGGGCATGAGCATAAAAGAGCTTGTGACCGCCCGTGTGTTCTGGCTGCTGGCGCTGCTTATGGTTTGCGCAGGTGCAAGCGAGCTGGCAATGAGCCAGTGGGCGTCAGCCTTTGCCGAAAGCGGACTCAGCGTATCAAAAACTGTGGGCGATCTGGCAGGCCCCTGCTTTTTCGCAGTGCTCATGGGGCTTTCAAGGGTGCTTCACGCTAAGATCGGCGAGGGGGTGGAGCTGACAAAATATCTGGGTATATGTGCGGTTGTGTGTGCTGCAAGCTATCTTCTGGCATCACTGTCACCGCTGCCTGTGCTGTCACTGCTGGGCTGCGGTATCTGCGGCTTTTCGGTGGGAGCTATGTGGCCCGGCACATTCAGCTTAGCGTCAAGAGAATGCCCCAGGGGCGGCACAGCCATGTTCGCACTGCTGGCTCTTGCAGGCGACTGCGGCTGCGGCGGAGGACCCACTGCCGTAGGATTTGTCTCGGCAGCACTGGGTGACGATCTCAAAAAAGGTCTGCTGTCTGCAATAGCCTTTCCGCTGTTAATGCTGGCGGTGCTCATGATAATGAGAAAGACCATGAAAGAAAAATAAGCAAACTAAGATCGGCAGAGCACATCGCTCTGCCGATCCTTTTACTTCCAGGCTGTTCTGTTTTGAGCTAAAACCACTCTATAATATTCCCATCGGGATTGGTTTGCCAGTCAACATCTATCTGCTGGGCGCAGTCGGGGGTGGGCTTTTATGTATCCTATCAGGTCAAGGTCCTCGCTCAGGGGAATGTCCTCCGTGAGGAGGTAGCGTTCCTTCATCACAATGCTATCATCTCCGTCTGCTTTGAGCCAGAAATTTTCGCAGCGCAGTGTATAAATGCTCATTTCATCATATCTGGTCGGTATAAAGGACATCGCTTTGAATACAAGGGCGTCATCGACTCTGTCCCAGAGTTCAGTGTATGTGTTGACCGCATAATCCAGGTCTGAGAAATCTTCCGTAATGCCGGAAAAATAGACAGATATCTCGGGATCGGAGCCGTAAGCAGTATTGGCGTCATACTTCCCGTCAAGCTGACCGTTTTTGCCGTAGTTGTGGCAGTAGGCTAACCAGCCTGTAATATAAAGGTCGCATTCGTTCTTTTTATCGTATGTCCTTTTGACAGGCACCATAAAAATGTAGATATCATTATCGGGGTCATCATCGTTCAGGTCGTTGAAATACACCATGCCCCCTGTGGGCAGATACCCCTCTTTGATAAACGAAAAAACGCTGGCTGACATAGCGTCGGCAGTCGGCTTATATGTTCTGTTATCATTCATCGGGTCGTCGCTGGCAAGAGCTATCATGGAGTCATACTCCTCCTAGGTGAGGTCGAACACGCTGTTAAAAAGCTGGTGCTGCAGCCTGGTTATCCTGCTCTCGGTCACCTCCGAAGAGACCTCCTGCGCAAGCTCTTCTGTGATATCTGCCGCTTCGCCGATATTTTCGGTCACAGCTTCCTCTGATGTGGTCTGAAGAGCTGATGTAAGCTGGCTGACCCTGGTCTCTGCCGATACCGCCGCCGATGAAGCCGCTGCTGCCGTGGTGACAGCGGCAGTCGTTACCATTGAGGGAGCAGGAGCTTCATCGCTGCCGCCGTCGTCTAAGGTGTATACATTATCAGCTGTTCTGCCGCCTGTGCCTGCGGCAGTGCCGACTTGTTCTGTGCCCGCCTGTGCAGCTGCGCCGCCCTCATCATAGCTCGCAGTAACAGCAGGCGCACTGCCCGATATGACGTTTTGCGGCTGAGTACCCATAACAGGCGCAGTGGTGGTCTGTGACGAAGCAGTGGTCTGTGCTGACGTTGAGGGCGCTGAGGTGGTGGTCTGAGTCTGCGATGAGGTACCATCGTTCTCGGGGGCAGAGGTGACGGTGTAGGTATAAACAGGCGGCAGAGAAACGTCTGCCATGCTTTCTGAAACGCTGCTGTCAGGCAGCCGCACATTGCCCATTTTGTTTGAGTCCAGCTTTGCCAGCACCGCCCCTGTTGAGCCTATCGCCAGAGCCATGACTGCTGCCGCGATCACCTTTGCTGCCGTGGCAGAGCTGACAGCCGCCGCAGGCAGGGGAGTATTCAACGATACAAAAGCTCCGCCCTTCTCCTTTGCCTTCTCCTCCAGCACCGCCAGCACCTTAGGCAGCGGCGCCAGCACCAGGTTGCCGTGACCCAGTTTTTTCAGCTTGTCTGCTATCTGCTTTCTGGCTTCTGACAGTCTGTGAGCCACCGCATTTTCATTAGTGCCCATTGCCGCAGCGATATCCTTAATGCGCATATTCTCGTAATAAAACATTATCAGCGCTGAACGCCTGTCGGGTGACAGCTCGTCTATTGAGCGGCGTATCTGCTCCTGGGTGTCCATATTTTCCAGATAATCATATGGCACATACATAGGCTCTGAATATTCCTCTGCCTGCTCCAGCACGCTGTTGAGCTCGTCGGCGGTCTCAAAGGCGGCATAGCGGTTTGCCTCTTTGAAATAGGCATTGGTCTTGTTATATGCTATCTTATACAGCCACACCTTGAAGGCTTCGGCGCTTTTCAGCTCGCCTATTTTTTCAAGGGCAGTCACAAAGGTATCCTGGGCTATATCCTTAGCGTCCTCGGTACTGCCTATGCGCTTTGCCACATAGAACCGCAGGGGCTCGTAAAGCTCGTCATAAAGCTTTTCAAAGGCAGAGCTGTCGCCGTTTTTAACAGCTTCAACAGTTTTATTCAGTTCCTGTGCTGTCATAAAGCTTGCCCTCCTCAATGAGCCTGCGCAGGATCTTTTCACGCCAGTATTCCTTTTCGGCTTCGCTCATTTCCATTTCACTTTGCATTTGCGTAAGTATACGCTCGATCATCACATCAATCGGTATCTGCATTTTACCTCTCCTAATATTCTACCATTTTTTTCACAATTTTTCAAGGTCCTCACCGGACGGGGTATTTCCCCCACCTGTGCCTCTAGAAGCAAGAAACTAGAGGCAAGAAGCAAGAGTCCTCTTTTCAAACTTTGTTTGATTGAAAAATTTCTTGCCTCTTGCTTCTGACATCTTGCTTCTAATGGCTGGGGGTGCTTTTGTGTCCTCTAGTATTTTGTGACGCTGCGCGAACCTTGGAAAATGTTGACTTTGTGCGCCGTAGGGAATTTGATTAAATTTAATTTTACCCCACTAAAGCTGTGAGATGTTTTTCCAAACCTTTGATTTGTGCGTTGTACTGCATTTTTTGTAAAACGGCTTTCTAGCCCCTAGCCCTCTAACCACTAGCGACTAGTCAAGCAGCTCCCCTATACATAAGATAGCGATATTATAAATTCTTGCAGACATAAAGCACTGTCAGAATTAACAAAAATGCCCATAAAAAATTTGTTAAATTACACAAAGATGAAAAATATTGTAAAAAACCTTGCATATTTTCGATTTTCCGTTATCTTATATATAGACGATATGTTTATCGGGTAAATGATAAGGATATGATAGTATCATTATCCAAGCTTCAAGGAGGAAAAAACATGAAATTCAAAAGAACCCTAAGCCTGCTTGCTGCGGCTGCCATGCTGCCTGCGGCACTGCCTATCAGTGCATTTGCAGATGACGAGATCTACACCATCACCTTTGATGATATGAGGGGCGGTGTCTTTAACTTCGAGCCCTACACGGCTGAAGCTAACTGGAACGGTCTCTACATTTTCTCAGACGAGGATACAGATGCCTTTTACAGCAGCTATTACTATGAGGATCTTGACAAAAAGATCCGTATCCATGATACAAAGCTTTATCTGGAGGGCTGGTATTACGACAAGGAATATACTCAGCCCTTCACACCCACTGATATAAGCAGCGATACACAGCTCTATGCTAAGTGGGCAGAGAAGATCACCTACACCATCACCTTTGATGATATGAGAGGCGGCGTCTATGATTTTGAGCCCTTTACTGTAGGCGGCGATTCGATCTACGACGCTATCAATAATGAGGGCGATCCTTATTATTTTTCAAAGGAGGATGCTGATACTCTTTTTAGAAACTATTATTATCAGGATTATGACAACGATATCCGCCTCAATGATTCAGGTCTTTATCTGGAGAGCTGGTATTATGATAAGGAGCTGACAAAGCTGTTCCTGCCCATTTCCGTAAGCAGTGATATTCAGCTTTATGCCAAGTGGATAGAAGCTATCCGCCAGGTACATCTTGACTTTGATTTCAATGCCGCAGGCAAAACTCCTAAAGAGTTTGAGCAAGAAAATTTAGGTATAACAGGCTCCGATAATATCAGTGTCGGCATTGACGGTCAGATATATGATGTTGAGGATCATGCATATCTGTATGACATGGTCAAAACTATCGTAGATCCCGAGACAGGTGAGTGGACCTCTGAATTTTTTGATGAGGACGTAACTCTTGAAGAGGGCAAAAAATATGAGGTTGTCCTCAAATTCTCGGTAAAAGACCATTCCAAAGGCGAATTTGTTTATGACAAGGATTTTAAGAAGCTCATCAACGACTTCGACCACAACTATGCCGAAGAAACAGGCTATGATAACGGCAGGCTGTATTTCACCTTTACCTGTCAGAAGGGCGGCGGCAAGCTGGGAGATATAAACAGCGATAACGATGTGAACACTCAGGACGCACTGCTTTCTATCTCCTTTGCCAAGAAAAGAACAGCCCCAAAGGACAGCACCCAGATGAAGGCTGCCGATGTAAACGGCGACGGCATTGCCGACTCCAAGGACGCCATGAAGATAATAAACGCTGCCAAAACAAGAACATCTATAGGCGAGTTCAGCGCAAAGATAACAGACGGCGTGATAGAGGTCGGCGAAGAGCCTGTGGGCGACTTGCACAAGTAAGACTAACGGCGATATAATAACAGATCAAGGAGGATATATAAAGTGAGATCAGATTTTACAAAAAAGGTGATATCGGGAGTAATGGCTCTGGCAATGGTATTTGCCCTCACAGCCTGCGGCAGCAGCGAGGAGAGCTCTGAAAGCAGCAGCGATAAAAAAGAAGTCCGCGGAACAGTGCCTGTAGCTACAGAGGCACCAAAGGATGACCCTGATGAGGTTGTAGCTGAGGCTGATTTAGATGAGATCGAGGCAGAGGCAGACCCTGCCCTAACAGAAGCCCCCGAGGCAGAAGATGTACCCGAGGAACCTGAGGAAGATAATGCGGCATATGAATATTACGATCTTCTGGCGGCAGAGTATGAAGCAGCAGGACCGGGAAATTCGCAGATGCTTTCGATGGTCACAGCCGGTAATCCCCCTACAGCCATACGCTTCGGCTTTGACGGCAAAAAGAATATAGTATACAGCATTCAGCGCGATTATGACCCTGCTGCCGATACGGAGGCTATAGTTCCCGAAAGCATTTTAAGTATTTACAGGGATATGGCTGAGTCATCGGCTGACTCCATTGACCCCCAGAGCTATGAGGAGCTGTTAGCCACTGGATTGAGCACCGAGAAGGTTATAGACATATACTGCTATGATACCGAAAGCGGCGAGAATGCAAAGGTATGCACTTTTGTAGACCCCGACAATGTAAGCTTTATAAACGGCAATATTTACATATTCGTTGGCGATTTCAATAACAGGCGTGCTGATATCTACAGGATAGATCTTAACGGAAAAGCCGAAAGATTTGATCTGTTAAAATCATCTGAAGATCTGGACTACGGCATAGTGAAGATCGAAAATTACCTGGTGGCAGCACCTCTGTCTGACGGTTCGGTCCTGCTTTATTATCCCCACGATAAAAACGGAGTCAAGGTCACCAACGAAGCTGATAACTTCTACATTCTCGATAAGGACTTCGGCGCTGTTACCGAAATACCGTACCCCGAAAAGGACGGCACCCACGGCGTGACATGGAACGGACAGGACGCAGTGCTCTATGACGGCAAAATCTTTGCACCCTCACTGGCGGTCTATTACGATATAGCAGAGGGAAAGTGGAACACTCTTATCGAAAGGGAGGACGAGATAAAGAAGTACACCGTTGCAGGCAAATACCTGATGACTAATACCTATCTGGTCGATATGGAGACCAACGAGCTGCTGATAAATGATGAGAACGTTGATCTGTTTGATGAGGGTAATTATTACGGCGGTGATCACCTTTTAGCTTACGATGCTAATACAAAAACGCTTAATTCAATAAAGCAGCCCTCCGATCCTTCTTTGGGCGGTACGCTGAAAGAGGAGCTTGAGCCCGAGTGGGAGGTAGGAACAAATGTTGCCCTTTCCGACAAGCTCTATCTTGTTTGTGATGAATACGGCTACTTCCTGCACAGATTTGGCACAGACGGCGAGGAAACGATCATTAAGTTCTGAGCCTGAGGGCACAGTATTTTCTTTTTGCTGTTTAAATTATCAAGTAATAATATGAATAAACAGGTGACCTGCTAAGGACTGACAGCATAAAAATATGTGAAAGACGAGTAATAACAAGGAGGAAAATGATATGTTTTGTTTAAAATGCGGAGAACAGCTTCAGGAGGGCGCAGAGTTCTGCCCCAAGTGCGGCGCACGTCAGGGCGGCACAGATATTGCCCTGTCGGGCGGAGCATCACCTGCGGTATCGGCATCTGATGAAAGAGGGGCGCTGCTCGTCCAGATGGAAAACAGCCTGCCCGTGATGACAGCTATCAAGGAAAAGGAGGACGCTTTAGAGCCCTATGACAGTGAGCTGATAGAAAAGCTCGAAAAAAAGGCGAGCAACGGGCGCCGAAACCTTATTGCAGTTTCAGGACTTCTGATTTATCTTATAGGCATAGTTATCACCCTGCCGATCGCCCTGTACAAGCAGAATAAATACAAAAAGCAGCTTGAAGAAGCTAAACAGACTAAGTCAAAGTATGAAAGCGAGCTGTCTGTGCTCAGAAATGACGCTGTGCTTTCGTGGCTGCCTTATGATTACAGAGACAGCACATCATTTGCAATGCTTTACAGCTATATCCGCAATATGCGTGCAAACAGTCTGAAAGAAGCCATAAACCTGCTCGAGACTGAAAAGCATCAGGCAAGAGTTGAGCTTATGACAGCGCTTTCAGCCCAGTCGGCAGAGGACGCAGCCAGTGCAGCCAAGGGCGCAGCAGCCTCGGCAGCAGCGTCAGCTTTCTTCTCACTTTTTAAATAATTACATAATAAAAAGAGGTACCGCGTTAAATGCGATACCTCTTTATTTTTTCTGCTGTCAGTATTCTATCCTTTCATACTCGATACCGTCCTTCTCCAGCAGGTCGAGTATACCGCCCTCGTCAACATAGTGGGCTGCGCCTACCACGAAGAAAACGTCCTTGTCGCCCTCGATAAATTCCTTTATGGCTTCCTCCATGCCAACGTTTCTGTCGGTGAGCATTATGCGGTTATATTCCTCGGCAAGCTCTGCGTCCTCCTCGGACATCTCCTCTTCCTCTTCCTCACTGAGCTCGGTTATCTCCTCGATATCGCCGCTTGCCCATGCATCGTGCAGCTCTTCCAGCTGGGCCACCATAGTCTCCTTGCTCTCGCCGTCGAGACTTCTGAACATCAGGTCATATATCTCGTCCGAGAAATTCATGAGCATATCCATCTGGAACTCCACCGACTCGACCTCATATATCTCCTTGTCAGTCTCCTTTGCCTGCTGCAGAAGATAAGCATCTATGCCCAGCTCCGCATCCAGCTTGGAATACAGCACAGGCAGCGAATCAAGCGTGTTTGATACTGCCCAGGGCTTGAAAAGCTCCATAGAATCCACTGTCATGTCATAGGTCTTTAAATACTCAGCCACTGCATCATAAGCCTCGCCCGAGATAAGGTCGCTGAACTTTACACCGTCCTCGTTGTACATCTGCTTTAATAGCGTTGACTGGAAGGCGATGGTACCTGCCGACTCAACATCGCACTCAACTGCCAGAACATCGGCTGCCTCAAAAGCGTCCATTACAGTGTCAGGCAGTGGGTAGTCGCTTTCGGTAAGGGCGTGCATTGAGCCGAGCATGGTTATGGTGTTGCCGTTTTCGCCCTCTATCCTCCACATGGCAGGAGTAATGCCGTCAGTCTTGCTGTCCTCGCCATCTGTGGTGTCCTTGTCCTTTTCGTCCTCCTCCTTGGTGGTCTCTTCATCGGTAACGGTCTTGTCGTCAGCAGGCTTTTCCTCGCCGCTGTCTGTCTGTGCCGCAGAGCTCTCTGTTTCCTTTTTGGAGTCCTTGTCCTCGTGGTCGGTGCAGGCGCCAAGTGCAAATATCATGCCAAGTGCGCAAAGCGCAGCCGCAGTTCTTTTCATTCTTATGTTCATGCTTATCCATACCTTTCCTGTTTTATGTGGTTTCATCTTTTATTCATTGCCCGTCAGATCAAAAGCCTTTGCAAAAATGCTGCCTGCCTGATCGTAGTTGCTCAGATACGGGAACATCTCAGACATACTCAGTCTGTCGGGGACCCTTGAGCGGTCGTAGTGATATATCATTTTGAACTCTGTTGATACTCCCTTTTCGATGTCCGCTTCAAGCCTGCCGCCGTAATATTCACAGTGCTTTTTTACCACTGCCAGTCCCAGCGACTCATGGTCATCAACAGGTCTGTGCATCGTAAACGGGGTGAGGGAGCGTTTTAGCACGTCCTCATCTATTCCCCCTGCGTTATCCTTTACGGATATCACCACAGTTTGTCCTTTGGTATAAAGCCTGAGAGCTACCTTGATATTATCGTTCTCGTTATACATCACCGCATTTGTCAGCAGGTTGGCAACTGCCGCCCACAGCCTGTCTACGTTGATATCCATATATACTTCCGGCTCGATATCTTTGGTAAAGAATATATTTGTGTTCTTCAGGCATTTTTCAAATCTGTCGCAAAGCAGTGCCATCTGGTATGAGACATTTTTCTGATCGCTTATTATATCTCCCGAGTTATACTTTCCCAGCTCATAATAATTAGCCTTTGACGCCAGCAGTTTAAGTATATACTTTCGTATGTCACGGTCAAGCTTGCCAAAATCAAATTCATTGCCCAGATCAATGTTTCTCTGGGCTATCTCCAGCGAATGGAGGATCATGGCAGTGTTGTTTGATATAACGCTGTTAGCCTTTATCCTGTGCCGCTTGATATCAGAGCGGTCTGACATCAGGCAAAGCTCGTCGGCATTGAAAAAGTTCAGTAGATAGCCTATTATCTCATTGCCTTCCATCAGCGGCTTTATCTTTACGCATTGAGTTATTTCGTCAAACTTATAGCTGTATATACCCTCATGTCTCATAGGCAGCTGGAGATATTGGCGGCGGCCGTCCAGGAAAAACAGTGGCTCTATATAGCCGGGCAGATCACTGCTGTTTTTCCAGATGATGTGCATATTTTCATCGGTAATGCAGACCCTGTCGGAAGAGCCTTGGTAAAGGTCCTTTAAACATTCTATCAGATCCATTTGATCCTCCCGATATCAGACCACTGCATTAGCCAGCATAAGTTTTATCCTGTTTTCCTGATTAACCTTTGTAGCACCCGGGTCGTAGTCGATAGCCACTATATTGGCGTCGGGGTAAGCCTGCTTTATAACTCTGGCGCTGCCCTTGGCAACGATATGGTTAGGCAGGCAGCCGAAGGGCTGTGTGCAGATTATATTCTTTGTGCCTGTTTCCGCAAGAGCTGCCATTTCGGCAGTTATCAGCCAGCCCTCACCCATTTTTACGCCCTGGTGTATATATTTGTCAGCGCAGCTTCTCAGGTGCTCAAAATCATGGGGCGGCTGAAAGACCCCGTGCTGTTTTATTATCTTTATCTGCTGCTTCTGGAACTTATACAGCACATCATAGCCTATGCCGTATATCAGGGTCTTTTTGTTCCTTGTGTCATATAGCTTAGCGTCGTTTACCGCATCAGATGCGCAGTACATAACAAAGTCAAGCAGCCCCGGCACATTGGGCTCACAGCCCTCAGAAAGCAAAAACTCGTTAAGATGGTTGTTTGCAAGAGGGGAGTATTTAACATATATCTCCCCCACAATGCCCACCTTGGGCTTAGGCTTGCTGTTTCTGGGCAGTGCCGCAAAGTCTTTCAGCATAGCCTTGTATATCCTGGTGGTAGCCATATAATCACGCTTGGTGGCAAAAAGCTTGCCCATTCTGTGCTGCCACCTTGCCAGCAGGTCGTCGGTGGAGTTCTCGTGTATCTCATAGGGCTTGCACTGGTTATAAAGCAGCATCAGCATATCGCCGTAGAGCACCGCATAGATAAGCTTCAGCGCAATAACGGGCGATACCTCGATAGAAGCATCCTTCTCCAGTCCGCTGAAATTCAGCGAGAGCACAGGCACCTGGGGATAGGTGGAAGAAAGCGCCTTCCTCAGCAGATGTATATAGTTAGACGCCCTGCAGCCGCCGCCTGTCTGTGATATCAGCAGAGCGGTGTGGTCAAGGTCGTATTTGCCGCTGTTGAGTGCATCCATGAACTGACCTATTACCAGCAGTGCAGGGTAGCAGGTATCGTTATGAACATTTTTAAGACCCTCGTCGATAACGTTTCTCGTAGAGGTCTGCAAAAGCTCCATCTTATAGCCATACTGCTTGTATATAGCCATGATGAGCTTAAAGTGTATGGGCAGCATATCAGGTACAAGTATGGTATACTCGTCCTTTCTTGATTTGTCAAAATAAGACTTCTTCACTCTGTCAGAGCCTGAGTGATGTATGCTGCTCTGATCCTTTTTATCAGACATTTTTGATTTACCTCCGCAAATTTTACATTTTATCGGTCATATGCCTGCGGCAGCTGCCAGCTCATGCTCCTCATGTTCAGCCGCAGCTCTTGCTTCCTTTTCCTCCAGCGCAGCCGCAAGGGATCTAAGTCTGATCTTTGCAGCGCCCAGGTTGGTTATCTCGTCTATTTTAAGCTGGGTGTAAAGCTTGCCCTGTTCTTCAAGAATAGCTCTCACCTCATCGGTAGTCACAGCGTCAATGCCGCAGCCGAAGCTTACCAGCTGCACCAGCTGCATATCCTCATTGTCGCACACATACTTGGCAGCTCTGTAAAGCCTTGAATGGTATGTCCACTGGTTGAGGACGTCCAGCGCAGGTGTATCTGCCAGACCTGCCACGCTGTCCTCGGTTATCACCGCAAAGCCCAGCGAGGCTATCAGCTTATGTATGCCGTGGTTTATCTCGGGGTCGATATGGTAGGGGCGTCCTGCCACAACTATTATCCTCTGCCCCTTTCTTCTTGCTTCACCTATTATCTCCTGAGCCTTGTCCTTAACAGCCTTTCTGAAATTCAGCTGTGCCGAGTACGCACGGTTGAGCAGTGGCAGCACCGTTCTTGCAGTAACGCCGTACTTGCCCAGTGCCCTTGCCATCGCCTTAGCCACATGGGATTTGTTGTTAAGGTCGATATAAGGGGTGATGAAGTTGTCCTCGGTGAGCTTATCGTTATTGGCTTTTAAAAGCTCGGGATAATAAGCCACCACAGGGCAGTTGTAATGGTTATCCGAACCGCCCTCGTCTATATTATAGCTCATGCAGGGGTAGAATATGAAGTCAACATTCTTCTCCAGCAGGCTCTCAATGTGTCCGTGGGTTATCTTTGCAGGATAGCAGACAGTGTCAGAGGGTATGGTCTGCTGACCCTTATAGTAGGTATCTCTTGTAGATTCCTCAGAGAACACCACCTCAAATCCCAGGTCTGTGAACAGCTGCACAAAGAAGGGCATAAGGTCGTAATAGGAAAGCGCCAGCGGCAGACCTACTCTTGCGGTAACTGCACCGTGGGGCTTGGTGTTTTCAAGCTCCTTGATGTAGTTATACTTATACTCAATCATATTTTCGGTCCTGTCGGTTATCTTTATGCCTGCACCCTTTTCACAGCGGTTGCCCGAGATAAAGCGGTGACCGTCGCTGAAACGTATCACCGTCAGGCTGCAGTGAGCGCCGCAGCCGCCGCACTGAACAGCTCTTGAGGTATAGTCAAAATCCTCAAGCTCCTCCTTGGTTATAATGCCCGAGCCTGCGTTGCTGCCCAGGGTCTTTTCCTTAGCGAACAAAGCGCAGCCCAGCGCACCCATGAGTCCGGCAATGGCAGGTCTTATAACATTTCTGCCAAGCTCCTTCTCAAAAGACCTCAGCACAGCGTCATTTAAAAATGTGCCGCCCTGTACCACTATATTTTTACCAAGCTCGTCTACCGACTTTGCTCTTATCACCTTATATACCGCATTCTTGATTATCGAAGCCGAAAGACCTGCCGAGATATCCTCAACGCTTGCGCCGTCCTTCTGCGCCTGCTTTACTGACGAGTTCATGAAAACTGTGCAGCGCGAGCCGAGCTCAACAGGGGCTTTTGCGAAAAGTCCCAGCTGGGCAAACTGAGCTATATCATAGCCCATAGCTCCCGCAAAGGTCTGTATGAACGAGCCGCAGCCCGATGAACAAGCCTCGTTGAGCATTATGCTGTCTATAGCGTTGTTTTTTATCTTAAAGCACTTTATGTCCTGTCCGCCGATGTCGATGATAAAATCCACCTCGGGGCAGAAGTAAGCCGCAGCCTTATAGTGCGCCACAGTCTCAACTATACCGAAATCCACGCCGAGACCTGCCTTTATAAGCTCCTCACCGTAGCCCGTTACTGCCGAAGCTTTTATCCTCAGCTTAGGGTTTGCAAGGCTGTAAATCTCTTTGAGTTTGGCGGATATGATGTCCAGCGGCTGACCCTGATTTGAGCAGTAGTGCTGATAAAGCAGACCGCCCTCGGGGGTTATCAGCACCAGCTTTGTGGTGGTCGAGCCTGCGTCGATACCAAGGTAAGCATCGCCCTCATAGGTGGTGATATCCGCATATTTAAGGTCAGACTTTTTGTGCCTGTCAATAAACTTAGCATAGTCCTCCTGTGACTCGAACAGGGGCTTGCCCACAACTATATTATCCTGCGCCTTAGCGTTGACTATCCTGTCGATAGCCTCGTCAACAGTCATCTCCTCAGCCAGAGTGTTAGCGTGCAGAGCTGCACCGTAGGCTATGTAGCATGAGGACTTATCGGGCAGTACAGCGTGCTCGTCGTCCAGCGAAAGTGTCTTTTTAAAGGCTTCTCTCAGCGCACTGAGATATGTGAGAGGTCCGCCCAGAAACAGCACCTCGCCCTGTATCTTTCTGCCCTGAGCCAGACCCGAAACTGTCTGGTCCACCACAGCCTGAAAGATAGATGCAGATATATCCTCCTTTTTAGCTCCCTGGTTGAGCAGCGGCTGTATATCGCTCTTTGCGAAAACGCCGCATCTTGAAGCTATGGGGTAGGTCTTTTCGGCTTTCAGCGCCAGCTCGTTCATCTCATCGGGAGTAACCCCCAGCAGCCCGGCCATCTGGTCGATAAAAGCACCTGTGCCGCCTGCGCAGGAGCCGTTCATACGCTGCTCAACGCCGCCTGTGAGAAAAATTATCTTGGCGTCCTCGCCCCCCAGCTCAATGACCACATCAGCCTTGGGATAGCTCTTGTTCACCGCAACGAATGCAGAAAAAACCTCCTGCACAAAGGGAATGCCGCAGGCTTCGGCAATGCCCAGACCTGCCGAGCCTGTGATAGCTATCCTGAACTTATCATCGGGGTACATATCTCTTATTATTTTAAGCTGCTCGGCAACGGTCTCACGCACCTTTGAGAAGTGTCTTTCGTACTTGTTATACAAAAACTCACCGCCGTCAAGAATGACCGTTTTTACAGTTGTTGAGCCAACATCTATGCCGAGGTCAAAAATCCTGCTCATAAGCTTCACCGTCTCCGCATAAGCGGAGCTCCTTTCATAAAAGTATTCGCATAATCACAGTTATTATAACACATTAAAAAAGAAAATACAATAGGCATTTTGTTAATAAACTTAGCACCGATACCCTTGTTTTTACACAAAAGTCATATAATGCAGCTAAACTATCCAAATTTTTGTACTTCTATCAAAATTAGTACAAAAAATCTCCCACAAAAGAAAATTTCGCACAAAATGGCTAACTGTCCCAAAAATTTCCCCACAAATGAAAATCAAAGTGCTATAATATGTTCACACAAGCAAAACAGGACCCGATACCTCAAAGGAGGATAAATATGGCATTTTTTGACTGGGACGGCGACGGAAAAAAGACCATTTGCGATGATTATATTGAATACAACATTTACAAGGACGTTGTGGGCGACGACGATGACAGCAAGACCGAGCTACCCCGAAGGACCCCGAGCAGCAGCGCAGATACAAGAGCCAGATGGATAGCCCTGATAATACTGCTGGTGCTTATCGACGTTTCACAGGCGGACTTGTTATCATGTTGCTGGAGCTGCTGGCAAAGTTTATAATCATTCTGCCCGTACTTCTGCCTGTGTATATAATAATGAGCCTGTTCAAATAAGGCTTTTGCGAAAGGAAGATGTGATGTGATGTGGATAATATCGCTGATAGTTCTGGTGATAAACGAGTGCGCCGCAGGCGAGGGCTGGCACAGGGGAGTAATAAAAAGCTTTGCAGCCCTGTGCATACTCACAGCCGCAGCAGGTCTGTTCCCCGGGCAGTCGCTGGCACTGCTGCTGATGGGCTTTTCTGCCTTTGTTGCCAGAGAGCTCTGCATTCTTGACGCCCGTAAAACCGCCGCAGGGGAGCGCCTGAAACAGCTGCAGAGACCTGCATTCTCGGTGAACACAAAAAGCTTGCCCGCTGACGGCGATATCACCGCCGAGACCAGAGCAGCGTAGCTGTTTTGCTGCAAAAACTGATATTTGCAGCTTTGTTCCCAGGGAAATCAATTTTACAAAAATTGATTTGCGTGCTTTGTTCCAAAAAGCTCTTGACAATGACGGGATTTTCTGCTATAATCTTATTTGTCCTATGTTTTGGACAGAAAGGTTTGATCTTTTATGGGAGGCAGCAGAATAAGAAAGAGCACGGCTGTTATAATATTGATAATTGCCTGTGTCTGCTTTTTGGTGCTGGTATATTTTAAGGTGATAAAGCTCAATCACCCCGGCGGTATAAAGGGCGCAGATATTTCTGCATATCAGGGGGATATAGAGTGGGATGTTCTGTCCAAAAAGCTGGACTTTGTTTATATTAAGGCGACCGAGGGCAGCTCCTTCACCGACGAAAAGTTTGAGTATAACTGGAAAAATTCCCGCACCACTGACCTTACGGTAGGAGCCTATCACTTTTTCAGCTACGACAGCTCGGGTGAAGCACAGGCGCAGCATTTTATAAAGACGGTGGGCATCACCGAGGGTATGCTGCCACCTGCTATAGATGTGGAATTCTACGGCGATTATATCAAAAACCCCAAGTCTGCCGATGAGGTAAAGAATGATCTGAAAGACATGATAAGCGCTCTGGAGACCTATTACGGCACAAAGCCCGTGATCTACTGCACCTCAAAGGCATACAGGCTATACGGCGACATTTTCGGTGATTGCCCCCTGTGGATAAGAAACGTGTATTTTATGCCCATAGGACGTGACTGGACCTTCTGGCAGTACAGCGACACGGGTGAGCTTTCGGGCTACAGCGGCGAGGAAAAGTACATCGACCTCGATGTTTTTGAGGGCAGCTCCTCCGATTTTGACAAGCTGAAAATAAAAACGGTGCAATGAAACAGTGAAAAAATTAAGGTATCGCCTGCGGTGACGATCTTTGATCGGTCCGCAGTGCAGATACCTTTTTTTATTTATACATTTATTGATCTCAGCCTATTTATACATACCCGTTGCCATAAGTATGCCGCTGACGGTGATTTTCAGGCTGCCGATAAGCTCGTCATGGTGCACCGATATGCCCTTGCGCCGCCTCAGCAGAAACACACCCGAAAGTATGACCGACAGAATTACAGTTATGTGAAAATAGTATATCATATTAGTCACCTGTTGGTTGAAAGGTAAATTTATTTTAATAATAGTACATATATAATAAATTATGCCATATATGGTTTTATATGTAAAGCTTTTTAACATAAAGTGTACGAAAAACAGTTTTTTTATTACTTCTGAGCTGTAAAATATATTCTTTAAGCGCAAAACCTTGGATATTTCTTGTATTAAGCCTTGAAATTTGTAAATAGCTGTGCTATAATATAATTATATAAGATAAAATAGTAAGTACGGTACGTATAAAGAAGTTTTACGCCATAGTATTTCTGATGTAAGGTCAGAAGTACTATGGCGTTTCTATTGACAGTACAGAGATGCTATGCTATAATTATTCTTGAAATAAACGGAATCGGGAGGTTCAGAATGAGCAAGCTGAGTAAAGACTATTTGATATTTACGTTTTCAATCATGCTTCTTTGTTGGGGAGCTTGCATCCTATGCAGTCTGAATGGAGTTGCATTGGATAAAAATTATCTGTTATATATCCCGTTTCTGTTAGGCGGATGGTCTCCAACGATTGCTTCCTATATCGCCCTAAAGAAGAATAAAGAGATTTCAGAGCTCAAAGAATGGATAAAGAATGTTTTTGATCTGAAACATAATGTCTTTTCATATGTGTTGGTCGTGATTCTTGCAATCCTGTTTTTATTGCCGCAATGCTTTGTTGCAGGCTACGAAAGCGGCGCACCGCTTTATGCGATCATTATTATGATCCCTATGATGATAGTTGGCGGCGGACTGGAAGAAGCAGGCTGGCGATATATACTACAGCCGGAATTAGAGAAAAAATGCAGCTTTACCTTATCCACGCTCATTGTCAGCGTCATCTGGTGGCTTTGGCATATGCCTTTGTTTTTTATAAATGGAGCAGGACAATATGGTCAGGATTATCTGGTATTCGGGCTTACTGTTCTTGGACTGAGCTTCGCTCTGGCAAGCATCAGAAAGAATACTGGCAGTGTGTGGCTGTGTGTATTGTTCCATTGCATTGTAAACGCATTATCCGGCATCTATGTCGTCAATGATACGATATGTGGCGGTGCAGCCGCAGCCGCTGTCTTAGTGTTGCTCTCGTATGCTGTCACGAAAATAAACAGCATCAAC
This sequence comes from uncultured Ruminococcus sp., assembly GCA_937894495.1. Classification (GTDB taxonomy): domain Bacteria; phylum Bacillota; class Clostridia; order Oscillospirales; family Ruminococcaceae; genus Hominimerdicola. The sequence goes on along the minus strand of CALCRR010000272.1, from coordinate 6,772 downwards.
AGATTATTCAGTTGAATGCATGATATGCTGACTGAACAGCATCAATAAACCAGATGCCTCCTGTATCCTTTGCAGCACACAGGGGGCAAAACTTCTATATGGGTATCCGTCATAAGACCCTCACTTTTTTTATTCAGGGGTGACAAATTTGGAAATTATAAATTCTAACGACAGACGAAGAACTATATTGCTGGTCTCAGACGGTGAGAATGACCTTTCTGAGCTAAGCGAGCTCTTATCTGAAAAATACAGGGTGTTTATGCATGACAGCAGCGTCAGGGATTTTGCTTCTGTCAAGCAGCAGGCAGGTAATATATCGGCGGCTGTTATATGTGCCAAGGACGCTTCCGACGCTGACTTCGGGCTGTTTAAGTGGCTTAAAAATGACAGTATGCTGGCAGCTATACCTATGCTCATATACTGCGGCAGCAGCGATGATATGCCGCTGGCAGCCGAGTGCCTTAAAAGGGGAGCGGTGGATATCATCACACCGCCGCTGTATAAGGATATCATTCTTCACCGCATAGAAAATTCCATAAGGCTAAAAGACTCTGCCACCTTTTTTGAGATAGAGCGTATGCTTAAAGAGCTGCCGTCTATGGTGTATCTTAAAGATGAAAAGGGACGCTATGTTTTCGCCACCCACTACTGGCACCACCTTGAAAGACCCGGCGACCCCGACTGGACTATCAGGGGCAAGACCGATGTTGATATCCGCAAGGATAAGGAAAATGCCATAAAAGCTATGCAGACCGATGTGGAGCTGATGAAGTCGGGCAAGGGCACAGCTTATATCATCGAGATAAACGAGGATAATGTTCAGGAATTTTTAGAGATAATAAAAGAGCCTGTACGTGACGAAAACGGCAATATAACAGGCATAATCGCCCTTATAAACAACGTTACCGAAAAGGAGCAGATGCGCATAAGCCTTGAAGAAAAGGCTATGAAGGACGAGCTGACAGGCGCCGACAACCGCCGCTGCTTCGACCAGTTCACCGAGGGTATGGAGAAAAGCTGCAGCCTGCCTGTCAGCTTTATATCGGCTGACTGCAACGGGCTGAAAATGATAAACGACACCTACGGTCATCTGGTGGGAGATGAATATATCCGCATGGCAGCGCTGCTTTTCAGAACAGTTCTGCCAAATGACTGCCGTGTTTTCAGAACAGGCGGCGATGAGTTCGTGCTGGTGCTGCCGAATGTTGATGAAGAGAGAGCCGAGAGCTACATAAAACAGCTCAGAAATGAGGAGCTCCGCTATGTCATACACGATAAGCCCATAAGCATTTCCTACGGCGCAGCCTGCATGAACAGCAGCCTTGACTCTGTAAGAGAATGCATAGACAGAGCCGATAAGAAAATGTACATTGATAAGAATGAGCAAAAGCGAAAACTCTGAAATAATAAGCCGTACTGTGTATAAGCGGCTGTGACAAAGCAACCAAAAGGCACTTATGTCGATTTGAACTGACATAAGTGCCTTAAACATTGCATTTTACTGCGCCTGCGCATTTTTCATTCTTGTGGTCTGGCGCTGAGCCATTACCAGCTTGTAGTAAACGCCCTTTTGCCGCATAAGCTGGTTGTGAGAGCCTATCTCAGCAAGCCTGCCCTTGTCTAAAACTATGAGCCTGTCGGCATTTGATAGGGTCGATAGCCTGTGGGCTATGGCAATGGTCGTCCTGCCCTCGGTGAGCTTTGAAAGTGCCTGCTGTATCTGCTTTTCGGTCTGGGTATCCAGTGAGGCTGTGGCTTCATCGAGTATTATTATCTTAGGGTCGTGCAGCAGCGCCCTTGCAATGGCTATCCTCTGCCGCTCACCCCCCGAAAGCTGAAAGCCCTTGTTGCCCACACGGGTGTTGTAGCCGTCAGGCAGCTTTGTGATAAAGTCATGGGCATTGGCTATCTTAGCCGCCTTTATTATGTCCTCAAAGGGCGCCTGGGGGCGTGCATAGGCGATGTTATCCAGCACGCTGCCGTCAAACAGAAAGGTCTCCTGCAAAACTACCCCCACCTGTGAGCGCAGGCTGTGCTGGGATATATCCCTTATGGGAACACCGTCTATGCGTATCTCCCCCTGGGTGCAGTCGTAGAGTCTGAGTATCAGGTTTATCATGGTGGATTTGCCCACGCCTGAGTGACCCACTATGCCTATCATCTCGCCCTTCCTGATATTGCAGGATATCCCCTTCAGCACAGGATTATACACCTTGTAGCCGAAGTAAACATCGTCAAACTCGATATCGCCCTTTATGTCCAGCTCAACAGGGTCCTTTATGTCCCTGACGTCCGACTGCTCGTCGAGTATCTCAAACACCTTGCCTGCCGATACCGTGGTATCAGCCAGTGTTCTGGGTATCTGTATCAGCCAGTGCATAGGCTCATAAAGCATGGTAACATAGGTGGTGAACTGTATCAGCTCACCCAGCGACATAGTGTGGTCGAGTATCATCGAGCCGCCGAAATACAGCACAAAAAAGTTGCTTATGGTCAGTATGAACTCCGATAGGGGAATGGTGAGATACCACATTATCTCAGCCCTGACGCAGGCTTTTGCCCATGCCAGCGAGCAGTTTTCATAACGCTGCACCTCACGCACCTCGCTGCCGTAGGATTTGACCACCCTTATGCCGTTTAGTATATCGTGGAGGGTTTCACCGTGGTGCTTCTGGTTTTTCCATACCATTGTGTATTTCAGCGCCATTGTCCTGAAAAGCTTCTGTACTATTATAAATACCAGCGGTACGGGCATAACCGTCAGCAAAGCCAGCCTCCAGTCCATAATAAACAGCAGAACGCCTATTATCACCAGCGAAAGTATCTTTACGATAGCGTCCTTGCCGTTGGCGGTGATAAAGTCCTCCAGCTTTGCAGCATCGCTGGATACACGGTTTATCAGCTCGCCTGCGGTGCGCTTTGATATTGAGCTCATGGAAAGCTGCTGTGATCTTTCAAAGACCTCCTGTCTCAGGTCTCTGCCTATGTTGAGCGCCGCGCGGAAGCTGTTTTTCATGTTGAAAAACTCCAGCACCCCTGCCAGCAGCAGCATAGATATCATGGTTATCATGATACCAGCCAGCCCTGCCCAGTCATCAAGCTTAGGGGTAACGTATTTGTCTATGATAATGCGGTCAAAATAGGGCATCAATACCCATATGCCCTCAGACAGCACCGTGCAGATAACAGCGATTATAAAATACTTTTTATAAGGCGCAATTCGCTTGATCAGCCTTAAAAGGGTCGAGCCTTTGCTTTTGCAGTAAACACACTCGGCAGCCCCCTCCAGCGGCATACCGCAGTTTGGGCAGGTGGGCTCGTCTGTGCCTGTGTCGGTTATGAGCTCGCCTGTACGTATATAGTGGTCCAGCAGCTTCAAAACCTCGGCATACCGCAGAAACATATCCTGCGTAAAGGCGCAGAAGCAGATAACATCGCCGTTCTCCTTTATGCCCTGCGCCATAGATGTGCCTATCTGCTGGCGGCAGGCAAATTCGCAAAAGTCCGAAATATTGTACTCTTCTTCTATCTCGCCGTTTATGTATATGTATATTTTCTTATCCGTCACGCAGAAAATGCCCTTTACCGCCTCGCCGTCGCTTGCAAACGAAAATGGCAGCGAGTAGGCGACCCTGTCAGGCACTTCCTTCGGCAGCGTCAATAAAAGGTTCAATTGCCCATACCTCCTTTCATTGCAGTTTCAGTATATTACGTGAACAGCTCCAGCACAGCTCTGCTTTTGCGGTCAAGCCCGTGTATATCCTTGCAGAAATATTTATTGCCGTCAGCGTCGTTTACATAAAGATAATCGCTTGTCAGCATACGGAAGTTCTGATACCAGTCACGCACGCAAATGGTCTTTTCGCCCGAGGTGGTGTCTGCCTTTACAAAAATAGAGCCCCGCATATTATCCCTTATGTTATAAACCCTTGTTATCTCGGGCATATAGTATTTGTATTCGAGATAATCGTCCAATAATTTGTACTGTTCCTTGTCAAGCTCAGCCATATCCTTTATGATCCCCACCTCTCTGAACTCACCCTCCTCATTCTCATAGGAAAGGCTTATGTAGGTGGTCTTTGAGTAAAAGGGTATAAGCCTTGTGGGGTTGACCCTGCTGTAGCTCCTGCCCTCATATTCAAGGGTGAGAAAGCCACTTTTTTCAAGGCTCAGCTTTATTTTTTTACAGTCAAGCAGGGTGAGCTTGTCTACCTCGTAAAGTTCTTCTTCATTATTCATTACGGCTTACCTCCTTATTCATTTATAAATTTCAGAGCCTCAGACTGCAGCTTGTAAAGCTCATAGTATTTGCCCTTTTTGCGTATAAGCTCGTCGTGAGTGCCTGTCTCCTTCAGCTCGCCGTTTTCGATAACGCACAGCATATCCGCATCTCTCAGTGTCGAAAGGCGGTGGGCGATGGATATTATGGTCCTGCCCTGCTTCAGCTTGTCTATCGCCGCCTGTATCTTGCGCTCGGTGCGGGTGTCCATAGAGGCGGTGGCTTCGTCAAGTATGAGGATATTCGGCTTTTGTATGATGGCTCTGGCTATTGATATACGCTGCTTTTCTCCTCCCGAAAGGTTCACGCCGCCCTCGCCCACCATTGTGTTGTAGCCGTCGGGCAGCTTGGTTATGAACTCATGGGCGTTTGCGGATTTAGCAGCCTCGATGACCTCCTCCATTGAAGCATCGGGGTCTGAATAGCGTATGTTATCGGCAACAGAGCCTATGAACAAAAAGGTCTCCTGTGAAACTATGCCGATATTTTTTCTTATATCCGCCGTGGCTATCTGCCGCAGGGGAGTACCGTCAATGGTTATCTCGCCCCCTGTTACATCATAAAGCCTTGCCATAAGGTTTATTATGGTGGATTTTCCTGCGCCCGTTTTGCCCACAATGCCGTACATCTGACCCGACTGCACCTTTAAGCTAAGGTTTTTGATTATGGGTCTGCCTGCTTCATACTCAAAGCTTATATCTTTAAGCTCTATATCGCCCCTCATGCTGTCGATATGCACGGGGTTTTCGGGCTCTTTAACGGTGGGCAGAGCATCCATTATCTCAAACATTCTCGAGGCAGCGTCCATGCACCTTGCCCAGCGGTCGCCTATCCATGTAAAAAAGTTTATGGGGTCATAAGCCATTTCGGTGTAGGATATCAGCGCCGACAGCGCACCGAACATTATGTGCCCTTTAATCACCATAACAGCTCCCAGACAGAACACCAGCTTGTTTATAACACGGTAAAAGGTCCATATAAAGGGTATGGTGTTGGCGAGCCGTGAGTTTATGCGGTAGTTTATGGTAAATGCGTCGGTGTTTTTTACGGTGTAGCGGTCAATCTCACGCTGCTCATTGGCAAAAGCCTTTACCACACGCTGACCGTTCATAACGTCCGACAGCACCGAGTTTGCAGAGCGTGTAGCCACATCGAACTTGCGGTAGAGCTTGCGCTGGCTGCGGTAAAAGCGGTGCTGCATTATCTCGATAAATGAAATGGTGAGTATTATGCCTATTGACAAAAGCGGCGAGATAAGCACCATTATCACCGCAATGCCGACTATCTTCACTATATTAGTCAGCCCGTAGGGGACTATATCCGTAAAGAACCAGTAAATGTTCATGCTGTCACGGTCTACCCTTGACATCAGCGAGCCTGTCTGCTTGTTGGTGAAGAAATCCAGCGAAAGCCGCTGCATTGATGAAAATATCTTCACCCTCAGCTTGTGAGAAACAACAGGCACCACCTTTGAGGTGATTATGCCCGATACCACCTTCATCAGCAGCGAAGCCACGTTCACCGCCAGTATCACCGTTACTATCAGCAGTATCCTGCCGTAGAGCTTTCCGCCCTCGGTGAGAACATCGTCATAAAGCATTTGTGCGCCGAACACGGGAGAAAGCACCGCCAGCACGTTGCTGAGTATAATGGTCAGCAGTATCAGCGCCACCGCCCACTTGAACTCACCAAACATTTTAAGCAGCCTTACAAATACCGAGCGCCTGTCAACACAGTGGGGGCAAACAGGGCGGTTAGGGTCGGGAAAGGGCTCGCCGCAGGTGGGGCAGTGGGTCTTTATACCCTCCAGCAGAGAGTCGTCGATAGGCTCGCTGTTTACAGTGCGGTTCACACGCTCGCAGAACTTCTCAAACTTATCCGCAAAGCCCAGCGAGAACCTTGCAACAGCAAACTCCTCACCTTCGGTATCCTTTACCATCAGCCTTGCCGAGTTGGCATAGCGGTCAACATACATATTTTCAATATCTTTTAAAGGGTATTCCTCATACCCCGAGGTATCAAATCCCACCAGGTCACGCCGCTTTGTCCTGCGCTTTATCCTGTCATAATGCTCATAGCCCGATATCACAGACAGTGCGGTATCGGTAAAGGTTATGTAGACATCTATATACCTGCCCTCGCCGTCCAGGTCAGCCTTTACGCAGTATTTCAGCTCATCGGTAATAACGCCTCTTTTTAAGAGCTCCTCACTGACCGGAGGGGGCATCACATCAAAATATTTCATTATCTCACTTCCCTTCGCAAAATGCAGCACCGACCGCCGCCGTGTATGCTGCCATAAATAAAAAGACCTCCGATCGGGTAAGATCAGAGGTCATCCTGATTTTTCACGTCCGCCGTCAGCGCACAAAGGCAGCCTCGGTCAAGGAGCGCACAATGACTTCTGATATTATCCCCGAAAAAACTGTTTTTCTGTTTGTCATTTTTATAATCCGCCTTTCTGCGAAAGGCACCAATAGGGTTATGAAAAAA
>CALCRR010000271.1 GCA_937894495.1 uncultured Ruminococcus sp. | reverse complement strand
GCAGGGGTTGCCCTCGACGCAGTCAGGGCGGGGGCGGAGCCACCCAGCTCAGGGCGCAAACTATAAAAACGGAGGAAATGACATGAGTAAGAACATCTTTCTATTTTCGGGACAGGGCTCGCAGTATGTGGGCATGGGCAAGGAGCTTGCGGAGAAATACCCCGGGGCTAAGGCGGTGTTTGATACCGCTAAGGAGGTGCTGGGATATGATATAGGGGCAGTTGCCTTTGAGGGTCCCGAGGAAGAGCTCAATAAGACCATAAACTCGCAGCCTGCAATAATGGCTTGCTCGCTGGCAGCTTTTGAGGCTGCAAGGGCAGAGGGCATCGACTTCGACGGCGTGGCAGGTCACTCGCTGGGGGAGTATGCGGCTATGGTGGCAGCAGGGGTCGTGAGCATCGAGGACGGCTTTAAGCTCATAAAAGCGAGAGCTGCGGCTATGCAGAAGGCTGCCGAGGAAAGCGAGGGCTCGATGTATGCCATAATCGGGCTGGACGCCGCCGAGGTGGAGAAGATCTGCGAGGAGACCGAGGGCTATGTGGTGCCCGTCAACTATAACTCAGCAGTGCAAACGGTCATCGCAGGCGAAACTGCTGCCTGTGAAAAGGCTGCCGGGAAGTTTGCTGAGATGAAGAAAAAGGCTATAAAGCTAAACGTTGCATCGGCTTTCCACTCAAAGCTCATGCAGAGCGCCGCCGATGAGTTTGTTAAAACTGCCGAGACGGTTCATTTTAATGCTCCCGATAAGGAGTTTTATTCTAACGTGCTGGGGGAAAAGCTCACAGACTTTGATGATATGCCAAAGCTTCTGGCTAAGCATATAGTTTCACCCGTCAGGTTCACCTCAGAGCTTGCCGAAATGGATAAGGCAGGCTATGAGAACTATATCGAGCTTGGACCTAACAAGGTGCTCACAGGTCTGGTGAAAAAGACCTTAAAGGGCAGGACCGCCGTGAATATCGAAAATGCAGCTACCCTTGAAAAAGCTCTGGCAGCTGTGAATAACTAGGGTGTGTTGACACTAAACTGATACGCGGATTTTTGAGATATTTTTGTTCCGTTCTAGGCAAAAATCCGCAGTTGGGCTGTCGCCCTGCAAGGATTTTTAACGACGAACGGGACAAAAATATCCAAAAAGACGTGTGTTAGGCTTAGTGTCAACACACCCTAGCTCTCACATCTTACATCAAAAAGGGGTGATCACCATAAAGCTTGTAAAAACAACAGCTGTTATTATAGCTGCGGCGCTGGTTTTTGTGGTGTCCTCCTGCGCCTATCAGGACGACAGCTCTGAGGAAAAGGGCTCAAATACCGAGGGCAAGACCTACAGCGAAGCCGCCGACGATAAGACCAGCCTTTACTATAACTGGCAGGGCGAGGAGCTGACGGCTGCCTATGCCGAGGAAAACGGCTGCGTTATGCTGGGGGAGAGCAGCGAGAGATCGGGCGAGATATGGGCTGATTTTAAAACAAAGGCTGATAACAAGGCTGATACCCACCTGACCGTGTGTACCGAAAGCTCGGTGATAATGGTGTCTATGATGAGCTCGGGGGAGAGCGGCTACTCGGCTTATGTGCAGATAAAGGAAGCAAGCGGCGACAGGGTGATCACCACAGGCAGGAGCATAAGCCCCGGCAAGATAAGCTGCGTGCGTAAAGATAACAGCTTTGAGTATTACCTAAGCGACCTGCTGATATATACCGAGCCTGCCGACGATGGCGACAGCTATGCGGATATTCCGCTGGAGTTTGACTGCTACAGCGTTTCGGCTGACGCGGCTATGACCTTCCCCTATCAAAAGACCTTTTCCTCATACAGCGATTTTCAGAGCTATTATGATAAATATAACAGCAGCCTTGGGCTGGAGGAGCTGAAAGCAGAGCTGGAGGAGTACGAAGCCGAGGGCGGTTTTAACGCCCATGTGGTGTTCCTCTACGGCGATATGGCGGCGTCTGCCGATGCAGGCTATGAGTTTTTAAGAGCCAGCAGCAGCGGCGGCAAGCTGAGCATTTACCTGAGAAAGACCGAGCCCCGGGGCGTAAGCGGCATTACCAAATGGCAGCTGGTCTGCAAGGTCCCCGGTGAGCATCTGGTAGATGTTAAGCCCGAGGAGATAAACTGGGTGATATATTCGGACTATGTTACTAAGGGGTAGGGCGTCCTCGGGCGGACGGGGTAATTCCCCACCTGTGCCTCTAGAAGCAAGAAGCAAGAGGCAAGAAGCAAGAGTCATCTTTTCAGACTTTGTGGGGATAGAAAATTTCTTGCCTCTTGCCTCTGACATCTTGCCTCTAGTGGCTGGGGGGGCTTTTGTGGCGGCTAGTATTTTGATGGCTGCGCCAACCTTGTCCTCGGGCGGACGGCTCGCTTCCCCCACCTGCCACACAATAGTACGACAGGTGGGGGAAATACCCCGTCCGGCGAGGACAATTATGAATGATTTCTCCCATCGTCGAGGAATAAATATATATTCTTGCATTTTTCATCACTATGTGGTATAATAAAACCAAAGCCCATGCTATCGCATGGACTGCGAAGCTAATGCTCCGCTTGCAGGCTATATTGTAACATCACAAAAATTCCCGATAAAATAAAGAAGGAACGTTGATATTTTGAATAAAAATGTTAAAAGCAGAGAGCAGTATAAGCGGCTGCTCAACTTTATGGGAGCGCTTATCATAATTGGCATATTCATGCTGGGCTTTGCCTATGTGTGGTATAATTATTACAACAAGTTCATGGAGGACCCCTTCTGGCGCAGAGGTAATATACTCATGGTGTGCATTTACGGCATAATGTATACCTTTGCAGCCGGCACCTTTAACGGGTTCAGGCTGGGGTATTCAAAGTTCACGGGGCTTTTCGGCTCGCAGACGCTGGGCATACTCGGGGCTAATTTTATCGAGGTCATGCTGGTCGCCCTTATCGGCAGAAACCGACTGAGCTTTATGCCCATGATCGTCCTCACCCTGTCAGAGCTGGGCTTTGCGCTGGTGTGGAGCTATCTTTTCACCATGCTGTACACCAAGATGTATCCCCCCAGAAAAATGATAATCGTATACGGCAATATGAATGCCAGGTATCTTGTGAACAAAATGAGCCGCAGGACGGACAAATACAACATCTGCGCCTCGATCAGCTGCGAGAAGAGCCTTGAAGAGATCGAGCAGAAAATACTTAAATACGAGGCTGTCATCATCACCGATATCCCGTCGGAGCTCAGGAGCAAGCTGCTGAAATTCGCTTTTGAAAATTCTATCAGGGCTTATATAAATCCCAAGCTGTCGGATATCATCATCAGGGGCGCCGATGATTTTCACCTGTTCGATACTCCCCTGCTGCTTTCAAGAAATGACGGTCTGAAGTTCGAGCAAAGGCTTTTTAAAAGGTTTTTCGATGTGGTTCTTGCGGTGATAGCCCTTATCATAGCCTCACCCTTTATGCTGATAACCGCCATTGCCATAAAAGCCTATGACGGCGGTCCTGTGCTTTACTCGCAGGAAAGGCTCACCATAGGCGGCAGGAAATTCAAGGTACACAAATTCCGCAGCATGATAACCGACGCCGAGAAGAAAACAGGCGCCAGACTTGCCGCAGAGAATGACGACAGGATAACCCCCGTGGGCAGGATAATCAGAAAAATACGCTTTGACGAGCTGCCCCAGCTGATAAATATACTCAAAGGCGATATGTCATTTGTGGGTCCCCGACCCGAAAGACCCGAGCTTGCCGCCAAGTATGAGCAGACCATGCCCGAGTTCAAATACCGCCTTAAAGTCAAGGCAGGGCTTACAGGCTACGCCCAGATAATGGGCAAATACAACACCACCCCCTACGATAAGCTGAAGCTTGATCTTATGTACATCGAGCACCAGTCCATACGTGAGGACCTCAAAATTATCCTCTCCACCGTAAGGACCGTATTTGTGCCCGACGCCACCGAGGGCGTAGAGGGCGAGGGTCCTGTTGAGACCAGAAAAGAGCTGATAAAGCACGATTTTTCCAAGGACCGGTAGGGTGCGGCGAAAAATATGGATATAAAAGATAACGGACGGCTGGTGTGACCGTCCGTTTTAGTTTGTCAAAAAATGGTTTGCGCCCTTAGGTCAGGGGAATAAACACAGATCAAGTCAGTATATTTCTGCCCCCAGCTTTTTTATAAAGCCCTCGCCTGCGATGGAGTTGGGCTGATAGCCCCATTTTTCCAGCAGATAGTTCACTGCCTGCTCAGTGCCGCTACCTACAACGCCGTTGTTATCCACCTTTATGGTTATCAGCTTTTTGTGGTATGCCGCCAGCAAAAGCTGTTTCAGCGCCAGCGAGCCTATGGTGTTATCACCCTTTTTGTAGCCCGTTTTATCAAGCACCGTTTTAGCCCTGCTAAAGCCGTTGAGCCCCTGCGCCTTCATGATCGCAGGATAATCCTTGTAGGCGTAGTCACAGTCACAGCTGCCGCTGACGCCGCTTACCTTGCCCTTTGAGGTATACTGCCACATACCGTATTCATAGGGATAATCGGGCTTAGCTACATCAAAGTTAGCCACCCATACATCGTACTTGCTGCGGCAGGCGGCAGGCACCTTTGACTTTAAAAAGCTTGCGTAGCTGTAAATGGCTGCGTAATACCCCTTGCTTTCAAGATGACCGCAGAATGCGTTTATCATATCGCCGATGACCTTGCCCGAGAGCCCCGACTGGGTGCTGTCCTCAATATCATAGGCAAGGGGATATTCAAACTGCTTGCCCTCAACTGCCGCCAGAAAGGTCTCGGCTTCCTTTTTTGCGTCGGCGGAGTTGACAGCGTAGGAATACCAGTATGCACCCACTTTAAGCCCTGCCGCCCTTGCGTTTTTGTAGTTTGTCTCAAAATACCTGTCCTTCTGGGAGATATATCTGCCGAAGCCTGCGTTGATGATGACAAACTCATAGCCCTCGGCTCTGACCTTGTTAAAATCCACCTCTCCCTGCCATTTTGATACATCTATGCCTTTAGTTTTCATCTATTGAGTCCTCCTTATCTTTTTTAGCCGCCTGTGTGCCGAAATAAAAGGATATCACCACAGTGAACACCGTAATGAACTGCTCCGACGATATCCTGCCCACCGCCGACATCACACAGAACACCGCCGTCATCATAACGGTAACTATGCTTTTTACGTTTATCAGTTTTTCTATTTTATTTTTCATGTTCTCTCCTTTTTTGAAGAAAAGCACCCATGGGAAAAACGAGGTCCGATGATCCTGCATACAACGTCGGGGAAAGGGTGCTTTTGCTTACGGGTCTTTATCTGAGTGACCCCTCATTCCTCTGCTCTACTGTTTTATTCTATTCTCCACTGCCGTTATGCGTTCGCTGAGGGTCGATAGCTTGTCTACCTTTTTCTCCAGCTGATCCAGCCTGTAGGTTATCAGCTTCATGCCTGAGTATGTACCTGCAAGGCTGCCTGCCAGAGAGAGCAGTGCGGTCATCATGTCCTGTGTCATGGCGTCACGCTGCCGGTGTACCAGATTATTGCGTCGCCTATCTCCAGGGTGAACATCTCCGACTGGAACACCTGCGGCTCCTCGCCGTCCTCACCCTCTATGACTGCCCTGACCTGAGCCAGCACCTCGCTGCCTTTACTGAGCATAGAGCTGTCTACCTTAACAACGCCGTCCTCGATAGCAGCCTCACGGACAGTGTTGTCATCAAACAGCAGCCTGAGACGGTACTGCGCCCCCTCAAACTTAGGACAAATGACCCTGTGGGTCCTCAGCATATTTTCTCCCGCATAGCCC
>CALCRR010000270.1 GCA_937894495.1 uncultured Ruminococcus sp. | reverse complement strand
GGTTGATGAACTTGATATCGGCGCCTGTCTTTTCTTTAAGCTCCACCGCGAGCTCGAAAAGTATTCTCGCAAGCTTTGGATAATAAGCGTTTGAAACTGTGTTAGACGCCAGAAAAGCGTGAATGCCGAAATGCTTTGCGCCCTTTTCTTTAAGTATCTTGAAGCCCTCAATCATCTGCTCCTTGGTAAAGCCGTACTTAGCCTCACCGGGGGTGTCCATTATCTGGCTCTCGATAGCAAAATCTCCGCCTGGATTATAACGGCAGAAGATAGTCTCAGGAATGCCGCAGAGCTTGTCCAGATACTCAATGTGGGTAAAGTCATCAAGGTTGATGTAGCCCCCCAGCTCTCTGGCTTTAAGGTAGTCCTCCTTGGGAGTAACGTTTGAGGAGAACATTATATCGCTGCCCGAAAAGCCGCAGCAGTCGCTGAGCATGAGCTCGGTAAGAGACGAGCAGTCAACGCCGCAGCCCTCCTCCTGGAGTATCTTGAGGATATAGGGATTAGGGGTAGCCTTTACGGCAAAATACTCCTTATAGCCCTTGTTCCAGCTGAAAGCCTTGTTGAGGTTTCTTGCATTTTCTCTTATGCCCTTTTCGTCATAGATATGAAAAGGTGTGGGGTAGGTCTTGATGATCTCCTGCGCCTTTTCCTTTGTAATAAAAGGTTTTTTCATTGTTTTCGCTTCCTTTTTATCAGATTTTTATAGTATTAATACTTACTTATCATACCATTTTTCTAAGAAATAGTCAAGCATATCTGAATAATTTTGCTCACAAAATTTCACTTTGAGTGATTATAGACATAAATTTCAGGTATAAAGTGACAATTTGCCGAAAGCGTGCTTTACTTTTGGTTCGGGATATGATATAATTAGCTCGATATTATTTTCGGGAGAATTATCAGATGAAAGAATTTAAAATAAACGCCAACGACGCAGGGCAGCGTGTGGATAAGTTTTTAACTAAAGCCGTGCCGCTGCTGCCAAAGAACCTGCTTTACAAGTATATAAGGCTAAAACGCATAAAGCTTAACGGCAAAAGGTGCGAGATATCCACAAGGCTCAGCCAGGGCGATGTTATGCAGCTTTATATAAATGACGAGTTTTTTGATAAGGGCAGCGCTGACAAACCGCAGTTTTTATCATCACCTGCCAGTCTTGATATCGTCTATGAGGACGAAAACATTCTGCTTTGCGACAAGCCCTGCGGTCTGGTGGTGCATGAGGACGATAGCGGCTCTGCCGACACGCTGATAGGTAGGATACAGCATTATCTCTACAACAAGGGCGAGTATGACCCCGACAGCGAGAACTCATTTGCGCCAGCCCTCTGCAACAGGATAGACCGAAACACAGGGGGCATAGTCATATGCGCCAAAAATGCCGAGAGCCTGCGCATTTTAAATCAGAAGGTCAAGGACAGGGAGCTTGACAAGCGCTATCTCTGCGTGACTGTGGGAATACCGCAAAAACATTCGGCAGAGCTTAAAGCCTATCACCAGCGAAACGAAAAGACTAAGGTGGTAAAGGTCTCAGACAAGCCCTTCCCCGGGTGCAAGACCATGATGACCAGATACCGTGTGACAGCCGAAAACAAACAGCTGGGGCTTGCTTTGCTGGAGGTGGAGCTGGTAACGGGCAGGACCCACCAGATAAGAGCACACCTTGCCCACGAGGGATATCCCCTGCTGGGGGACGGCAAGTACGGAATAAACAAGGTGAACCGCTCATATAATGTAAAGACGCAGGCACTTTATTCGTACAAGCTGACCTTTGATTTTTCAACTGACGGGGGGATTTTAGAATACCTCAACGGCAGGAGCTTTGAGGTAAGCAAAGTGTGGTTCAAAGATAAGTTTTTTTGAAGCGGCAGCTGTGCATGGTAATAATGACCAATTATACAGATGATATATTGTGTATAATCACTTTCATTAGATGTAAATGGTGGAAAATCGTAATAAATGCTTGCAAAATGTCGAAAAATATGCTATAATCATTTGGTGAAATTACAAAAAAAATTATTTCTGTTTTTAATATTTTCAGGTGAGGTAAAAGCTGTTGTTGACGCTCACCTCTAACATCTGAAAAGGAGGTCAATGAAATGACTGGTGATCTGCACTGTCATACCACCCTGTCCGACGGTTCGCTGGGCATTGAGGAGGTGATCGCACAAGCCAAGAGAATGGGGCTTGATTTTCTGGCGATCACCGATCACGATACACTTTCGTCATCAAGCAGGGCGCAGATACTGGGTGAAAGATACGGCGTTAAGATAATACCTGCGGTGGAGCTTTCGGCTTGGGATAAAAAGCGCGATCAGAAGGTGCATATACTCTGCTATGCGCCCCAGAAGCCCCAGAGGCTTGAGGGGCTATGCCTTAAATCATGCCGGATACGCACCGAGTGCGCTAAGGATATGATCGAAAAGGTGTGTGAGAGATACCCCATACCCAAGGACGCTGTTATGCATTACACCAAGGGCTCTAAAAGCATTTACAAGCAGCATATTATGAGGGCGCTGGTGAATTACGGCTACGCTACCGAGCTTTACGGCTATGTCAATGACAAGCTGTTTTCATACCCAAAGGGCGAGTGCCTGGTCACAAGGGAATATCCCGATGTGAATTTTGTGCTTGACCTTATACATTCCTCAAAGGGAGTAGCTGTGCTTGCCCACCCACATATGTTTGGCAATATAGAGCTTATGCATGAGCTGGCAGAGGCAGGCAAGCTGGACGGCGTTGAGTGCTGGCACTATTCTGCCACCCCTATACAGCAGGCGGCTTTGAAAAAGTTTGCTGACGACCACGGGCTTATCGCCACGGGCGGCTCCGATTTCCACGGGCTTTATAACAGCACCATGACCCACATAGGCAGCTACACCACCGATGATGAGGAGCTTGACAAGCTTTTCAAGCTGATAAGCGCCAACGCTAAAAAGGCTAAAAAGAACGAGGCAGCTGCTTCGGTCTGAGAATTAACAGAATACTTACAAAATCCCTCTAAAATGGGAAAAATATTAGATTATACTAGAGGTTGGAGCTTGCGGCTCTGACCTCTTTTTAAAGTGCGGGAGCGCTAAGCTTTGTTTGAACTGTTAATAATATCGACGGAAAGGACAGTAAAAATATGAACGTAATGGAAGAATCTCTTAAAATGCATGAGGAATGGAAGGGTAAGATCGAGGTCATTTCAAGGGCTAAGATCGAGAACGCTAAGGACCTGACGCTGGCTTATACCCCCGGTGTAGCTCAGCCCTGTCTGGAGATCGAGAAGGATATTGATCTTTCATACAAATACACCAGAAGAGGAAACCTTGTGGCTGTTATCACAGACGGCTCGGCAGTGCTGGGGCTTGGCAATATCGGTCCCGAGGCAGGTATGCCCGTTATGGAGGGCAAGTGTGCGCTTTTTAAGGAGTTTGCCGATGTTGACGCTTTTCCTCTGTGCGTAAAGACAAATGATGTTGATGAGATAGTCAATACCGTTGCGCTCATATCGGGCAGCTTCGGCGGTATCAACCTTGAGGATATAGCTGCCCCCAGGTGCTTTGAGATAGAAGCTAAGCTCAAAGAAAGGGTGGATATCCCCGTGTTCCACGACGACCAGCACGGCACGGCTATAGTTGTGGGAGCTGCAATGCTCAACGCCTGCAAGCTCACAGGCAGAAACATAGGCGACCTTAACGTGGTAATGAGCGGTGCAGGGGCTGCAGGCTGCGCTATCGCAAAGTTTTTGCTCAACCTTGGCGTCAAGGATATCATCATGCTCAACTCAAAGGGCATAATCTGTGACGGCGACGATATAAAGAACCCAGCACAGGCTGAAATGGCTAAGATAACCAACAAAAACCACCTCAGGGGCGGTCTTGCAGACGCTATGAAGGGCGCTGATGTTTTTGTGGGAGTTTCAAAGCCTGGGCTTGTTACACAGGATATGGTAAGGTCTATGAACGACAAGCCTATGATATTTGCAATGTCAAATCCCGTGCCTGAGATAATGCCTGATGAGGCAAAGGCAGCAGGCGCTTATATCGTAGGCACAGGCCGCTCGGACTTCCCCAACCAGATAAACAACGTTGTGGCTTTCCCCGGAATTTTCAAGGGTGCGCTGGCTGTAAGAGCGAGCGACATCAACGAGGAGATGAAAATGGCAGCTGCAAGGGCTATCGCCGACTGCGTCAGCGACGACAAGCTCTCCCCCGAGTTTATTCTGCCTGACGCATTTGACAGGGCTATACCTGTTGCCGTTGCCAAGGCTGTTGCCGAGGCTGCAAGAAGGTCGGGAGTTGCAAGGGCTTGACCCTGTAAAATACGGATATAAAAGGCTTTCGTATCATATGGTACGAAAGCTTTTTTGGTTATTGACAAATTTCGGCAGGTGTGTTATAATCATAAGGTGTATTGTGAAAGATATATAAAATGCGGCTGCAAGATTTGTGCAGTTTTGTGCCATAAAAAGCTCAAACTAAAACGTATATAATTATGCAGGACGATAAAACACGAAGTATAAGGAGTAGTTATATGAAAAAATTTTTTATTGCAGTTACCGCTCTTTGCCTGATGCTGGGCGGCTGCGGCAAGGTGGATAATGAAGAAAGCAGCAGCTCAAAGGCAACAGCGCCCTATGAGGATACCGATGACGATATGGACGCAGCGGTTGATGCTGTGCTGGCTAAAGCCGATGAAGATATCGGCGGTGAGGCTGAGGAATGTAAGAAGAACTATGATGTATTGCTTTACACAAACAACAGTGAGATAACCATCGGCACTGACGACAGCGAGATAATCTTTTCGGCACAGGTGGGGACTGAAAGCTCCCCCGAGACGGTGGAGCTGGTGGACGCCGACAGCGGCGAGGTAGTGGCTGAGCTTTATGATGAAGCCGATTACGTGAAGTACGGCGACAGCTTAAAAGGCGACGGCGTTTATAATTGCAGATACACCGTCAATACCGATATAGACACTGACCCCGAGACCTCGCAGGAAGCCTATTATCACTACTATGCAAGGTTTTATGACGCCGATGGTGAGCACATTTCCGACACGGTGGAGATATTCGTGCTGGAGCAGTTCACCGACAAGGAGCTTGAGGATATGCAGGCGGTAGATGATGCTCTGCAGCAGCTGATGTCGGATGATGATTTTAAAAACGGCACGGTGGATGAAAGAAAAGTGATAGTGACAGAGCTGCTTAACAAGCTTGCAGATGAGGGCACCGAGGACAGACCCTACAGCCTAGTTATAAAGGACAGCATTTACGCAGGTGATGAAACTCTCACCTTTGAATATACCTGCCACATTTCATCGGGGGTAATGCTCAAAGAATTTGACCCGATGATGAACTGAGTTCATAACTATACTCGCCTCTGTTTCAAAATATCCATTAGATTTGTGCAGAAATAAATTTTATCAAGGCACACGACCGCAGGCTTACTGACGTAAGTCAAGGGAGTGTAACGCAGAGAAAATTTATTTATGTGCAAAGATAATGGATACTTTGGAGCAGAGGGGAGTATATAAGCGCAAAAGCGTAACTGTTTTCTTACTCTTAGTCAAGCGCAGCCAGCTTTGCAAACTGCGCCTTCAGTGCAGGGTAGATCTCCCTGTAGAGCTGATAATACTTTTCGTACTCGGGTACATTCTCGGCGTTTGGCTCCTGTATCTTGTCGGTCTTTACCACCGCAGCGCAAGCCTCGGGCACGCTGGAGTAAATGCCTGCTCCCACCATTGAAAGCAGCGCCACGCCCAGTGCAGGGCCCTCCTTTGAGGAAGCTGTCTTTACGGGGCAGTTGTAAAGGTCTGCCAGCATCGATCTCCACAGGGGTGAGGATCCTCCGCCGCCGCAAGCCATCATGTCAGATACGTTTATGTTCATCTCTCTGAACACCTCAACGCAGTCTCTCAGCGAGTATGATACTCCCTCCATTACTGCCCTGAGCATTTCTTTCTTGGTGTGCATTGCGGAAAGTCCGAAGAATACACCTCTTGCGTCGGGATCAAGATGAGGTGTTCTCTCGCCCATGAGGTATGGCAGATAAAGAAGCCTGTTAGCTCCCACCGGAACGCTCTCAGCCTGCTTGTCCATAAGGTAGTATTCATCAACGCCCATGTATTTAGCAGTCTCCTTCTCGGCATTGCAGAAATTGTCTCTGAACCATTTCAGCGAAAGTCCTGCGCCCTGGGTAACTCCCATTACGTGCCAGCTGCCGGGTACAGCAGCACAGCAGGTGTGCACCCTGCCCTTGGGGTCGATGGAGATATTGGAAGTATGCGCAAACACGACCCCCGATGTGCCTATGGTGGTGAAGGCCTTGCCGTCAACAGCAACGCCCGTGCCCACAGCAGCCGCAGCGTTATCGCCTGCGCCGCCCACAACTATGGTGCCTGCTTTAAGACCTGTTTTTTCAGCCATCTCAGCCGTTACCTGACCTGTTACCTCGCAGCTCTCATAGACCTTGCCCAGCCAGGACATATCAATGCCCAGCGCATCGCAGACCTCTCTGCTCCAGCAGCGGTTAGGCACGTCCAGCAGCTGCATACCCGAAGCGTCCGATACCTCGGTGGCATACTCGCCTGTAAGTATAAATCTCAGATAATCCTTGGGCAGCAGAATATGTCTGCACTTTTCATATATATCGGGCTCGTTGTTCTTCACCCAGAGTATCTTGGCAGCGGTCCAGCCTGTCAGGGCAGGGTTGGCGGTTATTTCGATAAGCTTCTCTCTGCCAAGCTTCCGATTCATCTCTTCGACCTCGGCAGCCGTTCTCTGGTCGCACCAGATTATTGAGCGCCTGAGCACGTTGTTATCCTTATCCAGCATAACAAGACCGTGCATCTGACCCGAGATACCAACGCCCTTTACCTCCTCGGCAGCCACGCCGCTTTTAGCCAGCACGCCCTTTATAGTGTTTATCATAGCATTAGCCCAGTCGGCAGGCTCCTGCTCGGCATAGCCGTTTTTCGGCTGATACATGGGGTATTCGATAGTCATCGAAGCTATTACCGTACCCTTTTCATCGAACAGAACTGTTTTAGTACCGCTGGTACCGCAGTCAACACCAATTACATAAGCCATTTTAAATTCTCCTTTATTACTTTATTTGTGATATGCTTTCATAAACTCTCCCGCAAAAGCTTATGAAAGCATATCTGTGCGGAGCAAGATCATGGGCGGAGCATACTCCGCCCGATCTACTCACAGTGATCTGTTTTTACAGCTAAAAGCTGATGATTATTTCTTCTTGCTTACAACAAATACAGCAGCAGCAAGTCCTGCAAGTGCAAGGCTTACCTCGCCAAGACCTGTGTGGGGGTTAGCGTTTGCAGCCTTAATAGCCTGGGTCTTAGGCTCAGCCTTTACAGCCTGTGCGTCTGTTGTGCCCTTCTCGAACTTGGGAGCGTCGTCTGCAGGCTTAGCTACAGCAACGTCTGTGTTTGCAGGAACTGCAACAGCAGGAGCCTCGGGAGCAGCAGGAGCTGCAAAGTCGGTCTCTGTCTCTACAGGAGCAACAGGAGCGACAGGCTCAGCCTCAGAAAGGTTGGGTGTATCGAACTCGGGAGCTTCGACAGGTGCTACATCGGTAGTAGGAGTCTCAGCTGATAGATCAGGAGCAGACTCGAACTCGGTGTCAACGTGTACAGGCGAGATGTTCAGATCGAGAGCTGAAGCTCCGATAGACATTGTGCCTGCGATCATAACTGCTGCAGCAACAGCAGCGATCTTTCTGAAATTGTTTTTCATTTTCTTTCACCTCATGATAATTTTTTCTTTTTTATGTTGATACCTGTGGGCAGCACGGCTCATTCTTTTTACTTTCCTCAAGCCTTTAACGGGTCTCTCAAAGCAGATCACACCCTTGAAAAATTCTCCCCTATGCTCACAGATAGAACATACCTGTGTGATTTTTATTTTCTTTTGCCGAAAACAAACACCGCTGCGCCCACGCCTGCCAGCGCAAGGCTTATATCGCAAAGACCCGTTTTAGGGTTAACGGTGCTTTCAGCCGCTGTTATGGTGGATTTCTCGGCAGGCTTTGCAAGCTTTATGCTTTTATCCGCCGCCGCTGAGCCTGTGGTGCTGAGACTTCCCTTTGCAGGTACCGCAGCAGCGTCGGTAGTCACCTTATCTGTGCTCGGTCCATCGGCAGGCTCCTCCATGCTTTCCAGCTCTTCATCTATATCGTCCCGGGCGTTTTCATAATAGTCGGGGTCGATGTCCTCAATATCCTCCTCATCGGTCTCATACACGTTTTCCTCTGCTGCCGCGGGGGTATTATCCTCAGCCTCGTCAGCAAAAACGCCTGCGGAAAATGAAACCGACATCACCAAAGCCGCCGCCAGTGCAGCCAGGCTTCTGATACATATCCTTTTCATTTCTCATCACCTCATGGGTTTTTCTCTTATATTACTTACCATACCGCAGTCGGCACAGCTGTCAAAGGTAACGGTGCTGTAGAGAAAGCTCTCCTGCGAGAACCTTTGCAGGCACTTGCCTGCCGTGCCCAGCGCCGCCATATCGGTTATCAGCCTTCCTCCGCAGGCAGGGCATTTTTCATAGCAATAGCCCTCCCCGTCCAGCACATCGGTGAGCTTTTCGTTTGCCTTGTCGCCGTGCAGACCGTTGGGTATCTTCATTTCAATAAAGGGCTGTTCCCTGCCGCACTCTTTGCACCTTTCACAGAAAAGCTCATACCTTCTGTAGTGCTCGATAACGTCATCATCTCTGTAATATTTATACAGCACAAAGCCCTCGTCGGGAGACAGCCTGAGCCTTTCAAGCCCTCCGCCGCATTCACATTCAGCCATTATTTACTCCACCCTTGAAAAATTCTCTGCCCCCACATCGCAAACGGGACAGACAAAGTCCTCGGGCAGCGGACCCTCGTGGATATAGCCGCAAACATTGCACACCCACTGCTCGCCCTTGCCGCTGTCGGGCTTTTGCGCAGGCTTATCCTGCTCTGTAACATTGCCGTTTTCATCTATCCGCGAAAAATCCTCAGCCCCGTGCTTGCACAGCGGACAGACAAAGTCATCAGGCAGATGACCCTCGTATATGTAGCCGCAGATGTTGCATATCCAGCGCTCGCCGACCTCACCCACAGCAGCAGCTGCCGCAGGCTTGGGCTTTACGTTTTTATGATAATATGCATAGGTCATGGCAGGCTTGTCCGAAAGCACCTCGCCTGCGGTGACGTCTGCGATAAACATGGTATGTGTTCCCAGGTCCACCGTCTGCACCACCTGACCGCTCAGATAAGCGCAGGTGTGCTCGGGCACAAAGGGTATGCCGTTCTCGGCTCTCTTGTAAACGAATTTGTAGAACTTATTGCTCCACCTGCCGCTTGTGAACCCGAAATGCTCAAACAGCGAAAACTCGCCGCTCTCGTCTATCATAGATACGTTGAAAGCACCGCTCTGCCTTATCATATACCCGGTAAAATTAGCCTTGTTCACCGTCACAGCCACCCTGTTTGGGGAGCTGGTGACCTGCTGCAGCGTGTTTATCACACAGCCCCCTGACTGACCGCCGTTTGAAGCCGTCAGTATGTAAAGCCCGTATGATATGTTGTTCATCACCCTGTTGTCCATCGTAAAACACCACCCTCTTCAAGCAGTATGACAGAAGCAGCACCGCCGCTTTATCGCTCTGCCACCTGCGAGTTACACTTTTTCATCCTTCTTCCCGCCCTCGGCTACTCAGCCTTTTCCAGCAGGAAATACTCCTCGTTCTCGCTGCTTTTGAAGCCCTTTATCACCCAGCCGCTGTTCACCAGCAGGTTGAGCTTTTCGATACGCTGAAATCTGTCGGTAGTGGGCGCAGCGTGATCGTTGTCGGTCATTGTTTTGCGAATAAAGAATGTCTTCTCCATAATTATCTCTTCTTTCTCTTTAGTCACTATGTTAAATCATTTAGCTTATGACCTGTACAAAATGCCGCAAATGCGCACATTTATACACTTTTATTATACCGCACGGCGGCAAATTTTTCAAGAGAATTGCAATTATTTTAACCGTCTTGTAACCTTTTGAGTACATTTTTTTGAACTGCTGCCCAAAGCTTCGGCACATATGTATCACAGGCAGCCGCAAAACATCTGCCGGACCTCAGCCGGCTACTTCTTTTTAGCCCCTGCCAGTATGCCCACTATCACCATTATCACCAGCACACCGCCGCCGATACAGGCGTAGATCTGCCAGCCGCCCTTATGCTCACTGACCTCCGTCTTTTTGTCTGAGGGCTTTTTATCATTATCCGCCCTTTTATCCGCCGGCACCGTTGGAGCTTCATCATCATCAGACAAAGGCACACAAACTGCATTGCTGCCAAAGGTGCTGTTTATCTGCCGTGTGCAAGCCTCACATGGCGTAGCCGCACTGCAGGTCACTGCCTGAGCCGCAAAAAGCACACACAGCGCATTTTTCAATCTCATCTATTATCCTCCCTGCGGCAGAAAATGCCGCCGTCAAGCAACAAATTTACATATTTTACCATAGTTACCCTATAATACTATATAATATCATTATACACTTTTTCACCCTTATAAGCAATTATCATTATTCACAAATTTGCGCATATTTATATGGCATATCCTACAACCCCACAGCTTTACAGCAGGCTGATATTGTGCAAATGGTTTAATAAAATTATTTAACGCAGACATATGGCAGGCGGGAACAGGGAAATAAATTCTGAGATGATTGATTTGCACAAATCGTTTGTTGTAAGTATTGACTTTGATACCTAGACCTGATATAATCTAACTATGCAGTTTAATAAATATGGAAGGTTGATAATAATGATATTTTTATAGGTTTAATTGTTATTAGTGTCATATTTAGTTTCATTTTCCCAAGTCCTAAAGAATTATCCAGAAGAAATTCAAAGAGAAAGCGGAAAGAATTTGAATCTAATGCCAGAAATCATGCTTTGGAAGTTGATAGGATAGCGAATGAATATCATGATTCTCAGTTTACAGCTGATACATATTGCTCAATACAAAAAGCTTGCCAAAAACATAATTTACCAATAAAATGTATTTTGGTAACAGGCAATAATATAATTGTTTATTTTTATGATGAAACAAGTGGAAATACAACTAGTGAAGTAATTGAATATGAACAACTTGGATATAAAATGGTAGCGAGAGGGACAAATTACCTTTCGTGGCGTTCAACTGAAACTGAGGGATTTGCAAAAGCACTTTGTTTAAAGATGGGCAGCGAATATGAGTTCAATGTAACACATGATAGTGACTATCCTCCAAATTATCAGGTCTATATAAATTCAAAGCGATGCTTCTCAAGTCCCGAGGATAGACTTAAATCCACAAGATAAAAACATAACTTCAGAGGGTCTGAATAAATTCCTTGGACATATAAGATATTATACAAAAAGACCGCACAGCCTTAAACTGTGCGGTCTCACTTTACACATATTTCTTTTACTAACGCGCCTGTTTACACAGATTGATTACTCAAAAATTTGCGTGAGATTAAGAAAGGACGACCTTGACAATTTAGGGGTTATATGTTAAAATAATATCATATATAAATATAGAACAAAAATAAGAGACATTCGGAGGGAATTTCCATGCAGAAAATGCTGTTGGTTTATAATCCCCATGCTGGAAAGGGAATAATAAAAAATAATCTCAGCGATATTGTAGATATTTTCACAAAAGGCGGCTATGAGGTGACTGTCTACCCCACACAGGCAGGGGGCGACGGCTACCGTAAAATATCCGAGGAGGGCGCAAATTACAATATCATCTGCGCCAGCGGCGGCGACGGTACTCTGTCCGAAGCCATAAATGCTATGATGACCCTGCCCACCAAAATACCCTTAGGTTATATCCCCGCAGGCTCTACCAACGATGTGGCAGCGTCGCTCAATATATCCCTCAACCCCGTTATCTGTGCGAGATCTATTGTGAACGGCGTATATTTTGATTACGACGTGGGAAGCTTTAACGGTGAGCACTTTGTGTACGTCGCAGGCTTCGGCGCCTTTACCGATGTTTCGTATGAAACTCCCCAGGCTTATAAAAATATATTCGGCCATGCGGCTTATGTGGCTGAGGGGCTAAAACGCATAACCAAAATAAGGGGCTATGATATTACCGCCGAGCATGACGGCGAGATCATAAAGGGCAATTTTATCCTGGGGCTTATCTCAAACTCAGTGTCCATAGCAGGGCTCAAAAACTTTCTGGTGGACGGCGTGTGCTTTGATGACGGTCTGTTTGAGGTCTGCCTTGTTAAAACTCCAAAAAACCCTATAGAGCTCAGCAGCCTGCTGACCTCGGCTTCTCTCAATAAGCTTACCGATAAGAACTTTGTCACCTTCAAGACCTCAAAGCTGGTGATACACAGCGACGAGGGCATCGCCTGGACCCTTGACGGCGAGTCGGGAGGGCTGCATACCTATGTTGAGATAATCAACATAAAACAGGCGGTGCGCTTTAAAATAGGCATTAACGAGTTCACCGTCGAGCAGGAGGTAGTGAGAAACTCAGCCGACGCCGCAGCTAAGCCCGGGCAGGTCTAACTACCGACAACGGCGCAAGGATAGTTATTGAGGACCAGTCGGATATAGAGCTATAGCCAACAAGCGAAATACTCGCTTATATATAATACTGTGAATGTGCATGGCTGATAATGCCCCTTTGCAGTATATAAGCAGCACCGCACAATGGTTGTGCGGTGCTGCCTATACCAAATAGTTACGAAGGGAGGAATTTAAAATGGCATACAGCGTAACTAAGGAGACTATCATAGGTGATATTCTTGATACAGATTTCAACGTTGCACCCTATTTTATGGAAATAGGAATGCACTGTCTGGGCTGCCCCGCTTCAAGAGGCGAGACCATCGAGGAGGCTTGCATGGTACACGGCACAGACCCCGACCAGCTGGTTGAAAAGCTCAACGCACATTTTGCTGCGCAGAACTGATCTGTTGATATGTCTATATGATATAAAGCGAGACTGTTTTGCAGTCTCGCTTTTTTGGGGGAGTAAAGATCATATATCTGCATTGATGATTTCCGGTATTTTGCAGAGCACATAGTCTAGGGTGTGTTGACACTAAGCCTAACACACGTCTTTTTGGATATTTTTGTCCCG
>CALCRR010000269.1 GCA_937894495.1 uncultured Ruminococcus sp. | reverse complement strand
AGGAGCGCCCCCTGATAGGCCGTGGCGCAGGAGACCCCGTTGGTGGCGCGCCACCAGGCCCCCAGATAGGGCTCTCCGTTGTAGACCCGGCCGCACTTGGGGCAGCGGAAGGTCTTTTCATCGACCTTAGCAAACATCGAGGTGAAATTGGTCCTGCCGCAGCCGCACATGATTATCTCGGATCTGAGCCTTACGAACAGCTTCTGCCACTCATTCTCGATTATACGCTTGCTCGGGTCGTTAAGACCTTCTGTGAAGGATCTTATGAAAGCTTCCTTGATATACTTGGGATATATCCTCCAAAACTTGATGACATTATCGTGTATACCTCTTACAGGTCTGTTGCTGTCATCCTTGGGGTCATAAACGAAAACTGCTTCCGAGCCGTAGTGCTTCAGCTCTGATGACTCGGTCAGGCAAACGTCTTTGACCACCTTTTCGCCCTCCATGGGGTCGCCTCTGAACAGCAGCTTGAAGAGCACTACTGCCAGTGAATATTTATCCGTCTGCACATCGGGCTTTGCAACTCCTCTTACTATCTCGGGAGCCATATATCCGGGCTTGCCGCCGATACCGAAGTTGCTGCCGTCGGGGGCGATGTTATCGCAGTCGCAGACGAGCACGGCGCCTGTTTCAACATTGATGAAGAAACCGCCGTCGTTAAGGTCCTGATAGCTCTTGCCTGAGCGGTGCAGCTGACGGAAAGCGTTGGAAATGTTTATCAGTGAAGTTATCATGGCATAGAGATTAGTGAACCTTACAGGTCTCTTTGTAGCTCTGCCCGTCAGTGGGTCTACCTCCAGCTTGTAGGTGTTGAGGATATCAACGAAGGACTCAAAGCTGTTGGGCTTTAGCTCCATAAGATAACCGAAAGTGCCGTCATCGGTCTCCTTTGTCAGATATTTCGGCCAGAGGAACTTATCACTGGGAGCTCCGTCCGAGATGTTGTTCTGGATATTCTGCCTGAAGTCCTTAGGCTTTTTTATCTTCTCAACATCATACCATTTCAGCGCCCAGGTCTGTCCTATGAATTCGACCTTGTAAACAGTACCCTGACCGCCGCTTCCGATCACTCCGAGCACCTTTGCACGGCCGCCGTATTCCATATCGACTTCCTGACCGATCTTAAGTTCAACCATTCGTAATTCATCCTTCCTCAATCATTTTTGCCGTGAGCTCAGCACCCTTGACTACCGTCTCGACTGTGATCTCATTTTTAAGGCAATATTTATGTACATAAGAATTTTCATAGCATCTTATTGTAAGCTCGGGGCAGTAGGTAAAAGCATTGTTGTCGATATACTTTACGCTTTCGGGCAAAAACAGCTTTCTCAGCTTATCGCAGCCCGAGAATGCCTGTGCGCCTATGCTGCTGACGGTATCGGGTATCTCGACCACCTCAAGGCTCTCGCAGAAGGAGAAGGTATCGTCCTCTATCTCCAGCACGCCCTGGGGTATCTTGATGACCGCAAGCTTCGAGCACTGGCTGAAAGCGCCTCTGCCGATCTTTTTGAGTGAGGCAGGCAGGTCAACACCTTTAAGACGCTTGCACTCTGACAGGCTGTATTCGCCTATAGCCATAAGAGTGTTGGGCAGCTTCAGGGTCCTCATAAAACCGAAGCCGTTGAAGCAGAAGCTGTCTATCTTGGTGTAGCCCTCGGGAATGGTGACATTGCCCGATATCCTGAATCTTGCCGCATTTGCGGTCTGGAACACCTTTGAATTGATCTTAAGCGGTGCGCCTGACTGAGCGGGAGCATCGCCCTCATCTTCCTCCTCTGCCGCCTTCTCGGCATTGTTGATATGCTCGGCGATAACGCTTGCATCGTAAACGATACCAAGCATATATGCAAAGCAGATAGCCACGAAATCGGCAGCCTCTTCGGTAACATAGCACTCGCTGAGCACACAGCTGCGGGTCCTTGTTATGCCTATGCCGCTGTCAGTCTCATCGAGCATGAATTTGAGCGAGCCTGCCAGCAGCGAATTGATGAGCAGTCTGCGTTCCTTGTCATATTCGGGCAGGTAGTCTTTGAGCAGCGCAATAAAGCGGTGCGTATCCTCGACAGCCTCCCGTCCGTATTCATCAATGATAGTTTTTAAGGTCTGCTGAATGAGAACGGCATTTTCAAAGCCCTCGATCTCATGCGCGACGGGTTTGCCGCATTCGGGGCAGACAACGTCGTTCTCTCCAAGCTCAGCCTGGCAGAATTCACACTGCATTTTCCAACTCCCCTAACATTAATTAGAATTTAGACTTGGTCATTTTTAGACGAAAATAAACAATATTTACTAAAATAAATACTACTTGTAGTCTAGTATATCACCATTTTGAATAAATGTCAAGTAAATAAATGATAAAAATTTAATAATAATGCATAAGCAGAGATAAATTTACTTAAAAAAGCAAAAACACAATATATGGTGAACAAAACATAAATTCAACATGAACAAAAAAGCACTTGAAATTTCAGTATTTATGTGCTATAATTACTAATATATTTACAGATAAACAGAAACGGGGGTGCAGCGCCTTGAAGAAGTTTGCCATTTACAGATCTGAAACCGGGTTTTACTATTACAGATACTGTGATACTGTGGAAAGTCTTAAAGGCACGGGGTTTGAGTATATAGGTGAGGACAGACTGCCTGTGGTGCTGGACGGCAAGGGCGGTTATTATCATTTTACCGAGGAGGACTTCGGCTTTGTTGAGATAATCGAGTCTGACAAGGAGGTGCCGCTGCCTGTTGAGAAGCTGTACTTTAAAAATGATGAAAATTTCAAGCTGGGCTGGATGACACCCGACGGAGACACCTATTCCTGCGATTACACCAGCCACGCAAAGGCTGCGGTGCTGCTGGCTGATAAATTTTTTCCCGGCAATAAGTATCCCGAGCGTGCTCTGGGCAAGGCAGGGTGGCTTAAAATAATAGACTCCTGGGACGGCACCGAGAGACAGCACGGTCAGTTCGTCTATTCCCTTAGCGGCAAGATAACCAAGCGGCAGGCTGATAAGCTGTTCGACCTGGGGCTTTATGATAATGAAGAGGTCAGAAGGCTGCTGCGTGACTGCCAGAACGACTGGTAGATATAATACCGATAATGAGCGTCATGTATATCATGGCGCTTTTTTCTATAATTATATAAAAATTGATATTTGTTACATATATCAATTGGCATATTATATCAGTTATGTCTGCATATGTAAATTTATATATGTTACATAGATTTGCACATGAATTTAGTCATTGTGACCATTGAATTTTGTTTACTTTTATGTTATCATAATATTAACTAAATTTGTCATTTTAGAAAGGATGGTCGATTTTATGGAAACTAAGGTAGCTGTGATAGCAATTATCGTTGAAAATGCACAGTCGGTCGAGGGCATCAACAATCTGCTGCACGAGTTCAGTGACAGCATCATCGGCAGAATGGGCGTGCCTTACCGTGCAAAAAACGTCAATGTCATAAGCATCGCCGTTGATGCTTCGCAGGACGTTATCGACAAGCTGGAGTCTCAGGTAGGCGCTCTTGACGGCGTTTCTGCCAAGACAGTTTATGCGCCCGTTTAAAAGCGCATACCGTTTGCCCGGCGGCGACGTTTGGGATCTATGACCGCAGGACTGCTGCAACGGTCGTTTTTTTAGGGCGTTTCAAAGTTCGATGTGATTAACTTTGTGCCCGTTTTATGCAGCTTTACAAAGGCAGGGTCACAGCTCTGCCGCACAGGTGATGATAGTTTTTTTACCTGTATCATATAGTTTAGGAGGATAATCGTCGATGGCTGAAACCAGATTTATTAAGACAGTGACCTTTGGTGGATATGAAAAGACCGAGGTAGATAAGCGCCTTGAATATCTGTATTCGCAGGTGTTTGAGCTTAAAAATGAGCTGAGAGAGGCTAAGCTCACCGTTGAGGAGTATAAGAAGGGCTCTGATGAGGAAAAGGCTCACGAGACCATACTTGCAGGTGAGAGAGCAAAGCTCACACAGGTGCAGGTACAGAAGGAGACTCTGTCTGACAAGCTTAAAACAGCTGAGGAGGATAACAGGGTCAAGGATAAGGAGCTGGAGGATCTGCGCAAGACAGTCAGCGACATGAGCACAGCCCTTGCAGACACAAACGCAAAGCTGGCAGCACTGCAGGCTAACAGCACGGCAGAGGCTCTCAGCGCAGTATTTATCGAGGCGCAGAAGTCTGCGAACACTCTTGTTGAGACCTCGAAGAAAGAGGCTGCCGAGATAGACGAAAAGTCTAAGCAGGCTGCCGATGATATGATAGTAGACGCCAACAACAAGGCAAAAAAGATAATCTATGAGGCTGAAAAGAGAGCTGCCGAGATCACTGCCGAGGCTGAGAACAATGCCGAGCAGATGAAGGTGGCTTCGGGCAACCTGAAAGCTGAGCTGCTTTCTGATGTAGACGATTTCAGCAAGCAGGTGGCTAAGCTGAGAGCAGTGCTGGAGGACCTTGAAAAGGACGGCATTGCAAAGCTCGATAAGTCGGAGAAGATGCTCAATAAGGCTGAAAAGCAGCTGAAGAGCGGCGGAGTCCCCGTATTCAGAGAGCCTAAGGTGATAGCTCCCGTAATGCCCAAGGAGCCCGAGTATGAAAAGACCTCATCAGTAAAGAATGCAGAGAACAAGAAGAAGAGCAGCAGCGAGCTTGAAAAGCTGCAGGCTATGGCAGCGGCTATAGGCGGCAAGGAGGGCAAGGCTGCAGCAGACGGCGGAGATGTTGATCTGGCAGCACTTATGGCTCAGGCAAATGCTCTCGGCGGCGGAAGCGATAAGAAAGATGAAAGCAAGGACAGCGGCAGCGTAGATCTGGCATCGCTGCTTGCACAGGCTGAGTCTCTCGGCGGCGGCAAGAAGGAAGAAGCCAAGAAGAGTGACGGCGGTATGGACCTTGCAGCTCTGCTTGCACAGGCAGAAGCTCTTGACAAATAAATATAAATAACATTTTTAAGGAGTGTTTTTGATATGAATGAAGTTATCATCGTAAAACCCGATAAGTGCGTCGGCTGTAACGCCTGCGTAAGAAACTGTCCCGCACCCGAGGCTAACGTTACCAAGATGCTGGAGGACGGACGTTTCATCACAACGGTAAACCCCGACAGATGCATTACCTGCGGTGAGTGCGTAAGGACCTGTAACCACGGTGCCAGAGATTATATCGACGATACCGAGGCTGCTATGTCAAGGCTCA
Organism: uncultured Ruminococcus sp.; assembly: GCA_937894495.1. GTDB lineage: Bacteria > Bacillota > Clostridia > Oscillospirales > Ruminococcaceae > Hominimerdicola. The sequence continues at coordinate 2,327 of CALCRR010000269.1, read as the reverse complement.
ACAAGGATAAGCTCATAGTTCTGGCTACACCTGCTATCAAGACAGTATTCCCCACCCAGTGGAAGGGCATTCTCGACTGGTTCAGGAAAAAGGGCTGCCTTATCTATGACGTTTCCTTCGGTGCAGATATCTGTACATGGGCTCACCTGAGAGCTATCCAGGATAAGAAGGTAGGCAATGTCATCACACAGCCCTGCGCTGCTATCGTTAAGTATATCGAGATCTATCAGCCTAAGCTGCTCAACAACCTCTCGCCTATACACAGCCCTATCTCATGTGCTGTTACATACATCAAAAAGTATCTGAGAAGAACTAATCCTATCGCAGTACTCACCCCCTGTATCGCTAAGAAAACAGAGTTTACAGAGACTGGTCTGGTGGATTACAACGTAACCTTCGGCAAGCTCAAGGAGTATTTTGATAAGAACGGTATCAGGATCACTGCAAACTCTATAGACGATTTTGAGTATTCCTTCGATGACCAGCAGGGTCAGGTGGGTGCAGTTTATCCCCGTCCGGGCGGACTGAGAGATAATATCTGGCTGCACGACCCCGATATCAACATCACCACCTCTGAGGGCGTTCACAAGGTTTATCCCGAGCTTGATATGTACGCTAATATGCCCGAGTATAAGCACCCCGAGGTATTCGACGTTCTGTCCTGCGAGTTCGGCTGCAACGTTGGTCCCGCATCAGGCACCAACCAGACAGTTTTCGACGTTATGGCTACCATGAGAGAGGTCGAGAAGGAAGCTAAGAAGAGAAGAAAAACAGGTGTGTTCCGTTCAGGTGAGGACAGACTGTTCAAGAAGTTCGACGACGAGCTGAGACTTTCTGACTTTATGAGGAACTACAGACCTCAGACTCCTACTCCCGTTCCTACCGACAGCCAGCTGGAGCCTATCTTCGAGATCATGGGCAAGCATACCGAAGAGGATAAGCACTATGACTGCCACGCTTGCGGCTACAGGTCATGTCATGATATGGCTGTTGCTATCTACCGCGGACTGAATACTCCCGATAACTGCATAGTACACGCTAAGTCGGTGCTGATCGCAAGACACAGCGAGCTGGCAGAGCAGCATGAGCGTCTGGCTGAGATCACTAACGAGTGCCTTGACCTTTCGGAGAGACTGAAGAAGGACCTGAGAGATATAAACGACAACATGGGCACTATCGGTCAGTCCACCACTGCTACCAGTGAGAGAGCAGGCGTCGTTAACAACCTGCTGCAGAATATCGTTAAGTTCTGCAACAACAACAGCACAATGGACGCTGACAGCGTTAAGCAGCTCATCGAGATACTTGAAACTACTATCAAAGCATTCGGCGCACTAGATGATAACGTAAATACCACCAACGCAAGCTCGGGTATCATCAATAATTCTATTATCGAGATATCCAGACTTGTCGATGAGATCAATGCAACTCTGCGCAAGACCGAGAGAAACTGATCGTGATATTTTAAATATAGCCTGGGAGCGTGTAAGCTCTCAGGCTATAATTCTAATTCGGAGAACATACGCAAATGACTAAGGACGAGATAAGAGCCAGAGAGCTTCAGCTGGCGGCAAAGGTGTGCTCGCTCACCTCGGGCACTTTGCTTTTGAATATGAGGTTTCTCGCAAAGGCTCTCAGCCGCCTGCCTGCGGTGAGCTATGAGGGCACCTTTGCCTGCGACGGCAGGAACATAAGGTATGACCCCCACTATCTGCTGGGCAGATATAAAAAGAGCGAAAGACTGCCCGTGCACGATATGCTGCATATGGTGCTGCACTGCATTTTCAGGCATTGGTATATCGGCGAGGATATCGACAGCGAAGTGTGGAGCGCCGCCTGTGATATCGATGGTGCTGAAACCCTGATTGACGTACGCCCTGAGACATGCCTCCATTACATCGCGGCTCATGATCTCAGTCCGGTTCGGTCCCGCCTCTACGTGGCAATGCTTGCAGGCAAGGTTGCACAGTCTGCCGACATTTATCTGCAGGACATCCATGCCCGCGGTCATCTCTGTCGACGGGTCCGTAAACTTTGAGGTGAACTCATCTATCTCTTTCAGATCTGCGAATCTTTCTCTTACATCCATGATCACAGCTCCAGCTTATCAACGATGTTTTTCATCTGCACGCCGTGCACCAGTGTGATGCCCGCCTTCATGGCCGCGGCAACATGTACAGCTTCCGTCATCTCCTCTTCATCGATCCCCATCTGCAGGCAGGTCTGGGTATACGAATCGATGCAGTACGGGCACTTGTCGGCGTGAGCGATGGCCAGGGCGATGAGCGCCTTTTCTCTTGCAGTAAGAGCGCCGTCCGCCATTACTC
>CALCRR010000268.1 GCA_937894495.1 uncultured Ruminococcus sp. | reverse complement strand
AAGCGACGTCAGCGATTACGAATACGATATGCTTCAGCGGGAACTGAAAGCGCTGGAGGAGCAATACCCTGAATTCTTGCGTCCCGATTCCCCCACACAGCGCGTGGGGGGCGAGGCGCAAAGTGTGTTTACGCCGGTAGCGCATCCGGTGCGCATGGAGAGCCTGCAGGACGCGTTCGACTTCAGCGAGATCGACGATTTTGACCGCCGCGTCGGCGAGTCTGCCTCGGCCTACAGCTATGTGGTGGAGCCCAAGATCGACGGGCTTTCCGTGTCGCTGGAGTATGAAAACGGCGTGTTCGTGCGCGGTTCCACCCGCGGGGACGGCGATACCGGCGAGGATATCACCGCCAACCTGCGGACGGTTCGCACCATTCCGCTGAAGCTGCGGGAGGCGCTGCCCTATATTGAGGTGCGCGGCGAAGTCTATATGTCCCGCGCCGTGTTCCTCTCGCTGGTGAAGCAGCAGGAGCTGAACGGAGAGGAACCTTTTAAAAATCCCCGCAACGCCGCGGCGGGCAGCCTGCGGCAGAAAAACGCCGCGGTCACCGCGTCCCGCCAGCTGGATATCTTCGTGTTTAACGTGCAGCGGTACGAAGGCGCGGATTTTTCGACCCATAAGGAATCGCTGGATTTCCTCCGTTCCCTCGGCTTTGTCACGGTGCCGTTTTATACCCCATGCGCCGATATCAAAGAGGCGGAAGCAGAGCTGGAGCGTATCGGCAATATCAGGGGGGAACTGGGCTTTGATATCGACGGAGCGGTCATCAAGGTGAACGAGTTCGCCATCGGCATGGGACCTGCCATTTTCAAAAAGCAGAAGGGCGAGACGCTCTATGCCCTGAGAGCTTTTCCTATAGGCGGCTACTGCGCTATGGAGGGCGAGGACGACGAGAGCGAGGACAGCCGTGCTTTCTGCCGCAAGCCTGTGTGGAGAAGAATGATAATAATAGTTGCAGGCGTGTGCATGAATTTTCTGCTGGGCTTTATAATACTGGTGATACAGATCTCGACCTCTGAGGCTATAACCACCACTACTATACACTCTTTTGAAAAGGGCGCCCTTAGCCGTGAAACGGGTCTTAAAGAGGACGATAAGATAATCGGCATAAACGGCATGAGGATATTCACCGCCACCGATATGTCATATAAATTCACCACCGACGAGGACGGTGTATACGATATAACCGTTATCCGTGACGGCAAGCGTGTCACTGTCAAGGACGTAAAGCTGAAAATGACCGATGATGTCATTCACTATGATTTCTGGGTATATCCTAAGAAGATAACTCCCGTGAGCGTAGTCACCCAGTCCTTCAAGCAGGGGCTGACCGATGCAAGGCTCATTTATATCTCGCTGGCTGATATAGTCAGGGGCAAATACGGCATAAAGGATATGAGCGGCCCTGTGGGCATAGTTGACTCCATAGGCGATGTTATCGAGAGCGAAAAGGACGAGGACACAGGCAAGATGGACTGGTCATCGCTTATTGATACCATGCTGACGCTGTCTGCGTTCATAACCATAAATGTCGGCATATTCAACATTCTCCCTCTGCCTGCTCTGGACGGCGGCAGACTTATATTCCTTATTATCGAAGCCGTAAGGGGCAGACCTGTTGACCCCGAGCATGAGGGCATGGTGCATACCATAGGTATGCTGGCGCTGTTCGGGCTGATGATAGTTATAACCGTCAGTGATATCACAAAGCTGGTTTGAGGACAAAAATACGGGACGTGATCAAATGAGAAATGTAAAAGCTGTAAGGGTCGGCGGACTGACTCTTGACGGTAAGAGAATATATATACAGTCGATGCTCAACGTGCCTGCCGATGATACAGAGGGCTCGGTCAAGCAAGCTGTAAGGCTTGAAAAGGCAGGCTGTGAGATAGTCAGGGCGGCTATCCCGAATATGGAGGCTGTAAAGCTTATCCCTGCCATAAAGGATAAAATTAGCATACCGCTGGTGGCAGATATACATTTTGACTACAGGCTGGCGCTGGCTGCGGCTGACGCAGGCGTTGATAAGATAAGGATAAACCCCGGCAATATCGGCGATATGGACAGGGTAAGGGCGGTAGTTAAAAAGTGTACTGAAAAGGGTCTGCCCATAAGGATAGGCGTAAACGGCGGCTCACTTGAAAAGGAGCTGCTGGCAAAATACGGCTCGCCCTGTGCCGAGGCGCTGGTGGAGAGCGCTATGGGTCATGTGAAGATACTGGAGCAGTGCGATTTTAACGATATCGTCATATCAATAAAATCCTCAGACGTGCCTACCATGATAAAGGCATACAGGCTGCTTGCCGAGGTGTGCGATTATCCGCTGCACCTGGGCGTGACAGAGGCAGGCACCGAGAGAATGGGGCTTATAAAGTCTGCCATAGGCATAGGCTCACTGCTGACCGACGGCATAGGCGAGACTATAAGAGTTTCGCTGACCGATGACCCCGAAAAGGAGATATATGCCGCTAAGGATATACTCAAAGCCATAGGCAGGGGCAGCGGCGTAAGGATAGTTTCATGCCCTACCTGCGGAAGAACAAAGATAGACCTTATAGGTCTGGCTAAGCAGGTGGAGGAAGCCACCAAGGATATTGATAAGGATATAAAGGTGGCAGTTATGGGCTGCGTGGTCAACGGTATCGGTGAGTCGGGTGAGGCTGATATAGGTATTGCAGGCGGAGACAGGCAGGCTGTGATATTCAAGCAGGGCAAAAAGCTTTATACCGTTGATGAAAGCAAGGCTCTGCAGGCTCTTTTAGATGAGATAGAAAAGCTTTAAAGGACGATTTTTAATGAGTAGAGTAACTATCGGTGAATACTTTGATACATTTAAAAGCTGCATACCTGCCGAGCTGGAAAACGGCAGGATATTAAAGCTTATATTCACAGAGGACATGAGGACCCTTGAATGTGTGGCTGCCTTTGAAAAGCCTGTGAGCTTTGACGGGCTGATGCAGATGCAGCAGCGCATGAAGGGTGCGCTGGGACTTATCGACTTCACCCTCAGCCCGAAGTTTACTCCCGATACGCTGGGGGCTGATTATTTCGGCGAGCTGTGCAAGTTTTTAAAAAGCAGGTTCCCCTTTGTAAACGGCTTTCTTGACAATGCCGAGGTGGAATACACAGAGGGCGTTTTCAAGGCGCAGCTTAAACACGGCGGACTTGACCTGCTTGAAAAGGCAGGGATATATTCTGCCTTTTCATCACTGGTGCAGGAGCTGTTTTCAACAAGGGCTACTATAGAGTTCGCAGGCAAGCTGATGACCGATATGGAGGAGCATTTAAGAGAGCAGGAGGAGTTTTTAAACTCGCTGCCTGTGCCTGATATCGGTGCGAGCGGCGCTGTGCAGAACGACCCTGCTGCAAACGGCGATAAGAACAAGCAGCAGGCTACGCAGTTTCGCACTGCAAGTGTGGATTTCACCAGACTTTCGCTGCTTTGCGACAATGCGCTGGTGCTTAAAGGTGCGCCTATAAATTCAGAGGAAAAGGTCACAAGCATAGCTAATCTGCCTATGGACAGCGAGGGTATGGAGGGCTTTAACGGCAGCGTCACCGTCTGGGGAGATATCTTCCAGGTGGAGACCAAGGAGACCAAGAGCGGTATGCTCATCGCCATACTTTATATCACCGATTATACTTCCTCATACTCCTTAAAGCTTATCGGCTCCAACAAATCAGGCAGATATGTAAGGCTGACCAAAGCCCAGCTGGAGGCAATGCTGGAGCATATGAAAAAGGGCAAGACCATACTGGTGAGCGGCGAGATAAGCGAGGACGATTTTGACCATAACATCTACCTCATGCCCAACAATATAATGCTTGTGAAGCGTGAGAGCGAAAAGGACACCAGCGATGAAAAGCGTGTCGAGCTCCACTGCCATACCAATATGTCTATGATGGACGCGCTGGCGGCTCCCGAAAAGCTGGTGGAAAAGGCATATAACTGGGGTCATAAAGCCCTTGCCATAACCGACCACGGCGTAGTTCAGGGCTTCCCCGATGCGGGCAGCAAGTGCCTTGAGATCAGAAAGGGCGGCGGAGACTTCAAGGTCATCTACGGCTGCGAGGCTTATGAGGTCAACAATGAGACAAATATTTTCAAGGGAGTTGACAGCAGAGAGCTTACCGACGAGGTGATCTGCTTTGACCTTGAAACTACGGGAACTAACCCCAAAGAGGATAAAATAATCGAGATAGGCGCAGTCAAGATAAGAAACTTAGAGATAGTTGACAGCTTTGATATGCTGGTTGACCCCGGCTGTGAGATATCCGATTTTATCAGCAACCTTACCAAGATCACCAACGATATGGTCAGGGGTCAGGCTGATATAGAAACGGCGCTGAAAGCCTTTATGGATTTCTGCGGAGACAAGCCCTGCCTTGTGGCACATAATGCTAATTTCGATACGGGCTTTATCAATGCTGCCTGCGAAAGGCTGGGTATAAAATTCAGATATTCAAGCATAGACACTGTGCCCATGTCGCAGATAATGCTGCCGCAGCTAAAAAAGCACAAGCTCAATTTTGTGGCAGAGCATTTCGGCTACGGCGATTTCAACCACCACAGGGGCGGCGATGATGCCGAGGTGCTGGGTAAAATTTTTATCGAGCTTTGCAAAATGCTCAATGAGCAGCACCCTCAGCTGCTGATAACGGTGGATATGATAAACGGTCTGCTGGCAAGCGATGATGAGGTCACTGAGACAAAGGACGTTTATCATCAGATAATCTTAGTAAGAAACAATATAGGTCTGAAAAATCTTTACAGGCTCATCTCTGACTCAAACCTTAAATACTTCAAGCGCAGACCCAGAATACCCAAGTCTGAGCTTGTAAAGTACAGAGAGGGTCTTATACTGGGCAGCGCCTGCGAGAGGGGTGAGGTCATTCAGGCGTATTTAGAGGGCAAGAGCCATGAGTACATAAAGCAGATAGCCAGCTTTTATGACTATCTGGAGATACAGCCTGACGGCAACAATATGTTCATGCTGACCTCTGAAAGACCGCCCTATGACAGAATACACACCGCCGAGGACGTTAAGGATATAAACCGATTTATAGTAAGGCTGGGCGAGGAGCTGGGCATACCTGTGTGCGCTACGGGAGACGTGCATTTCCTCAATAGGGAGGACGCAAAGTTCAGGGCGATAATACAGGCGTCTATGGGCTTTAGCGACTGCGATAATCAGGCGCCGCTGTATTTAAAATCTACAAACCAGATGCTGGAGGAGCTTTCATATCTGGGTGAGCAGAAGGCGAGAGAGGTCGTTATAACCAACACCAACCGTGTGGCTGATATGATAGACCCCGACCTGAAAGCCTTCCCCAACGGCACCTATACCCCGTATATCGAGGGGGCAGTGTATGAGCTGCAGATAATCTGCTGGCGCAAGGCTTGCGAGCTATACGGCGACTGCGACCCCATGAGCATTGAGGTGCCCGAGGGTGAGGACGTCAAGGTGGACGAGTATTTCAAGGAGCACGTTCACCCCATAGTATATAAAAGACTTAAAAGAGAGCTTGACTCTATCATCAAGCACGGATTTGCCGTGCTTTACATGATATCACAAAAGCTGGTGGCATACTCAAACGAAAACGGCTATCAGGTAGGTTCTAGAGGTTCGGTAGGCTCGTCCTTCGTTGCGTCTATGTCGGGCATTTCTGAGGTAAATCCGCTGATACCCCACTATCTCTGCCTGGACTGCCATTATTCGGAGTGGTTCGAGCACGGCGAGTACGGCTCGGGCTTTGACCTGCCGCCAAAGGTATGCCCCAACTGCGGCAGGGAGATGCACCGTGACGGTCACGATATCCCCTTTGAGACCTTCCTTGGCTTTGACGGCGACAAAGCCCCCGATATCGACCTTAACTTCTCGGGCGACTGTCAGGGCAAGGTGCATAAATATACCGAAGAGCTTTTCGGTCAGGACCATGTGTTCAAGGCTGGAACTATAGGCAAGGTAGCCGAAAAGACCGCCTACGGATATGTGAGAAAATATCTGGAGGAAAGGGGCAAGAGCGCCAATAATGCCGAGATACAAAGGCTTATCAACGGCTGCGTTGATGTAAAGAGAACTACCTCGCAGCATCCCGGCGGCATGGTGGTCATACCCAGTGATTATGAGGTGTATGACTTCACCCCTGTGCAGCACCCTGCCGATAAGGTGGACTCTGATATGGTGACTACCCACTTCGACTTCCACTCGCTGCATGATACCATACTTAAACTTGACGAGCTGGGACACGATGTGCCCACGATGTATAAATATCTTGAGGATTTTACGGGCATGGATATAACCAAGTGCCCCATGTCAGACCCTGCGGTGTATTCGCTGTTTACCTCGCCCGAGTCGCTGAAGGTGACGGAGGAGGACATACTCTGCAAAACAGGCACACTGGGCATACCCGAGATGGGCACACCCTTTGTAAGAGGAATGCTGCTGGAGTCAAAGCCCAAGAATTTCTCTGACCTTTTGCAGATATCGGGACTTTCACACGGTACAGACGTTTGGCTGGGCAATGCTCAGGAGCTTATACAAAAGGGCACCTGCGATATCTCTCAGGTGATCGGAACGAGAGACAGTATCATGGTGTATCTTCTCCACCACGGGCTTGAGCCTAAGCTGGCTTTCAAGATAATGGAGATAACCCGTAAGGGCAAAGCCACCAAGCTGCTCACCGACGAGATGAAGCAGGATATGAGAGCTCACGATGTGCCTGAGTGGTATATCGACAGCTGCCTTAAAATAAAGTATATGTTCCCCAAAGCCCATGCTGCGGCATACGTTACGGCAGCTATCAGGCTGTGCTGGTTCAAGGTGCATGAGCCGCTGGCTTTTTATGCTACATATTTCACCGTAAGAGGTGAGGACTTTGATGCCGAAACAGCCATGAAGGGCATTTACATGGTGAGAAACAAGATAGACGAGCTGAACAATATGCCCAAGGAAAAGCGCACAGGCAAGGACGCAGGTGTGCTGGATATGCTGATGCTCACAAACGAGATGCTCAGCCGCGGCTATGAGTTTCTGCCTATCGACATAATGAAGTCCCATGCATACATCTACCAGATAGAGGACGGCAAGATAAGAATGCCTTTCTGCGCCCTTAACGGAGTGGGACAGAATGCTGCCATAAGCATTTACGAAAAGGCGCAAAAGGGCGACTTTATCTCAATAGAGGAGTTCCAGCAGCAAAGCGGTATCTCAAAAACTGTAGTTGAAACTCTGGAAAAGATAGGCGCCTTCGGCGATATACCAAAGTCAAACCAGATATCGCTGTTCAATTTTTAGGAGCAGCCGCTTGCCGCAAGTTCACAGATAATTTACAACTGTATTTAGGTTTTTTGCACAAATCGGTTGACAAATCTTTGGCAATATGTTAAAATATCTTATGCTGATACTGTGATAATATGATATCACTTTACTACAGTGAAGTAAATGAAAAGGAAAAATATTATGAAAAGATACGATCTTATAACTCCCGAGGGTACAAGAGATCTGCTGTTTGAGGACTGCCTTGCAAGGCGCAAGGTGGAGAAAACTCTGGCAGAGCTTTTTGAGGGCTTCGGCTACAGCGAGGTGGTCACCCCCGGTATCGAGTTTTATGATGCCTTTATGGGCAGCGCCAGAAATTTCAGGCAGGAGAGCCTTTATAAGCTCACCGACTCAAAGGGCAGATTAATGGTGCTGCGCCCCGACTGCACTATCCCCATAGCAAGGCTTGCAGCCACAAGGCTGAAAGAGGCTCAGACACCGCTGAGACTTTATTATAACCAGAGTGTGTTCTCAAACAATGCGCTGTTAAAGGGACGCTCTGACGAGGTGGTGCAGGCAGGTATCGAGCTTATCGGCGGTGAGAACTGCAAGAGAGCCGACTATGAGGTGCTTTGTACTGCCGTTGAAGCTCTGGCAAGCTTTGATAAGGATAATTTCAGACTGGAAATAGGTCATATCGGCTATTTCAAGGAGCTGGTGGCTCAGCTGGATATAGACGAGGACGTTGTTGAGGAGATAAGAATGCTCATATCCTCAAAGAATTATCCTGCACTCAACGACCTGCTGGACGAGATAGGCGATAACGATATAACAAAGGCGTTAAAGCAGCTGCCCAGCCTTTTCGGCGGTATCGAGGTGCTTGACAAGGCGAGCGATATCTACGCAAATGATAAGATAACAGGTATTCTTTATAATCTGAGAAAGGTCTTTACAAGGCTTTCAAGCCTTGGTTATGAGGGCAATATCTCGGTGGACCTGGGCATAGTCAGCCATACCGATTATTATACGGGCATAGTTTTCAAAGGCTATCTCTCAGAGGTGGGCGACTCGGTGCTAAAGGGCGGCAGATATGATAATCTTATAAGCTCCTTCGGCAAGGATATGCCTGCGGTGGGCTTCGGCATAAAGGTTGACCAGGTGGCAAGACATCTTGAAAAGATAGGTGCCAACCCCTCGGCTAAGCCTGCGGATGCAGTGATATTCGGCGAAAAGGGCTATGTGGTGGAGGCTATGGCTCATGCTCAGAAGCTGGTGAGAGAGGGCATGAAGGTGGAGCATTCACTTTTCAATACATACGAGCAGACGGTGGAGTTTGCCAAAAGCAAGGGCATTTCCACAATAATAACAGTCGGTGAGGAGATCACCGAAAATAAAATATAAGAGAGCAAAAAGCAGGAAAAAGCGCCGTCAGGCGTATAAAGGTCTTGCTTCTTGCCTCTGACAGCGAAGCGTTCTTGCTTCCGGAGGGGAAGGAAAATATAATTATGAATAAGCCTTTGAGAATAGCTCTTACAAAGGGCAGGCTTGAAAAAGATACGGTCGGTCTGCTGGAAAAGATAGGCTATGACTGTACAGCTATCAGGGAAAAGGGCAGAAAGCTGATACTGCCCGTGCCCGACGGCAATTTAGAGGTGGTACTTGCCAAGGCAAACGATGTTATAACCTATGTTGAGCACGGCGTGTGCGATATGGGCGTTGTGGGCAAGGATACCATTCAGGAGATGCAGGGCAAGTTTTTTGAGCTTTGCGACCTCGGCTTCGGCAGGTGTAAATTTGCACTGGCGACAAAAAAAGGTTCGGGTTTTTACGGCGGCTACAGTGTAAAGACGGTGGCGACCAAATATCCCAACATAACAAGAAAGCATTTTGAAGCTAAGGGTATGGACGTTGAGATAATCAAGATAGAGGGCTCGGTGGAGCTGGCACCCCTGCTGGAGCTGGCAGACGGTATTGTGGATATCGTGGAAACAGGCACTACCCTTAAAGAGAACGGGCTGGAGGTCATCGAGGATATCTGCCCTATCTCTGCAAGACTGATAGTTAATACCGTAAGCATGAAGATGAGACAGAATGAGATAGAGAGCTTTGTTGAGCTCGTGGAGAAAAATTTAGATAAGTAGAAAGGGACGGGAAAAATGTCTATCATAAAGAAAATTTTCGTCAACGGCAAGGACGAGGTGGAGTTCTTCAAGCAGCTTGAAGAGCGTAACGGAGAGACTGATAAAAAGGTATCGGCGGTGGTGAATGAGATAATCGACACCGTAAGAAAGGGCGGCGACGCTGCGGTAAAGGCTTATACCGAAAAGTTCGACGGCAAGCTGCCGCAGTATTATGAGGTGCCGAGAGACGTTATAAACGACGCACTTTCGGAAGCAGATCCGCGATTTGTTGAAGCGCTGCTCAATTCTATCGAGAATATAACCGACTTCCACCAGAGACAGAAGTCACAGAGCTTTGTCAATGCCAAGGCTGACGGCTGTATTCTGGGTCAGAAGGTCAGGGGACTTGACAAGGTGGGACTTTATGTCCCCGGCGGCACGGCAGCTTACCCAAGCTCGGTGCTGATGAACGCTGTGCCTGCAAAGATAGCAGGAGTCAAAGAGATAATAATGGTAACACCGCCCCTCAAAGACGGTACTCCCAATAAGGATATTCTGGTCGCAGCAGGGCTTTGCGGCGTTGACAGAGTGTTCATGTCGGGCGGCGCACAGGCGATAGCTGCGCTGGCATACGGCACCGAGGAGATACCCAAGGTGGACAAGATAGTGGGACCGGGAAATATCTATGTGGCTACCGCCAAAAAGCTGCTTTACGGCGTGGTGGATATCGACATGGTGGCAGGCCCCAGCGAGGTGCTGGTAATGGCTGACGAGACCGCCGACCCAAAATTTGTGGCGGCAGACCTTATGTCTCAGGCAGAGCACGACAGGCTGGCGTCGGCAATACTTGTCACCACCAGCGAGAAGCTTGCCGATGATACTATCAAGGAGTTTGAGAGACAGCTGGAGTATCTTGAAAGAAGAGATATAATCAGGTATTCTCTTGAAAACTACGGCGCTGCCATAATATGCAATACCAAGGACGAGGCTGTGGATATGGCTAACAAGTTCGCTCCCGAGCACCTGGAAGTCCTCTTTGAGAACCCTCTGGAATACGTGGGCAGGCTGGATAACGCTGGCTCGATCTTCTTAGGTCAGTACGCTTCCGAGCCCCTTGGTGATTATTATGCAGGACCTAACCACGTGCTGCCCACCAGCGGTACAGCAAGGTTCTTCTCACCCTTGGGTGTAAACAGCTTTGAGAAGCGTTCAAGCTTTATATATTACACTGAGGACGCACTTAGAAATGCCAAGGACGATATTGTTCTGGTGGCTGAAAGAGAGGGTCTTACAGCTCACGCCAACGCTATAAAGGTAAGATTTGAGTAAGCTATGGCAAGGCTTAAAATAATGATCGCAGCTACTGCGGCGGCAGGTGTCATACTTCCGCTGGCGCTGGCGCTCTACTGGCTCTTAGTCAAGATCTTCTGGAAAAAGGGCGAGGGCAAGGTAAATGCGGCGGTGGCTGCCAACCTTATAAAGCGCATACCCACAGATGACGAGCCCGGGGACAGCGAGGGCGGCGAAGGTAAGGAGAAGGAGGAGATAGCCTACCCCTTCAAGCCCCTTGCCCAGCTGGAAGCAGACGGAAAAAGCTACAGCTTTACGGGAAGATACGGGTATGACGAAAAAATATACCGAAAGCAGCTAAAAAGGGACAATACCCTGACGCTCAGGTATAAAAAAAGAGACCCCAAAAGATTTTGGATAAAGGGCGAGTATCTTAAACGCTGCCTGCCCTTTATCTTTCTTGATATTTTTGCAGTATTGGCGTCGATAGTTGCCGAGATACTGGTGTTTACTTATAACGGTATGTTAAGCAGGTGAGAAAAATGAGAACAGCTGAGATAAAAAGAAAAACCAAAGAGACCGATATAGAGATATTTGTCAAGCTGGACGGCGAGGGCAAGGTGAATATCGACACGGGCATAGGCTTTTTTGACCATATGCTCACAGCTTTCGGCGTTCACAGCGGCATCGACCTTGATGTGAGATGTAACGGCGACCTTAATGTTGACGGTCATCACTCGGTGGAGGACACCGGCATTTGTCTGGGCAAGGCTTTTGCCGAGGCGCTGGGGGATAAGGGCGGCATTGCACGCTATGGCTCAGCCTTTGTGCCTATGGACGAAGCGCTGGCTTTCTGCTCGCTGGATATAAGCGGCAGACCCTTTCTGGTGTTTGATGCCGAGTTCCACGATGACAGGATAGGTGAGTTTGATACCTGCCTTGCGGAGGAGTTTTTCAGAGCCTTTGCTTTTAACTCAGGCATAACTCTGCATATTAAAGAGGAATACGGCAAGAACGACCACCACATAACAGAAGCCATGTTCAAAGCAGTCGCCCACGCATTGAAGGACGCTATGACCCTGACAGGCAAGGGTGTACTTTCGACAAAAGGAGTGCTTTAAATGATAGCTGTTATCGACTACGGCGCAGGCAATATTTTTTCTGTAAAAAACGCCCTTGACCATCTGGGTCATGAGAGCAGGCTCACCGATAAAAAGGAGGATATACTGAGTGCAGACGCCCTTATCCTGCCGGGTGTGGGAGCTTTTCCCTGGGCTATGAATATGCTCAGGCTCAGCGGTCTTGTTGATGTTATAAAGGACCAGGCGCAGTTCAAACCGTTTCTGGGCATTTGCCTTGGTATGCAGCTTTTGTTTGAAAAAAGCTATGAGTTTGAGGAGTGCAGCGGTCTCGGACTGGTGGGGGGCTATGTTGACAAGATCAACGAGCCCGAGCTTGTGATACCCCACATGGGCTGGAACAAGCTTGAATTTAACCACGACAGCAGGCTTTTTGACGGTCTTGCAAAGGACGAGTATGTGTATTTCGTACACAGCTACAAGGCTTTCTGCGAGGATAAAAATCTGTATGCCTACTGCGAGTACGGCTCAAAGGTACCTGCGGTGGTGGGGGACGGCAAATATGTTTTCGGCTGCCAGTTCCACCCCGAAAAGAGCGGTGAGACGGGGCTTAAAATACTTAAAAACTTTGCTGAGATGTCGGGGAGGTAAAATATGCTTGCAAAAAGAATAATACCCTGCCTTGACGTCCGTGACGGCAAGGTGGTAAAGGGCGTTAATTTTGAGGGAATAAAAGAGGTAGGCGACCCTGTGCAGTGTGCTTATGAGTACAACCTGCAGGGCGCCGACGAGATAGTTTTTTACGACATAACAGCCTCTCACGAGGGCAGGGGAGTTATACTCGATGTTGTGCGTGAAACGGCAAAAAAAGTTTTTGTGCCCCTTACAGTGGGGGGCGGTATAAAGACCGTTCACGATATAAGAGATACCCTGAGAGCGGGTGCTGATAAGGTATCGGTAAACTCTCAGGCGGTGCAGAATCCCAAGCTTATCAAGGAGGGTGCTGATATCTTCGGCAGCCAGTGCATATGCGTGGGTGTTGATGCTAAGATGATAAGTCCAAATAAATGGACAGTTTATATCAACGGCGGCAGGATAGATATGAAGATAGACCTTATCGACTGGGTGAAAAGGTGCGAGCAGCTGGGCGCAGGGGAGATATGCCTTAACTCTATCGACACTGACGGAGTAAGGGGCGGTTTTGATATACCCATGCTCAAAGCCGTGGTCGATGCGGTGAAGATACCGGTTATCGCCAGCGGCGGCGCAGGCAAGCTGGAGGATTTTGCAGACGCATTTATAAAGATCGACTGCTCGGCAGCGCTGGCAGCGTCGCTGTTCCATTTCAGGGAGCTGACGGTGGGTCAGGTCAAGGAGGACTGCCGCAGTAAGGGAATAATAGTACGATGAAAAAATATATGCGTATTCAGGGCAGAGAGCTTGCTTATAAAACAGGCAAGCCTGTGGGCTTGTTCATACTTAACTGGCGCAGGGTCAGGGACGGCGTTTACAGTCCCGAGGACGCAAAGCTTTATGACAATACCCACAAATGGTTTCTTGAAAACCTGCCCGAGCCGCCTTTTTACGGCAAGGATAATGATAATCCGCAGGGAGCTGTGACTTATTTCAAGACCTCGCAGTTTGAGAAAATGCGTGAAAAGGCTGAGATACTCATGTCGCTGCTGGATAAATACAGCGTGCCTTATGATATAGTTTTCACCGACTATGTGAGCAAGGAGATATATGAGGACGATTATCAGGTGGCAGTTGTAGACGACTAGGAGGATAACATGGCATTTTGGATAATGATGTTCGCTTTTACCCTGATAATTCCTGCGGATATGGTGCTTTTCGGCAGGCGGTTTGAGAAAAAGCCGCCCGAGAAAATAAATTATCTCTATGGCTACAGAACAAAAATGGCTTGCCTTAATGAGAATACATGGAGATTTGCACACCGCAAGCTTGGTGAGGTCTGGCAGAAGGCTGGTATCATTATGCTGGCTGTTACCGTGGCTTATAACCTGTTTCTTATCGGCAAAAGCGAGGACACCGTAAGCATAGCAGGCTGCGTGCTGGAGGTAATGCAGGTAATAGCGATGATCTTTACCGTACTGCCCGTGGAGAGCGCACTGCGCAGAACTTTCGACAAAAACGGCAATAAGATAAGTGACGAGGTATGATAAGATGAGCAAAGTAAAGATCGACATAAATGACCTTGACAGGTATTTTAAAAAGGCAGAGCTGATACCTGCCATAGCCTTTGAGGTGAACACAAAAACAGTCCTTATGCTCGCCTATATGAACAAGGAGAGCCTTAAAAAGACCCTTGAGACAGGCTATACCTGGTACTGGAGCAGATCAAGGCAGGAGCTTTGGAACAAGGGCGCTACCAGCGGTCATCTGCAAAAGGTGGTATCGGTCTATTCCGACTGCGATGACGACACGCTGCTTTTAAATGTTATCCAGACGGGTGCTGCCTGCCACACAGGCTCATACAGCTGCTTTTTCAATGAGATGTATAATGAGGAGGAAGAATAAATGACAGTTTACCAGGAGATATTCGAGGTATTAAAGCAGAGAAAGCTTGACCTTGATAACGGCAATGCCCCCGAAAAATCATACACCTGCTATCTCTATCAGCAGGGCGTTGACAAGATATGCAAGAAAATAGGCGAGGAAGCCACCGAGACGGTGATAGCTGCAAAAAACGGCGATAATGAAGAGCTCAAAAACGAGATAAACGACCTGCTTTACCACGTTATGGTGCTGGCGGTCAATCAGGGGCTTGACTGGTCTGAGGTGGAAAAGGTGCTTGATGAAAGAAACGAGAAGATAGGCAACCTGAAGCAGTTCAAGACGGTGGATAAGAATACCTGATGATATTTTTTAAACCTGAATAATAATTAATATGTGTGCGGAAAGATAAGCATTTTTCTGCACACTTTTTTATTTTATCGAATATGATGTAGAGAAGTAACGATACTTCCAAAATCATTTCAGGAGGAATATACTATGAGTGCAGCTAACAACAGACCCGATGGCAGGTTCAGCGAAGCTGTCTGCATCGACGCTATGAGAGTTTTCGATTCCTGCAGCTCTCAGGACTGCTTGGAGGACGTTGAGTTCGATTTCGACAATGAGGACCAGGATCTTATCAACGATGCGGAATACATCAAAACACAGTCTATCGACGTTACCGACGTTGACTTTTCAATCTCGCCCGTAGCCTTTAACAAGGGCTTTTACTCAGTAGATGTTACCTACCATTTCAGAGCGCAGATAGAGGTATACAACGGCGAGAACACACCTCCCGTGGTGGTATACGGCACTGCTGATGTGAAGAAAAAGGTGATACTTTTCGGCAGCGACGGCGGCACCCAGCGCTTTGTTTCAGACAGCGGTCTTGAATCGGTGCAGGAGGACCAGACCACGGGCTGTGCCTGCTGCAGCTCGGTATGCACACTGCCTACCGCTTCTGTGGATATAGCAGCGCCCATGTGCCTTGATACAAGGCTGGGCAAGCGCCGCAGGCATAAGCATGATGATGACAGAGCCCTTGGCGCAAATGATGAGAGATGCCGTGACAGAAATGTTTATATCACCATCGGCATTTTTGCCATAATCTCACTTTCAAGACCTGTGCCTGTTATGGTGCCTATCTATGAATACTGCGTACCCGGCAGCGAGTGCACCTCAGCAGTGAGCGGTTCGCCCTGCGAGATATTCGAGAATATCGAGTTTCCCACTGATGAGTTCTTCCCCAAGGGGCTTGAAGAGGGCGCAGGCTGCGGCTGCAGAGGAAATAACAGCAGCAACAACAGCGGCAGCGAGAACGAAGAAGATGAAAACGACCGCCGCCATGAGCACCACCGCAGATGATCTGTCCTGACCGCAAAGATTTATGTCTGTCTCCCCCGTATGAACGAGGGGGACAGACTTTTTACCGGGCATTTGTACAAGCTGTGCCTGCCCACTTATTGATTATCAAATTAATTTACTTAAAGCAAGATAATTAATCCGCAAAGAGGACAAGAAATATAATTCGCCGCAGGCGTACCGTTGTCTTGCCTCTTGCCTCTGGTTTTCTTGCCTTTGTGGAGGAAAAACCTTTTTTGACAGTTGACAAAACCTGCAAAAAGTTATATAATAATAGAGTATGCAAATGAAAATAAGTATATCGTGAAATGAGGATAATATGCCTGATAATTATACATATGATAAAGACAGGACCGACGCCGAGAGGGAGCTCATAGGCTGGTCTGAAAGGTACAGGGAGCTAAAGGGTGCTGCGCCCCTTGCCTATGTCCATTCCTACGGCTGCCAGCAGAATGTCAGCGACGGCGAGAAGATAAAGGGTATGCTGGCAAGGGTGGGCTATGAGTTCACCGATGACCTCAAAGCGGCTCAGCTGATACTGTTAAATACCTGCGCCGTGCGTGAAAATGCCGAGGACAGGGTGTTCGGCAATATCGGCAGCTTTAAAAAGCTCAAAGAGAACAATAAGGAGCTTGTGATAGGTATCTGCGGCTGCATGGCTCAGGAAAAGCAGGTCGCCGATAAGATAAAGGAGTCCTACAGGCAGGTGGACCTGGTGTTCGGCACCTTTGCCTACAGAGATATGTATTCAATGCTGTGGGAGGTCATCTCAAAGCGCAAAAGGCTGTTTAACCAGTCGGAGAGCTGCACCGAGATAGACGAGGAGCTCACCCAGCTGAGAGAGGACAAGCTGAGAGCCTTTGTGCCCATAATGTATGGCTGCAACAACTTCTGCACATACTGTATAGTGCCCTATGTAAGGGGCAGAGAGCGCAGCCGTAAGCCCGAAGCGGTCATAAGCGAGGTGAAAGGGCTTGTGGAGTCGGGCTATAAGGAGATAACATTGCTGGGGCAGAATGTTAATTCCTATGCCTACGGCTTTCCTAAGCTGCTGAGAGATATAAACGATATCGAGGGCAAGTTCAGGGTAAGGTTCATGTCCAGCCACCCCAAGGACGCTTCAAAAGAGCTTATCGACACCATAATAGACTGTGAGAAGATATGCACTCACCTTCATCTGCCCGTTCAGGCAGGGTCTGACAGGATATTAAAGCTGATGAACAGGCGGTATACCACCGAAAAATATCTTGAGATAATCGACTATGCCAGAGCGAGAGACCCCGAGTTCTCATTCACCACCGACCTTATTGTGGGCTTCCCGGGGGAGACCTATGAGGAGTTCTGCGAGACCAAGGATATCATTAAAAGAGTCAGGTATGACAATATCTACTCCTTTGTGTATTCCAGAAGGAGCGGAACGCCTGCAGCAAAAATGGAGGACGGCATAAGCGATAAGCAGAAGGGTCTGTGGCTGAGAGAGCTGCTTATGGAGCAGCGTGAGATAACCTCGCAGTGGCTTGGCAGATTTGTGGGCAGGACGGTGGAGATACTTGTTGAGGGCGAGGGCAGGACCTCTGACGAGTACATCACTGGCAAGACCGACGAGAATATTATCGTTGAGGTAAAGGGCGATAAAAAATACATAGGCGAGTTTGTAAAGGTGCGCATCACAAAAGCGATGAACTGGGCGCTTTGCGGCGAGCTTGAAGAATAAATAAAATAATTAAGGAGAATAAAGTTTGAAAACAAAAACTAACATTCAAAAACAAAAAGAGCGCACAAACCCCC
>CALCRR010000267.1 GCA_937894495.1 uncultured Ruminococcus sp. | reverse complement strand
CACCCCCTCCCCTCCGGGGAGGACTCGAGTGCTTGCCCACTCCACAATAGTGCGATCGGTGGGGGAAATACCCCGTCCGGTGAGGACCGCCCGAGGACACACTTGACAAATCAGTATTATGGTGGTATACTTTATTACATAAAAGCAATAAAGCAGAGGGGCTTGAGCACCTCACCTGCAAAGGCTTGACAGTTAAAAAAGAGAGGAAGATCATCATGAAGATCGGCATAGTTGGTATGGGTCTTATCGGCGGCTCACTGGCTAAATCTATAAAGAAAAACACAGGCTACAGCTGCTTTGGTCTGGATATAAACAGGGCGCCTATCGCAGGGGCGCTGGCTCAGGAGGCTATCGACGGTGAGATAACCGCCGACGAGTTGGCAGGCTGCGATGTGGTCATCATCTGTCTGCACCCAAGGCAGACTATCGACTTTATCATCGAGAACAGATCAAAGTTCAGAAAGGGCGGCATTGTTTTAGATACCTGCGGCGTAAAGCGTGAGATAGTTTCGGCGGTGGAGAAGCCCCTCAGCGAGGAGGGGGTCATTTTTCTGGGCTGTCACCCAATGGCAGGCAGAGAGTTCTCGGGCTTTGCATACTCGGTGGACAACCTGTTTGAGAAAGCAAGCTTTATCATAACTCCCACCGACGACACCCCCATAAAGGCAGTGAGAGAGATATCAAACCTTGCGTATGAGATAGGCTTTGCCAAGGTTGTGGTAGCTACCGCAGAGGAGCATGACTCGGTCATAGCCTTTACCTCACAGCTGGCGCACATAGTTTCAAGCTCGTATGTCAAGAGCCCCAGCTTGTTGAAGCAGTCGGGCTTTTCGGCAGGGTCATTCAAGGACCTCACAAGAGTCGCAAAGCTCAACGAGGATATGTGGACGGCGCTGTTTTTGATGAACGCACAGCCGCTGGTGTTCGAGATAGACTGTATCATCAAGCGCCTGACCGAATACCGTGACGCCATTGCAAGCGCCGACGAGCAGACGCTGCACGACCTGCTGAAAGACGGCAGAGAGCTTAAAGAGCTGTCGCAAAACCAGAAATAATGAAAAAAGCCGCAGCGGCGGTAAAGTAACATTTGTAAATCACAGATATTTGGTTAAATGCTGTATGCTCTACCCACTGTACAACGGGCAGAACATAATTAAGCAGCATGACTTGACCTTTGAGCTAATGGTTTGTCTGTAATTTTCTCACTGTTGCGTAATTCGTGCAAAAACCGTGATAATTTACTCACGACCACTTGACAAATCGGGTGCGATGTTGTATAATAATATGGTCGGTTGAACTGACCACGCTGGTATGGCTCAGTTGGTAGAGCAGCTCATTCGTAATGAGCAGGTC
Source organism: uncultured Ruminococcus sp. (assembly GCA_937894495.1). GTDB lineage: Bacteria > Bacillota > Clostridia > Oscillospirales > Ruminococcaceae > Hominimerdicola. Next base: position 2,943 of record CALCRR010000267.1, on the reverse strand, counting down.
GCCGGTTCGAGTCCGGCTACCAGCTTATAATTCAAAACCGACCTTGTGCTTTCTGGCACAGGGTCGGTTTTTTATGTCTGTTTTTATATTATGATCGGGAGCTTTCCCGTCATATCACGGCTTCTTCTGCTCTCTGAGTTTTCTTATCTCATCAATGGTTATCCTGCATTCCTTGTGCTCGTCGCTGTTTATTATAACAACAGCGTCATTCTCCCAGCGGACAAAATCAAGGTCACAGCACAGCTCGTTGTCGGGGTCTGCAAAAGCTCTCAGGTCTGTGAGCACGGGGTCGAAGGCGAGGGGGGCTTTAAGATCGCCCACAAAGACCTCACCGGGACCTGCCCAGCGGCAGCCGCCGTATGCAACGAGGTCGGTGGACCTGTCGTAGTGAACATCGGTTATTATGAACGACTCCCCCAGCTCGCTGCGATAGTCGTGCTGCAAGCCCTCGGGAATGTAGCTGTAAGCCTGCAGCGTGTCGATATCCACAAAGCTTATGCCGTACAGGTCGGTGTGATACCACAGATAGCGGTGACCGCTGCTGTGTTCGATGATATCAAAACCACGTCCGCCGAAGTGGTCGTCTGAGCAGATAAAGCCGTAGATATCTTCACCGTCCCTTTTCAGCGTGTATTTGCCGACGTTGAAGCACCCGGTCAGCCTGTGGTTTTTGTATTCCTCATAAGCGTATTTTTTGCAGACAAGGGTATGACCCCGCCCAAGGTCGAAGGTCTCCTCGCTCTTGAAATATTCATCAGCTATGTATTTCTCAGCCTGCTTGACCCTTTGAGGGCTGTAAAGATTTTTGTAGGACATACCGAAGTATTTGTACAGCATACAGCTCACCAGCTCGCAGTGGAACTCAGCGCAGAAAAACTCCCTTTTCATATCACCAAAAATGCCCTCGGCGCACAGCTTTACATCATATCCCCCGTCCTTTGGCTCGATATCGAAGGATATGATATCGCAAAACTTACATTCATAAAACCTTTGGGGAATGACCCGACTTATGTGGGGCTCAAAATAATAATAAAAGCCCACAAGCCCCGAGCGCTCTGTCTCATCTTCGGGGAACTCCCCCCGAAAGCCGAAATAATTAAGCTCGGTGATAGTTCCGTCATGATAGCAGTAGTCTTTAAGGTCGTTAAGATCAAATGCCATAGTCTTTTCTCCCGATCATTGATGTTGTGCCAGGCAAAGGCTTACAGCTTATCGCAGTGCTCCCTGCGGTCCTCGTGCTCGCCTGTTACATAGCTTATCTCCCTACTGCCGTCAGCCTTTATGATAACGCTGATATTTTCAGCCTCAAGGCTGTATTCATTTATTGAGAACACGGTGTTTCCGTTTCGGTATAATCCTATCCAGGATATCTCCATGTCCTCTGTAAGCTCCTCCTGCGAGATATCTCCGCCCGTCAGCTCGGGTCTTAAAATAAAATAGTCGGCGGTGAGCTTTTTTATCTCACGGTCGGTGCGCTCTCTGTCGGCAAACAGCTTTTCAAACCTGGCATAGCAAAACACTGCCTCGGTGGTCTCGGGGGTATCGGTGTCGATATAAACCTCGGTGAGCTCCTGCGCTCTGCCGTCGGGATACCAGTCTATATAGCACTCATAGCCGTACTCCCCTGCGCTCTCATAGGTCACATAATAAAACCTGCCGTACTGCGTATCAAAGCTGTCAGGCTCATCAGACGCTTTTTCGGGCGCTTTTACGTCCTCATTCTTTTTGAAAAGCTTGTCGAATAATCCCATATTTTCCGCTCCCTTAGAGTTTTATGTTTTTTAGCTCACAAGCTTTTTGTGAGCTATTCAAACAGCGGCGTCGAGAAATATCTCTCAGCGGTGTCGGGCAGTATGGTCACCACCGTTTTGCCCCTGCCCAGTTTTTTTGCCAGCAGCTTTGCGGCTGCAACATTGGTGCCGCTGGATATGCCGCACATTATACCCTCCAGACTTGCCAGCTCCTTGGCGGTCCTTACAGCCTCCTCGTCGGTGATTATCTGAATGCGGTCATAGATATTTCGGTCCAGATTTTCGGGGATAAAGCCGTCGCCTATGCCCATTTGCAGGTGAGTACCTATCATGCCGCCTGCCAGCACCGCTGCATTCTCAGGCTCCACCGTCCATATCTCGATATTCGGGAACTTCTCCCTCAGCACGCTGCCGATACCGCTGATAGTTCCCCCCGTGCCGAAGCCTGAGCAAAAGCCGTGTATCTCCTTGCCTGCCTGCTCTATCAGCTCCACACCTGTGCGCTCTCTGTGCACCTGGGGGTTAGCCTTGTTTTCAAACTGCTGGGGAATATAAACGTTCGGGTCCTCCTCACGCAGCCTGTGTGCTGCACGCAGGCACTCCTCCATACACTCGCCGATATTGCCGTCATCATGCACCAGCCTTACCTCAGCGCCGTAGTGCTCCACCAGCATTTTTCTCTCATGGCTCACCGAGTCGGGCATGATTATGATGGTCTTATAGCCCCTGACCGCACCGATAAGCGCCAGACCTATCCCCTGGTTGCCGCTGGTCGGCTCAACTATCACCGAGCTTTTGCTGATAAGTCCCTCACGCTCTGCTGCCTCTATCATATTAAGGGCAGTTCTGGTCTTTATCGAGCCCCCCACGTTGAGCCCCTCGAACTTGACGAGTATCTCGGCGCTGTCCTCGTCGGTCATTCTGTTCAGGCGGACAAGCGGCGTATGCCCGATGGCGTCTAAAATATTATTGCATATCATGTATATATCCTCACTTCTTTATAATATCCTCATAAAACATATATCATATATGTCAATTAGTATATCACATCTCAGCCAACATTTCAAGCCCAATTCTGTAAAATTTGTCGCTTCCCCCACCTACCGCACCTTAGTGAAGTGGGCAAGTGCTCGAGTCCTCCCCGGAGGGGAGGGGGCGCTTTTGTGGCTGCTAGGATTTTGATGGCTGCGCC